>CAILIO010000247.1 GCA_903834285.1 uncultured Sphingomonadales bacterium | reverse complement strand
GCACCGGTGATCATGTTCTTCACATAGTCAGCGTGGCCCGGGCAATCGACGTGCGCGTAGTGGCGGTTGGCAGTCTCGTACTCGACGTGTGCGGTCGAGATCGTGATGCCGCGCTCGCGCTCTTCCGGCGCCTTGTCGATGTTCGCATAATCGGTGAACGTCGCACCACCGGTCTCGGCGAGAACCTTGGTGATCGCCGCCGTCAGCGTGGTCTTGCCATGGTCGACGTGACCGATGGTGCCGATGTTGCAGTGCGGCTTGGTCCGCTCAAACTTAGCCTTAGCCATTGCTCAAACCTTCTTTTCGCTAAAAGTTGATTGCTGAGGGAGGCGGCACTTGCCGAACGCCCTCCTTGAAAATTCTCGCGCCAAAAAATCAGGCGCCGCCCCTAGCCCGATCGGAACGATCAGGCAAGCTTCTCCTTGATCTCGGTAGCTACGTTCGCAGGGACCTCGTCGTAGTGCGAGAAAAACATCGAATAGTTCGCGCGCCCTTGGGTGAAGGAACGCAGCGTGTTCACGTAGCCGAACATGTTGGCCAGCGGCACCAGCGCTTCGACGGCCTGGGCATTGCCCCGGCTGTCTGTGCCCTGGATCTGCCCGCGGCGGCTGTTCATGTCGCCGATGACATCGCCGATGAAGTCCTCAGGTGTGACAACTTCAACCTTCATGATCGGCTCGAGCAGCTTGATACCCGCGCGCTGCGCAACTTCGCGCATCGCCGCACGGCCGGCGATTTCGAACGCCAGCGCCGAGGAGTCGACGTCGTGGTACGCGCCGTCATACAAGGTGATCTCGAAGTCGATGATCGGGAACCCGATCAACGAGCCCGAAGCGGCCGTTTCGCGGAAGCCCTTTTCAATCGCGGGGATATATTCCTTGGGAATATTGCCGCCCTTGATCTCGTCCTTGAAGATGATGCCGCTGCCGCGTTCGCCCGGCGTGACCTTGACCTTGACACGGCCGAACTGGCCGGTGCCGCCCGACTGCTTCTTGTGGGTGTAGTCCACGTCCACGGGCTTGCCGAGGTATTCGCGGTAAGCCACCTGCGGCGCGCCGATGTTCGCTTCCACCTTGAACTCGCGGCGCATGCGATCGACGATAATGTCGAGGTGCAGTTCGCCCATGCCCTTGATGATCGTCTGGCCCGATTCGTGATCGGTCGAGACGCGGAACGAAGGATCTTCAGCCGAAAGGCGATTGAGCGCGATGCCCATCTTCTCCTGGTCGGCCTTGGTCTTGGGTTCAACCGAAAGCTCGATCACCGGCTCGGGGAATTCCATGCGTTCGAGCACGATCGGGAACCGTTCGGCGCACAGCGTATCGCCAGTGGTGGTTTCCTTCATGCCGGCGAGCGCCACGATGTCGCCCGCGAAGGCTTCGTCGATGTCCTTGCGATCGTTGGCATGCATTTCGAGAATGCGGCCAACCTTCTCCTTCCGGTCCTTCACCGAGTTCAGGTACGTGCCCTTGGCGAGCGAACCCGAGTAGATGCGGATGAAGGTGAGGCTGCCGACGAACGGATCGTTCATGACCTTGAACGCCAACGCCGAGAACGGAGCGTCGTCCCGGGGGGGGCGGCTGTCCTTCTCATCACTGTCCATCTTGACGCCCTGGACGTCCTCGATGTCGAGCGGCGAAGGCAGATAATCGACAACGGCGTCGAGCAGGGGCTGCACGCCCTTGTTCTTGAACGCCGAGCCGCAGACGACCGGCACGAACGCATGCGCCAGCGTGCCCTTGCGAATGCAGGCCTTGAGCGTTGCCACGTCAGGCTCGTTGCCTTCGAGATAGGCTTCCATCGCCTCGTCGTCCTGGTCGATGACCAGTTCGATCAGCTCGCTGCGATAGATCGCGGCTTCGTCGGCGAGATCGGCGGGGATCTCTTCGTAGAAGAAGTCGGCGCCGAGCGATTCGTCCTTCCAGATGATCGCGCGGTTGTGCACGAGATCAACCAGGCCGCGCAGTTCGGCTTCGATCCCGATCGGAATGTAGAGCACGGCGGGCTTGGCGCCGAGACGGTCGATGATCGACTGCACGCAGTACTTGAAGTTCGCGCCGGTGCGATCGAGCTTGTTGATGAAGCACATGCGCGGAACGCCGTACTTGTCAGCCTGACGCCACACGGTTTCCGACTGGGGCTCAACGCCCGCAACGCCGTCGAAGCATGCCACAGCGCCGTCGAGCACGCGCAGCGAACGCTCGACTTCGATCGTGAAGTCGACGTGCCCGGGGGTGTCGATGATGTTGATGCGGAACTCTTC
>CAILIO010000246.1 GCA_903834285.1 uncultured Sphingomonadales bacterium | reverse complement strand
GGCTGCGTGATCTTTTCCGACGAGCTTAACCATGCCAGCATGATTGCGGGCATCCGCAATTCAGGTGCGGAGAAGCGCGTGTTCCGCCATAACGATCTGGCGCATCTCGAAGAGCTGCTCGCCGAGTGCGACCCCGCGATCCCCAAGCTGATCGCGTTCGAGAGCGTCTACTCGATGGACGGCGATGTCGCCCCGATCCACGCGATCTGCGACCTTGCCGAAAAGTACAATGCGCTGACCTATATCGATGAAGTTCATGCCGTGGGCATGTACGGCGCGCGGGGCGGCGGCATTTCAGAGCGTGACGAAGCGGCGCACCGCATCGACATCATCGAGGGCACGCTGGGCAAGGCGTTCGGCGTGATGGGCGGCTATATCGCGGCGGATTCACGCATCATCGACGTGATCCGCAGCTACGCGCCGGGCTTCATCTTCACCACCTCGCTCTCGCCTGTGCTGGCGGCCGGCGTGCTGGCCGCCGTGCGCCATCTCAAGGCGTCGAGCGTGGAGCGCGAGGGCCAGCAAGCCGCAGCGGCCTTCCTCAAGCAGGCTTTTGCCGATGCGGGTCTGCCGGTCATGCCCTCGACCACGCATATCGTGCCTCTGATGGTCGGCGATCCGGTCCGCGCCAAGAAGGTCAGCGACATCCTGCTCGCCGAATACGGCGTCTATGTGCAGCCGATCAATTATCCGACTGTGCCGCGTGGCACTGAACGCCTGCGCTTCACTCCGGGACCGGCGCATACCGAGCCGATGATGATCGAACTGACGAATGCGCTGGTTGAGATCTGGCAGCGGCTCGACCTGGACATGCGCAAGGCGGCCTGAGCCGACTTGAGCCCGATTTACCCCCGGTCTTGCACCTAAGACCGGGTGGCCGCAGTCATTTCCCCTTGTAACAAAACAATGCTGCAACGGTGCGGCACGCTGCCGTGTGGCACGATTGCACCACTTACCTAAGTTAAAGCAGATATAGGTACTCAGCGACTTGAAAGGCTTAGTCTGAGCCGACAAATCCGGGCCGACCATTTGGGGGAAAATCATGTTTCTCGATCGTTCGCCGCGCGTTGCGCTGCTTTTCGCCGCTTCGACTTTCGCTTTGACCGCCGCCCTGCCCAGCATCGCACACGCGCAGGCAGAGCCTCAGCCCGAAGCTGAAACCGCAGCGGACGCACCGCCCCCGGAAGCCATCGTGGTGACCGGCACGCGCCTGCGCCGTCCCGATTACCAGACCGCGAGCCCGACCGTCTCGTTCTCGAATCAGTTACTGCAGAAGTCGGGCTCGACCAATCTCACGACATTCCTGACCAGCGTGCCCGCGCTGGTCGGCTCGTCGACATCGCGGGACAATTCCGGCGATCGCGCCAATATCGGCACGACCGGCCTCAACTTGCTCAACTTGCGCAATCTCGGTACCGACCGCACACTGGTGCTGGTCAACGGGCGCCGGCATGTTTCGGGTCTGGATGGCACCCAGTCGGTCGACATCAACACGATCCCGACCGACCTAATAGAGCGTACGGACATCCTGACCGGCGGTGCCTCCGCCGTATACGGTGCCGATGCGGTCACCGGCGTGGTGAACTTCGTGCTCAAGCAGAATTTCGAGGGCCTTTCGGTCCATGGGCAAGCCGGCATTTCGCGCTACGGCGATGCCGGGGAGCGCTTGATTGCCGCGACGTTCGGGCAGTCCTTCGGGAGCGGCCGGGGCAATATCGCGATTGCTTATGAGCACAGCGAGGAAGACCGCCTCGATGGTCATCAGCGTCCGACGCTTTCGGGGACACAGGCGATCGGGCTCTACCGCAATCCGGACTACGACAAGACCAAGCCTGGCTCCTATTCGCGGATTCCGCTCAACGACGTTCGCTATGAATGGTCGTCCCGCAAGGGTGCTGTCGATATCAACGGTGACGGAATCCCGGACTTCACCGGCGACGGCAACCCTTACAACCTCGGCACCGAGATCCCCGGGGGCTATTCGCGCGGAAGCGACGACACGCTGGTTTCGGATTACCTGAACGACCTGCGCCCCTCGATCAATCGCCACGTGGTCAACCTGATCGGCCACTACGACTTTTCGAACGCGTTCAAGCTCTATACCGAGATCAAGTACGCCGCGACCAAGTCCTTCTCGCTGGCGCAGCCCACCTTCGACTATTATCTGCCGATCGCCCCGGACAATCCCTATATTCCGGCAGCCATCGCTTCCGCGATGGACCCGACCGCGGGCGTCACCGTGACGCGTGACAACTTCGACCTCGGGCAGCGCGGCGAAAACATCCTGCGCCGGACATTCCGCGGCGTGATCGGCGCGAGCGGCGAAATTAGCAGCCATTTGCACTATGATGCCAGCTACGTGTTCGGACAGACCAGGGTTACGACACGTTTCGTCAACG
>CAILIO010000245.1 GCA_903834285.1 uncultured Sphingomonadales bacterium | reverse complement strand
TTCGCTCGACACGAACGGGAGAAGGATCAGGTTGGTGGTGTCTGTCTGGGCATCTTGGCCGCAGCGATCAGCCAAAAGATCACACCAGTGACAAATCCGAGAAGAGAGATTTCGATCAGACTTTCGGCGAGGCGCTGCCAGCCAAGAAGCGTCACGTTGCCGTGCAGGATATAGTACCGCCGACCATCGGATTCTTCCTCCATCGCTGACATCGCTCTCAGGGTCAGAATTGCCCATGGGATCGAGATAGTCGCTGCACCCGATGCCCCGCATGCCCACAACGTCGGCCGAACGCGGGAGCGGAGGAACAGGTAGAGCGGAATGCCGACAATGACGGTCGGCGGCAACGCGCCAAAAATCCAGTAGATCAGGAAACTCCTCCAAACCCGATCCGCCAGATCGGGGAGCCCGTCATATGCTGGAAACAGGAAGGCTAGCGCGGCGGCGGCGAGCATTGGGGCGCAGACAAACGCCACGATGGCTCTCCTGGACGGAGGAATCCGCGTAGGCGTATCCGGTTCCGGCACGATCACCCCAGCGCCCCGCTCCGGCTCCCCACTTGCTTGCGCAGTGCGCCGGGCATCCAGCGCGCGGCGAAGGCGAGGCGGCTGGCGGTCTTGCCGACGAGGGTGTGGAGCTTCTTGCCGTGGACGGCGGCCCATGCGGCATCGGCCACCGCGCCGACGGGCGTGATTTCCAGACCCGCATCGCGCACGCGGCCCCGGATATCCTCGTTCGAGGCGCGGTTAGGGGCCACATCGAGCAGCGGGGTTTCGATGAATCCGGGCATCAGATCGCGCACCAGTATACCCTCATCCTTCCACTCCGCATCGAGCGATTCGGTGATCGAGCGCACGCCGAACTTGGTGGCCGAATAGATCGAGCCGCCGGGCACGCCATAGATCCCCGCCGCGCTGGCCGTGTTGAGCAGGCATGAGCCTGGCGCGGAAACCTTGAGCCACGGATAAGCCGCCTGCGCGCCGAAGATCACGCCCTTGAGGTTGATATCGAGCGTGCGTTCGACCTCTTCGGTGGTGCAATCAATGATCCGCCCGCCAAGGGGAATGCCGGCATTGTTGAACACGACATCGATCCGGCCACCCGAGGCGGCCGCGCAGTCCGCCAGCGCCACGTCCCACGCGGCGCGATCACGCACATCGAGCACATGCCACGAGGAGTAACCTGCCGGGATCAGCGCGGCAGTGCCCGCCATTCCGTCCGCGTTGATATCGGCAATGCCGACGAACCAGCCCGCGCGCCCGAACCGCTCGGCCACCGCGCGCCCGATGCCCGATGCGCCGCCGGTGATGAAGATCGTCTTGTGCGTCATGGCAGCCCTTCGCTCGTCAGTTGTCCCATGACAATGGCTGGCTGTGCGCTGCCTGCAAGCGTTGATTGGTGATTCAGGCGCCGATGATCCGCTGGGCCAGCGCGCCCCAACCCGGGGTGAAGAATATCATCGCCGAGCCCAGCTGGGTGGCAAGGATCAGCCCCGCCGCAGGCAGGAACGCCGGGTGGAGCCGGCCCCGCGTCGTCTGGTCATACCATGCCATGCCCGCCAGCATGATCCAGCTCGCCGGAAAGCGGAACAGCAGTTGCCCCGCCCAGCCCGGCCCCAGCAGCTTGATCATATCCGGGCCTAGCCATCGCGACCAGCCAGTATCGAGCACCGCAAACATGCCCAGGAGCAACAACCGCTTGTGCAGTGCAGGCTGATCGGTGCGCATGAGAGCGATCCCGGTGAGAACCACGAAGGGAATGACATGGCCAAGCTGGAAGGCAAGCCCGGCCGGGTTGTAGGGCCTCCCGTCTGACGTCAGCACCGTTCCGTCAAGACGAGCGCGATCAGCGGTCCAGACCGTGACCAGCGCGCTCAGCACCACGAAGGCCATCAGCCAACGCCCGATCAGGCGGCCATGGCGACGATGATCTACCTGCCGGCCATCGCGGATCTTGAGCGCCTGCCAACTGAGCAGCACCATCCAGCCCACCGCCGACGCCGCATGCAGATGCGCGCTCAGCACATAGTGGTGGCCCGTTATGAGGCCGCGCACCATATCCGGCACGAAACCCGCGAGCAGTGTGAACCAGCAAAGCGCAATCGCCACCGCGACCGCATCGTGATCGGCCGGATGCTGTTCGCGAAAGACTGCCGGCATCGTGGTAGCGCTCGTTTGGGACATGGCTTCGCTCCCCTCAACAAAGCCAGACTACAGCGCCGGATTGTTATAGCAATGCCAGGTGAAGATCGCCGCCGCGCCGCGGTGCGGGCGCCAATCCTCGGCCATGGCGCGGGCCTGCTTCTCGTCGGGCCGCTCGGCAAGGCCGAGGAGCTTGGCCATGCCCGCCTGCACGGCAAGATCGCCGGCCGGCCAGATATCGGGCCGCCCTTCGGCAAACAGCAGATAGATCTCTGCCGACCAGCGGCCGATCCCCTTGATCCGGGTGAGTTGGGCGATGGCGGCCTCGTCGTTCTGCGGCAGCGAGTGGAGATCAAGCTCGCCCGTGACCACAAGCTCGCACAAGCTGCGCGCATAGCCCTGCTTCTGGCGCGAGAGGCCGCAGGCGCGCAAGGAATCGAAATCGGCGGCAAGCAGATCGTGCGGCGGCATGTCATTGCCGAGCAGCGCCTCCAGTTTGGCCCAGACCGAGGCGGCCGCGGCGACGCTGACCTGCTGGCCGACGATCGTGCGCAGGAGCGTCGCATAGCCGCGCGGGCGGATGCGCGGCTCGGGATGGCCGACGCGCGCGACCGCTGCGGCGATCGCGGGGCTCATGGCGCCGACATGGGCAAGGCCCTCGGCAATCTGGCTGGCGGTGAGACCCATGTGCTTGCGGTTTCCTTTTGAGGCCATGATGCGGCGCTACGCCTTGCCAAAGCGCCCCTCGCGCGATAGCAGCCCCGGTTAAATGGGGCCAGAGAGCGCGGGAATCGTGCGAGCGGCGCTCTCAACAGGAGACATGATCGATGCCGAAGCTTGTCGTGGTGAACCGCTCGGGTGAAGAATCCACTGTCGAGGCCGCTGCTGGCCTCTCGGTCATGGAAGCGATCCGCGACAACGGCTTCGATGAACTCCTCGCGCTGTGCGGCGGCTGCTGCTCGTGCGCGACCTGCCACATCTATGTCGACCCAGCTTTCGCCGACAAGCTGCCCAAGATGAGCGAAGACGAGAACGACCTGCTCGAGAGCTCGGACCACCGCAACGACAGCTCGCGCCTGTCGTGCCAGGTGCAGCTCACCGCCGATCTCGATGGCCTCAAGGTCACGATCGCGCCGGAAGACTAAGCAGACGCGCGCTGCGGCGCGCCTTGCTTGCAAAACACGAAAACGCCCCGCCGCGGCATCGCGTGCGGGGCGTTTTCGTGTGCGCGATTCCGGTTGGGCGGGGGCCCTGCGAGAGGGCCCTTAAGGGCTAATCCGTGGATCGGTATGAAGCCTGCGCATGGCTGAACACTTGCTGAACTCAGCGCCCCGCGCGACGCAATTCAGCGCGACGGACAATCGCCTCACCGCCGGTCATTTACGAATACAAATCCGATGTGGACTTTATGCCGCACTGCATCAAAGACACATTCAATTCAGAACTAAGATTATAAATTATAACCATAAAACTGTCACATACTCCCCTTAGCGGCCGCAACACCCCACGGGCTCATGAGGGAGATAATTATGCGCCTTATTACTGTACTGCTCGTCACGACGGCCTTTGCCGCCGCCGCCAGCCCCGCCCTCGCAGCGCCCGACGCGCAAGTAGGCCCGGCTGCTACCACCACTGATGCCGCCGCCCCGGCGGACACGAGCGACGCTGAAGCCATCGTCGTCTACGGCACCGGCAAGACCCGCCAGGTCCAGCAGCTTTCGGGCGCTGACCTTGCCATCGAGGCCGCCGGCACGAGCCCGCTGCGCGCGATCGCCAAGCTGCCTTCGGTCAACTTCCAGTCGGCCGACGCTTTCGGCACCTATGAGTGGTCGACCCGCATCACCATCCGCGGCTTCAACCAGAACCAGCTGGGCTTTAACCTCGACGGCATCCCCCTCGGCGACATGTCGTACGGCAACTACAACGGCCTCCACATCAGCCGCGCGATCACCGCCGAGAACATCGGCTCGACCGTGGTCAGCCAGGGTTCGGGTGCGATCGATACGCAGTCGACCAACAACCTCGGCGGCACGCTGAACTTCTATTCGATCGATCCGAAGAACGCGCTCGGCGTCGACGCCAGTGGCACCTATGGCTCGGACAACACCTACCGTGGCCTCCTGCGCGCCGGGATCGGCACGACAAGCGGCGCGCGCGCGTTCGCCTCGCTCGCCTATGCCAGCACCGACAAGTGGAAGGGTGACGGCAAGCAGCGCCAGCTGAATGTCAACGCCAAGGGCATCCTGCCGCTCGGCGCCGTGACGCTCGACGGCTACTTCAGCTACTCCGACCGCGCCGAGCAGGACTATCAGGACCTCAGCCTCGACCAGATCAAGCGCCTCGGCTACAACTCGGACAACTTCGGCCCCGGCCAGTACGCGCTGGCCGTGCAGGTTGCTGACATTGCCGCCAACCGCGGCGATAGCGGCACCACCCCGCTCAACCCTGCGGCCGGCACGACCTATCCCGGGCTGATTAAGACCGTTGACGATGCCTATTATGACGCATCGGGCCTGCGCCGCGACACACTGGCCGCCGTCGGCCTGACGGCGCCGCTCGCACCGAACGTGACGTTCAAGCTCAAGACCTACCTCCACCACAACGAAGGCCAGGGCACCTGGGGCACACCCTATGTCAACAGCCCGACCGGCGTGCCGATGGCGCTGCGCACCACCGAGTACAACATCAACCGGAAGGGCCTGTTCGGCAGCCTCAATGCCGATCTCGGCATGAACAACCTGACCGTCGGCGCGTGGTACGAGAACAACGACTTCGAGCAGGCACGGCGCTTTTATGCCTACACCAGCCGCACCAATCCGGGCCGCGACCACCTGAAGTTCCAGCACGATCCGTTCTTCACGCAGTGGGATATCGCCTTCAACACGAAGACGTTCCAGTACTACGTCGAGGACGAGATCAAGCTGGGCGATGCCAAGATCAGCCTCGGCTGGAAGGGCTTCCAGGTTAACAACCACGCCAATCCGATCGTCGCGGGCGGGCGCACCAAGGGCGATCTTTCGACCACCGACTGGTTCCAGCCGCATGCCGGCGTAAGCTATCGCTTCACCCCCGCGATCGAAGCCTTCGCCGGCTTCACGCAAGTGACGCGCGCTTTCGCCTCGGCCACCACGGCGGGTCCGTTCTCCTCGAGCCAGGCCGGGTTTGATGCGATCAAGCCCTTCCTCAAGCCCGAGCAGTCGGACACGTATGAAACGGGTCTGCGTTTCGAGAGCGGCATGTTCCACGGCGTGCTCGCAGCGTACCTCGTGAACTTCCGCAACCGCCTGCTGACGATCCCGACCTCGGTCGGCATCGTGGGCGCGGCGAACGCGCTGCAGAATGTGGGCGGCGTGCGCTCGGCAGGTATCGAGGCGAGCGGCGAGCTGCGCTTCGGCCACGGCCTCTCGGCGCTGCTGTCCTACAGCTATAACGACAACACCTACCGCAATGACGTGGTGATCCGGGCC
>CAILIO010000244.1 GCA_903834285.1 uncultured Sphingomonadales bacterium | reverse complement strand
CCTGCAGCGCGGCGGTGTAGCCGCTTTCATCGAGCACGGTACGGATCAGTTCGGCGGGCACAAGCGTCGCCATCGCGTCGCGCCAGCCGATGAACGAGCGCATCAGGCTGGACAACGTGCCGCGCGCGCGGGCGGGGAGTTCATCCGTGTCGCACAGTTCGATGGCGGCGGCGGCCAGCGGGATGCCGCGTGCGCGGGCGTGGCGGTGGAGCTTTTCGAGCGTCTTGTCACCCAGCCCGCGCTTGGGCGCGTTGTAGATCCGTTCGAACGCGAGGTCGTCCTGCGGGGAGGCGATGACGCGCAAGTAGGCGAGCGCATCGCGCACTTCGGCGCGTTCGTAGAAGCGGAAGCCGCCGACGATCTTGTAAGACAGGCCGATCTGGATGAAGCGGTCCTCGAACTCGCGCGTCTGGAACGAGGCGCGCACGAGGATGGCGATACGGTCGAGCGCGGCGCCTTCGCGTTCCAGACGCTCGATGTCTTCGCCGACGCGGCGCGCTTCTTCCGGGCCGTCCCACACGCCGATGACGCGGACTTTGTCGCCGCCGTTCACTTCGGTCCACAGCGTCTTGCCGAGGCGCTCGCTGTTTTCCGCGATGACTCCGCCGGCGGCGGCGAGGATGTGCGGGGTGGAGCGGTAATTCTGCTCCAGCCGGATCACCTTGGCACCGGGAAAATCCTTTTCGAAGCGCAGGATATTGGCGACTTCTGCGCCGCGCCATGAGTAGATCGACTGGTCGTCATCGCCCACCACGCAGATGTTCTTGCGCTGTTGCGCAAGGAGGCGGAGCCAGAGGTACTGGACGGCGTTGGTGTCCTGATATTCGTCCACCATCACGTATTTGAATCGGCTCTGCCAGCTTTCCAGAACCTCGCGGTGCTGCTTGAAGATGGTCAGCATGTGGAGCGTCAGGTCGCCGAAATCGCAGGCGTTGAGGGCGCGCAGGCGGTCTTGATAGAGCGCGTAGAACTTGGCGCCCTTGCCGTTTGCGTAAGCCTCGTTGTCGAGCGCATCGAGGTCCTTGGGGCCAAGGCCGCGGTTCTTCCAGCGGTCGATCAGGCCGGCGAGCTGGCGCGGGGGCCAGCGCTTGTCGTCGATGCCCTCGGCCTGGATCAGCTGCTTGAGGAGGCGCAGCTGGTCGTCGGTATCGATGATCGTGAAGGTGCTTTGCAGGCCGACGAGTTCGGCATGGCGGCGCAGCATCTTGGCGGCGACCGAGTGGAACGTGCCGAGCCAGGGCATGCCTTCGACCGAAGGGCCAATCAGCTGGCCGACCCGCTCGCGCATTTCGCGCGCGGCCTTGTTGGTGAAGGTGACGCAGAGGATTTCGGACGGCCAGGCGAGGCGCGCGCGCAGCAAGTGCGCAAGGCGTGCGGTGAGCGCGGCGGTCTTGCCCGTGCCTGCGCCGGCGAGCATGAGCACGGGGCCTTCGGTCGTCAGCACGGCCTCGCGCTGCGGGGGGTTGAGGCCGTCGAGCCAGCTTGAATCGGGGGCGGTTACAAGAGTCACACCGGAACAAGTAGGGAACTTATCGGGGGCGTGCAACCCGGGTTGCGGGGATGCTTACCCTAGAATTAGGCCCAATCGCCGTGCGGCGCGGGTTTCAGCGCGAGATTGCCGCGGACGGGGAGGGGGGCTGCCTTGCGCGGCGGCGTCTGGCGCCCAAGGTCGGGACGCGCAGAGTCCCCGATCGAAAACCGCTGCATCTGCCCGCTGAGTTGCTGCGCGACACCAGCGAGGGTGCGCGAGGCGGCGGTGCTCTGCTCGACCATCGCAGCGTTTTGCTGGGTCATCCGGTCCAGCTCGGTCACCGAAGACGCGACTTCGGCGAGCATGGCGGACTGGCGCGCGGCGCTTTCGGAAATGCCTGCGACCAGTTCGCTGACCCCGCCGACTCGCCCGACGATCTGACGCAGGACCGCGCCCGTCTCGCCGACCAGTTCGACGCCGCGATCGACCTCGGCGTTGGACGCGGTGATAAGCTGGCCGATCTCGCGCGCGGCATCGGCGCTGCGCTGGGCGAGGGCGCGCACTTCGGTGGCGACGACGGCAAAGCCCTTGCCAGCATCCCCGGCGCGGGCCGCCTCGACCCCGGCGTTGAGCGCGAGGAGATTGGTCTGGAAGGCGATGCCATCGATCACGCTGACGATCTGGGCGACGCCGCCTGCGGATTGCTGGATCGCGTGCATCGCATGGACCGCGCGTTCGACGACGCTGCCGCCATTGGCCGCCTCGCTATGTGCATCTGACACGGCGCGGTTGATTTCTGCCGCGCGGGCCGCGCTTTCGCCGACGAGCGCGGTGACCTGCTGCATGGATGCGCTTGCCTCCGCAAGCCGGGCTGCCTGCCGTTCGGTGCGGCCTGCAAGATCGGCGGAGGCGGTGCGGATTTCGGCGGCGCCGGTATCGATAGCCTGCGTGGAATCGTTCACCTGGCCCATCGCTTCGGCCAGGCGGCCCAGCGCGGCATTGAAATCGCTGCGCAGCTGTTCGGATTCGTCCGGAAACCGGGAGGCGATGCGATAGGCAAGATTGCCGCGAGCCAGTTCACCCATGGCCGTGGTCAGCTGACTGACCATGACGTCGCGCTCGGCCGAGGTGCGGCGCAGCGCCACCGCCTGATCGCGGAACACGCCCATCGCGCGCGACAGGCGGCCCACGCAGTCAAGGTAGTCGGTGCGTTCGATCGCGCTTTCAAGATCGCCCGCCGCGAGCGCCTCGGTGCGCACCACGGTGCTGACATAGGGGTCGCAGATGCGGCGCTTGGCGGTGAGCACGGTCAGGACCGTGAGGACGAGCGCGGCGCCCGAGAGGAACAGGACCGCCGGCCCGGCCCCTGCGAGCGCAAGTACCGTGGCAAGACCGGAAAGAGCGGCCAGCCCAGTATGGATCCCGAGCAGTGTATCGAACTTGCGGCGGATCGGTGCGCGCTTCTCGAACCATTCAAGCATGGGGCAACCCTGTGTGACTTCAAGGTGAGCGCATAGACCCATGCTCTGACGATTTGCCTGAACGCGGGCCTAGCACTTGCCCTTAGCGCGCGCGAAGGGCGGCGGTCGGAACTCGGCCCAATCAGGCTTTGCCGGTGCCTCGAGCGCGAGGATGGCAAGATTGACGCTAGAGCAAAGGCTGCCATAGCGGCTCGTGACGGGGGGACGGTCGTGGCCGGATTGACCCTGCTTGAGGAGAGAACGGCAAGACCATGGCACCTTCGCGAAATCCGTTCGTGGTGCACGCGCGCGTGCTCATGGCCAGCCTCGTCGGCACGGCGGTCGAATTCTACGATTTCTACATTTTCGGCACCGCCGCCGCACTGGTGATCGGGCCGCTGTTTTTCCCTGCGACAAGCCCGGCGGCGCAGACGCTGCTCGCGCTGATGACCTTTGGCATCGCGTTTTTTGCGAGGCCAGTGGGGGCCGTAGCATTCGGGCATTTCGGGGATCGGATCGGGCGCAAATCGACGCTGGTGGTCTCGCTCCTCTTGATGGGTGTCTCGACGTTTCTGGTGGCCTTCCTGCCCGGCTATGCCGTCGCAGGCTGGGTAGCGCCGGCGCTCTTGTGCCTGCTCCGGTTTGGCCAGGGCTTCGGTCTGGGGGGCGAATGGGGCGGGGCATCGCTGCTCGCGGTCGAGAATGCGCCCAAAGGCATGGAGGCCCGTTTCGGCATTGCCGCGCCGCTGGGGGCGCCACTGGGGTTCCTTTTTGCAAACGGTCTGTTCCTAGTGCTGGGCCTTTGTCTGAACGAGTCGGACTTCCTGCGCTGGGGCTGGCGCGTGCCGTTTCTGGCGAGTTCGCTGCTGGTGATCCTGGGACTGTGGATTCGGCTGCGCATTGGCGAGACGCCGGCATTCAAGGCTTCGCTCGAAGCCGCTCCGCCGCCCCGCGTGCCGCTGAGCGCGCTGCTGGCGGGATATCCGGGCGCGGTGCTGGCAGGCACGATGGGGGTGATCGCGTGCTTTGCGCTGTTCTACCTGGCGACGACTTTCGCGCTTTCCTTCGCGACGACCAAGCTCGGCTATCCGCGCGAGACGGTGCTGGCGATCCAGCTCGGCGCGGACGTGGTCTTTGCCGTAGGGATCGTGGTTTCAGGCTGGTGGTCTGACAAAACGAGCCCCCGGACGGTGATGGCGGTCGGTGCGGCGTTGACCGGGCTGGTGGGGCTCGGCTTTGGCAGCGGGCTGGCGGCGGGATCGCTGCCGGTGCTGTTCCTGACGCTCTCGGCCGCGCTGTTCGTGATGGGGCTGTGCTACGGCCCGATCGGCGCCTGGCTGCCTTCGCTCTATCCGGTGGAAGTGCGCTACACCGGGATTTCGCTGGCGTTCAATCTGGGCGGGATCGTCGGCGGGGCGCTGGCGCCGCTGGGCGCGGCGTGGCTGGCGGCGCATGGCGGCGTGGTGTGGACGGGCCTCGTGCTGACAGCGGCGGGGGTGGTGACTTTGGTGGGCGTGCTGATGGCGCCGCGGGGGATGTAGAAGGAATTACCCCTCCGACCTGCCTTCGGCAGGCCACCTCCCCATTTGTGCCGCGCAAATATGGGGAGGACCTCTCTGTCCCTCTCCATTTTCACGAAGTGCAAATGGGG
>CAILIO010000243.1 GCA_903834285.1 uncultured Sphingomonadales bacterium | reverse complement strand
GGGCACCGATGTGGTCGACTACACGGCGGCGGCGAGCGGCGTCACTGCCGATCTCAACGGCGGCAGCGGCACGGCCGGCGATGCGTTGGGCGATAGCTACGTCAACATCGAGAATCTGACCGGCTCCGCCTCGGGCGATACGCTTCAGGGCAACAGCGGCAACAACGTGCTCACCGGCGGCGATGGCAACGATGCGCTGATCGGCCTCGGAGGCAACGATACGCTGCTTGGCGGCAACGGCAACGACAGCATCTCCGGCGGGGCCGGGGCCGATGCGCTCGATGGGGGTACCGGCGTCAACACGCTGTTCTTCGGCACCAATGCGAACTTCCCCAACAGCGTCTCGGTCAGCACCGGGGTCACCATCAATCTCGACGGCGTCACGCTCGGCGTGGGCGGCGATGCCGCGGGCGATACCTACAAGAACTTCCAGATCATCTACCTCACCAACCAGAATGACAGCGTGATCGGCACTGCCGCCGATGAATGGTTCCGAGGCCTTGGCGGTGCGGATACGATCAACGGCGCGGGCGGCACGGATACGGTGAGCTACTACGGCTCTGCCGGCGTCGTGGTCGGGCTCGACGGCACCGCCGGCACCGGCGCCGAGGCGCAGGGCGATGTCCTGACCAATGTCGAGATCCTGCAGGGCACGCAGTACGACGACACGCTGTGGGGCGGCACCGGCAACAACACGATCTACGGCATGGAAGGCAACGACACCCTGCGCGGCGATGGCGGCGCCGATGTGCTCGATGGCGGCAGCGGCACCGATACCGTGAGCTATGCTACCTCCAGCGCAGGGGTCTCCGCCAGCCTGCTCGCGGGTAGCGGCAGCGCGGGCGATGCGGCGGGCGATACCTACGTCGCCATCGAGAACCTCACCGGCTCGAACAGCAACGACACACTCTATGGCGATGCCAATGCCAACGCCCTGACCGGCGGCGGCGGTGACGACCTCCTGCGTGGCGGCGGCGGGGCCGACGTCCTCAACGGCGGCAGCGGTTTCGATACGGCGGACTACTCGGACTCGACCGCAGCGGTCTCGGTCTATCTCGATGGCACTGCGGCCAACGGCGGCTTTGCCCAGGGCGATGTGCTCACATCGATCGAGGGCCTGATCGGCTCGTCCTATAATGACACCCTTGTCGGCTCGAACTCGAACGAAACCCTCAGCGGCGGCGATGGCAATGACACGATCAGCGGTTTTGTCGGCGACGACACGCTGTATGGCGGCAATGGCAACGATCTGCTGAACGGTGGCACTGGCGCCGATACCGTCGATGGCGGCGCGGGCACCGATACCTTCACGTACGTCAATTCGACCGGCGGCGTGACCGCCTATCTCGACGGCACCGCAGGTGTCGGCAACGAAGCCACCGGCGACCGGCTGACAAGTATCGAGATCCTGATCGGCTCCGCCTTCGACGATACCCTCTGGGGCACGTCGGGCGCCGATACGCTTCAGGGCGGCAATGGCAGCGATGTGCTGGTCGGCGGCGCCGGTGCGGACGTGCTCGATGGCGGCGCGGGCACCGACAGCGTGTCCTTCGCCAATTCCGCCACCGCGATCACCGCCAGCTTCGCCACCGGCAGCCTCGTCGTCACCGCGTCCGATGCGGTGGGTGACAGCTACATTTCGATCGAGGGCGTGGTCGGCTCGGCGCTCGGCGATACCTTGCGCGGCGGCGCGGGGATCGAGCTGCTCGACGGCGGCCTTGGCGACGATACGCTCTATGGCAGTGCGGGTGCGGATACGATGACCGGCGGCGGCGGATTCGATACGATCGACTATTCCGCCTCTTCAGCCGCCATCACCGCCCGGCTTGATGGCACGGCCTCCAGCGGCGGTGATGCTGCGGGTGACGTGCTCTCTGGCATCGAGCAGGTCATCGGCACTGCGCTGGCCGATACTTTCCTCGGCACCGGTGCCGACGAAACCTTTCGCGGCGGCGGCGGCGATGACACCATGACCGCCGGCGCTGGCAACGACACGCTTTACGGCGAGGCGGGCAGCGATCTCCTCAATGGCGGCCTCGGCAGCGATGTGCTCGATGGCGGCACCGGCACCGATACGGTGACTTATGCCAATTCCACGCTCGGCGTTGCGGCCAACCTGGCCGACAGCTCGTTCAACACCAACGAGGCGGCGGGCGACACCTACACCTCCATCGAGAACCTCACCGGCTCGGCCTTCAACGACCGCCTGACCGGCGATGGCGGGGCCAACGTGCTCGATGGCGGCGCGGGCAACGACCGGCTTGCCGGCGGCGATGGCGCGGACACCCTGATCGGCGGTGCGGGGACGGATATCGCCGACTATTCGCAGGCGGCCGCCGGGGTCGCGCTCTCGCTCGGCGGGGGCGGGGCGGGCACCGGCACCGGCAGCGCGGGCGAAGCTGCTGGCGATACGCTGTCCGGCATCGAAAGCGTGCTGGGCTCCAGCTTCGCCGACAGCTTCACGCTCACACTCGGCGCGGGCTTCAGCGTGGATGGCGGGGCCGGCGCGGATACCGTCGCGCTTGCCGCGAACGCCGGCACGGTCTCCTCCGCGCAGCTCGCCGGTGTGCTCAGCCGGGTCGAGACGATCGATTTCAACGCGAGCGGGACAAACGCCAGTCTCACCGTCGATGCCAGCTTCATCCAGGGCATTGCAGGGGCCGGCAATGCCTCGCAGCTCACCGTCGATTTCAACGCGGGCGATACGCTCCAGATCGCGAATGGCGCGTTTTATGCGCAGAACGGCAGCAGCTACACGTTCTACAGCGATAGCAGCATGACGACGACGGTGGCGCAGCTCACCGTTGTCTGAGGGAGGACGCGCGGCCATCCATTTTCTGCAAGGGTGCCTTGCCGAGGACGCGGATGGCGGCACGACGCAGCGGCGCTAAGACAGGGGGAGACACCGCATGAAAGGTCCGCCCCCCATGTCCGATCCCATCGACCCCACCGATCACGCCTTCTCGGCCTCGGTCAAGGCCGCGCAGATCCGCAAGGGTTCGCGCCGGCTCTATGCCGGGATGATCCTGGCCGACCGCGTCGATGCCCGCCTCGCAGCCTTCGTTGCCGAGGCGCGCAGCTTCTATCTCGGCACTGCCAGCGCTGATGGGCAGCCCTATATCCAGCATCGCGGCGGACCCAAGGGCTTCCTCAGGGTGCTCGACGACAAGCGCCTTGCCTTCGCCGATTTGCGCGGCAACCGGCAATATATCACCACCGGCAACGCGGCGGAAAACCGCAAGGCCTTCCTCTTCCTGATGGACTACGCGAACCGCCGCCGCATCAAGGTCTGGGGCGAAATCGACGTGATCGAGGGCGATGCCGAGCTCAACGCCGCGCTCGCCGTGCCCGGCTATCGCGGCGCGCCCGAACAGGCGATCGTGTTCACCATCACCGCGTGGGATAGCAATTGTCCGCAGCACATCCCGCAGATGCTCCATGCCGACAATGTCGCCGAAGCGCTCGCTTCTCGCGATGCGCGGATTGCCGCGCTCGAAGCACAGCTCGCCGCCCTTTCAGAAAATGGAACATAGTGTTTCAGAATATGCCCCTACCGAATCCGCATCAGCATTCCTACATAGAGACAGCAGCCGCCGGTTCCCCCCTCCCTTCCCGGCGGCCCCTGCGCTCTGGCGGCACATCCCTGGCCGACCAGAGCCTCAGCACCCGGGCAGGTCTTGTCCCCCCGCACTCCTGCCCGGGTGCCACCTTTTTTGAAAAGTCACCCGTCCCTGTCCCCGCCTCGATGAAAGGCCCTGTCATGTCGCGTCCGCCGCTCCCGCCCTTCACCGCTGAGACCGCCGCGCAGAAAGTGCGCCTCGCCGAAGACGCGTGGAACACCCGCGATCCTGCCCGCGTCGCGCTCGCCTATACCGAGGACACGCAGTGGCGGAACCGCGCCGAGTTCGTGGCTGGCCGCGCTGCGGTGGAGGCATTCCTCGCCCGCAAGTGGACGCGTGAACTCGACTACCGGCTGGTCAAGGAACTCTGGGCGCACGATGGCAACCGCATCGCGGTGCGTTTCGCCTACGAATACCACGACGACAGCGGCCAGTGGTTCCGCGCCTACGGTAACGAAAACTGGGAGTTCGACGAACACGGGCTCATGCAGCGCCGCATCGCCAGCATCAACGAACACCCGATCCGCGCCGAAGAGCGCAAGCTCGATTGGCCGCTCAGCCGCCGCCCCGATGATTACCCCAGCCTCACCGCGCTGGGCTTTTGAAGGTCAGACCGATGAAAGCCGCCCGCACCACCTTCTCGCGCCTGCCCGTCCTGCACCTGTGCTTCGAACGCCTCCGCGCCCGCCCCGATTGGCTGGAAAGCTGGCTGATCGGCTGGGCCCTGCTCCTCGCCTGGGGCCTGTTCGCGTTCTTCGTGATGCCCGCAGGCCTTGCCGCCACCGCCGCGCAGGTGGTGTTCTTTGCGGGCCTCTTCCCTTGGATTCTGCAGCCCGTGGTGCAGGCCTCCGGCTCAAAGCCCTGCGGCAAGCTTTAGGCTCTGGTGACTTTACGCCCATCCTTTCCCGTCACCCCGTGCTTGACACGGGGTTCGGCTGTTCTTCCAGCGCTGCGTTGAAAGGGAAAAGCCAAGGCCCGGATCAAGTCCGGGCCGACGATCTTATCTGAAGCCGCACGCCCTAAACCGCACAAGCCCCCGACCGGATCAGAAACCTTTGCTCGCGCCCGTTATCAAGGCTGAACATTCCCCCGCGCCCGGGCACGGCGTCGAGCAGCAGGTCGACCGCCTCGCCCGCCGCGCTCCATGCCTCAAACTGGCGCACGCCGATATAGAACGGCGCGTCCCCCACCTGGCCCAACAGCACGTCGCTTTCGCCCACGCGGAACTCGCCCGCCGGGTAGCACATGGGGGACGAGCCATCGCAGCATCCGCCCGATTGGTGGAACAGCACCGGCCCGTGCTCGGCGACGATTTCGCCAAGCAGGGCCAGCGCTTCGGGCGTGGCGGAAACCCGGTTCATCGGCCTCAGAAGAACCCGAGCGCCTTGGGGCTGTAGCTCACCAAGAGGTTCTTGGTCTGCTGGTAGTGGTCGAGCATCATCTTGTGGTTCTCGCGCCCGATGCCCGATTGCTTGTAGCCGCCGAACGCCGCGTGCGCCGGGTAGGCGTGGTAGCAATTGGTCCACACGCGCCCAGCCTGCACCGCGCGCCCCGTGCGATAGGCCTGCGTGCCGTTGCGCGTCCACACGCCCGCGCCCAGACCATAGAGCGTGTCGTTGGCGATGGCATGGGCGTCCTCGGCGTCCTTGAAGGTCGTCACCGCCACCACCGGGCCGAAGATTTCCTCCTGGAACACGCGCATTGTGTTGTGGCCCTCAAGGATCGTCGGCTTGATGTAATAGCCGCCCGCCATGTCGCCCGGCATCATCATGCGCTCGCCGCCGGTCAGCACCTTGGCGCCTTCGTTCCGGCCGATCTCGAAGTAGGAGAGGATCTTCTCCAGCTGCTCCGAGGAAGCCTGCGCGCCGAGCATCGTCGCGGCGTCGAGCGGGCTGCCCTGCACGATCTTTTCCACGCGGGCCACGGCGCGCTCCATGAAGCGGTCGTAGATCGATTCCTGGATCAGCGCGCGGCTGGGGCAGGTGCAGACTTCGCCCTGGTTGAGCGCGAACATGGCAAAGCCTTCCAATGCCTTGTCGAAGAAGTCGTCGTCCGCGTCCATCACGTCGGCGAAGAAGATGTTGGGCGATTTGCCGCCCAGCTCCAGCGTCACCGGGATCAGGTTCTCGCTGGCATATTGCATGATGAGGCGGCCGGTCGTCGTCTCGCCGGTGAAGGCGATCTTGGCGATACGGCGGCTCTGCGCGAGCGGCTTGCCCGCCTCCAGCCCGAAGCCATTGACCACGTTGAGCACGCCCGGCGGCAGCAGATCGCCAATCAGCTCCATCAGCACGTGGATCGAGGCGGGGGTCTGCTCGGCGGGCTTGAGCACCACGCAGTTGCCCGCCGCCAGCGCGGGGGCGAGCTTCCACACCGCCATCAGGATCGGGAAGTTCCACGGGATGATCTGGCCGACGACGCCCAGCGGCTCGTGGAAGTGGTAGGCCACGGTGTCGTTGTCGAGTTCCGAAATACCGCCTTCCTGCGCGCGGATGCACCCGGCGAAATAGCGGAAGTGATCGATTGCGAGCGGCATGTCCGCGGCCATCGTCTCGCGGATGGGCTTGCCGTTGTCCCAGGTTTCGGCCGTGGCGAGGAGCGCGAGGTTGGCTTCCATGCGGTCGGCAATCCGGTTGAGGATCAGCGCTCGCTCACCCACGCTCGTCCGGCCCCAGGCATCCTTGGCACCGTGCGCGGCATCGAGCGCAGCCTCAACGTCGGCGGCAGAGGAGCGCGCCAGCGTGGTAATCGTCTGCCCGGTGATCGGCGAGGGATTGTCAAACCGCCGCCCATCTGCGGCATCGACCCAGCGTCCGCCGATATAGTTGCCGTAATAGTCCTTGAAGGGATGCGGGGGCAGCGTGCCGGTCATGCTTGTTCCTCTCGTATGTCCCGCCGGGTCTGGCGCCCGGGCGTGGGGTCATGGTGCGGCCACTTGGGGGCCTCGTCCACTGGCGAACTCTATCGCTGGCGGGGGCAGAAACAAGGGCTTGCTTGGCTTTCCCCTGTCCTACAGCGCGGGCCCTGCGCTAAACTGCCACCATGCTCCTTGACCCGCATCAATTCGCCGGAATGTGCCCGCTAAGGATCCCCTGCAGACCCCCTCCGCGAGTTTCCGCTCAGGACTGTGTCAACTGTGTCAACCCGACCTAAATTGGGAGCCGCCAACGCGAATCACAGCGGGCCCCTGGCGAGGCCCAGCAGGTGTCGAATGCTGGTGCTGTGGTGGGAAACTGGAGCGGGCGAAGGGCTTCGAACCCCCAATCGGAGCGGCTTGCCGCGGAGCGCGACAAAGACGCAGAGGGTTTCCAGCCGGCACGCGGAACCGTCGCCTGAACAAGCAAGTGTTGGGAGAAACTGGAGCGGGCGAAGGGATTCGAACCCTCGACCCCAACCTTGGCAAGGTTGTGCTCTACCCCTGAGCTACGCCCGCTCGTGCGTTTCTGGTCGGGCTCCCGGAGGGGCCCCGACCGGGGTGAAGCGCGCCCTTAGCTCCCCCACGTGGCCCGCGCAACAGCAAAAATGCGCCAAAGCCGGATCGCCTACCCACTTGCCCGCAAATGCCCTTGCCGAACCGCCCCCGCTTCCCACATGGGAGACAGACACACATTCACGTTTCAGCGCGGAGACCGACCAGTGGCAAGCCTTGGCCTCAATCTCGATGAGCAGAAAGCGGTAGACCGCTTCCGCAAGGCTGTGGTCGAGCCTTCGATGACCAAGCTGGTGGTGCTCGATTTCTGGGCCGAATGGTGCGGGCCCTGCAAGGCGCTCACCCCGCTGCTCGAAAAGGTCTGCGGCGAGTACGCCGAAAAGGGCGTCGTCCTCGCCAAGATCAACGTCGACGAGGAACAGTTCATCGCCGCGCAGTTCCAGGTGCGCTCGATCCCCACGGTCTACGCCATGTTCCAGGGCCAGCCGGTGGCGGACCTGACGCCCGCGCGCACCGAATCCCAGCTGCGCCAGATGCTGGACCAGATGCTCGCGCGCCTACCGATCGAGGCGGGTGACGAGCCTGCGCAGGATATCGCCCCGCTGCTCGCCATGGGTGAGGAAGTGCTGGCTGGCGGCGACGGCGAACGCGCGATCGGCATCTTCGCGCAGATCGCCGAGATCGCGCCCGACAGCGCCGCCGCCCAGTCCGGCCTGATCCGCGCGCTGCTCGCCGCCGGTGACAAGGCCGCTGCCGAGGAAGTCCTCGCTGCGCTCGACCCCAGCCTTGCCGAAGATCCGGCGCTGGCGCAGGCGCGCTCTGCGCTTGCGCTAGCCGCCGATGCACCCGAGCCCAGCGAGCTCGATGGCCTGCGCGCCGCCGTCGCTGCCAATCCGGATGACATGGACGCCGAGCTCGCGCTCGCCAACGGGCTCTACGCCGCGGGGGACCGCGATGGCGCCGCCGGACTGCTGCTCGGCATGGTCGCGCGCGACCGGACGTGGAACGAAGGCGCCGCGCGCACCCGCCTGTTGCAGATCTTCGAAGCCATCGGCCTTGAAGACCCTTGGGTGGCGGCCATCCGCCGCAAGCTCTCCACCGTGCTGTTCGGTTAGGACATGGGGCAGGACAGCCGGCCGGTGCGCCTCTCGATCTTCCCGCTCACGGGCGTGCTGCTGTTCCCCGGGCTGCAGCTGCCCTTGCACATCTTCGAGCCGCGCTACCGCGCGATGATCTCGGATTCGCTGGCGCGCGACCGGCGCATTGCGATGATCCAGCCGCAGGGCCAGCACGATGGCGCGCCGCTGTTCTCGGTCGGCTGCGTCGGCAAGATCGGCGAAGTCGAGGCGATGGAGGACGGGCGCTACAACGTGATTCTCGAAGGGATTTCCCGCTTTCGCCTGCTGCGCGAGCTCGATGTGACGACGCCCTTCCGGCAGGTCGAGGGCGAGCTGATCGAGGATGACGCGGGCGCCAGCCTCAGCGCCGTCGAGCGCGCCTCGTTCGAACGCGAGTCGCGCCGCTTTGCCGACGCGCAAGGCTATTCGGTTGATTGGGATTCGGTCGGCCGGCTCGACGATGTCTCGCTGATCAACGGCGTCTCGCAGATCGCCCCGTTCGATGCCGCAGCCAAGCAGGCCCTACTCGAGGCGGACAGCCTCACCGCGCGCTGCGAGTTGCTCGTCCAGCTCATGCAGTTCTTCGGCCGCCGCGATTCAGACGATGGGCGCGTGACGCTGCAGTAATCAGAACTGGGCGCGCAGCCCGTCGATCACGAACTGTGCCGCCAGCGCCGCCAGCAGCACGCCAAGCAGGCGGGTGATGACGGCCTCGACTTGCGAACCCAGCGCCCGGATGATGGGTCGGGCAGCCACCAGCGCGATAAAGCTCAGCAGCATGACCGCAGCGAGCGCGGCAAGGATCACCAGCGTCTCCTGCAGGCCATGCGCCCGTGCGGTGAGCAGCATGACCGAGGCGATCGAGCCCGGCCCCGCCAGCATCGGCATCGCCATCGGGAAGACCGAGACGTCCTCGACATGCGGCTGTCCCTGCGATTGGGCGGTGCGGACTTTCTCCGCGCGCTCCTCGCGCCGCTCGGTGCGCTTCTCGAACACCATGTCGATCGCGATCATGAACAGCATGATCCCGCCAGCAATGCGGAAACTGTCGAGCTCGATGTGGAGCGCGCCCAGCAGATCCTCGCCGAACAGCGCGAAGACCACGAGGATGCCGCTGGCGATGAGGCACGCGCGCAAGGCCATGAACAAGGCCTGCCGCGGTGTGGCCGAAGCCGTCAGCCCCGCATAGATCGGTGCACAGCCCGGCGGATCGATCACCACGAACAATGTCGTGAATGCGGAGAGGAAGAGGGCGAGCACCGTCCTAGCCCTCGTTCTTCGCCACTTCGGTGCGCCTGAGCACTTCGTTCATCTTGCCGTCCTGCCACAGCCAGACGGTCCATTCGCGCGTCCCGCCGGGCAGCACGGTGGAGCGCCAGGCGAGCGTGCCGTCGATCGAGCGGCCATCCTTGCTGTCGGACCCGGGCACGGCGACCAGCGGAGGGATTGGCCCAGCCAGCGGGCGGGGCGGCGGGGGCGGATCGCCGCGCTTCGGCTTGGGCGGAGCGTCAGCCAGCGGATCGCGGTGCGGGCGCGGCGGGCAATCGGCGACCTTGCCGGTGATGAAATCGGCCCCCCCGAGCGGCGCCGTCAGATCGCCGCCCTGATCGAGCACCCACTTGTAATCGCCCTTCTTGCGCTGGCGCTGCCACACGGTGGAGAACCAGCCACCAGAGGTCTTGTCTGCGCCGCCCGCATGATAGCCGCCAAAGGTCACGCCCGCGCTGCCGTCGCAGCTCATCCACACGGTGCTTGGCTGCCATTGCACCGCCTGCTGCGGATTGGCGCGGCCCTTGAGCCAGGTCTTGGCGAGCGTGCGCTGCGGCACGAACATTTCCGCGTCCTCGGTGGAAGTCGCGGCGAAAGCGGTCCACTGCCCTTTCTCGCGCGCCAGCCGCGCAAAGGCGCTTTCCGCCGCGATCAGCGCGCTGGGATTGCCGATGGGTGTGATCCCGCTGCCAAAGCCGGGCGCCCCCCCGCGTGGGTCCTGTGCCGCAGCGGGGAGGGCGATGGCCAGCAGGACTAGTGGAATCAAACGCTTCATGCCGGCGAGCCTAGAGCAGGCATGGGGCAATAGAAAGGCAGGCCTGCAGAGGGCTGGGTCTCAGATCGCGTCGGCCGCCAGCTCCAGCCCAGCGTTGCGATAGGCCGCAACCAGCGCATTGCGCAGCAGCACCGCGATGGTCATCGGGCCGACGCCGCCAGGCACCGGCGTCACCGCGCCTGCAACTTCGATCACACCGGCATAATCGACATCGCCGACCAGCCGCGTCTTGCCTTCCTCGGCGGCAGGCACGCGGTTGATGCCGACATCGATCACCGTCGCACCGGGCTTGATCCAGTCGGCCTTGACCATTTCCGCCCGGCCGACCGCCGCCACCACGATATCGGCGCGGCGCACGACTGCGGGGAGGTCCTTCGTGCGGCTGTGCGCGATCGTCACGGTGCAGCTTTCCGCCAGCAGCAACTGCGCCATCGGCTTGCCGACGATGTTCGAACGGCCGATCACCACGGCATCGAGGCCCGAAAGCGAACCCAGCCGGTCCTTCAGCAGCATCAGGCAGCCCAGCGGCGTGCAGGGCACGAAGCCCGGCTGGCCCACCGCGAGCCGGCCCGCACTGATCACGTGGAAGCCATCGACGTCCTTGTCCGGGTTGATCGCCGAAATGACCTTCTGCTCGTCCATGTGCCCTGGCAGCGGCAGCTGGACGAGAATGCCGTCGACAGCAGGATCGGTGTTCAGCTGCTCGACCAGCGCGAGGAGATCGGCCTCCGGCGTTTCGGCGGGCAGGCGGTGCTCGAAGCTCGCCATGCCAGCCTCCAGGGTCTGCTTGCCCTTGGAGCGGACATAGACCTGGCTGGCCGGATCCTCACCCACCAGCACCACGGCAAGGCCCGCCTTGCGCCCGGCCTTGGCTTCAAATGCGGCAGCAAGCTCTCCCACCTTCGCGCGCAGGGTCGCGGCAAAGGCCTTCCCATCGATAATCGCGGCAGTCATGTCGGCACTTCCAGTATGGGGTTGGATCAGATCGAGGTGGCCGCCGCCGCGAGGAAGTAGAGGAGCTGGACGAGGAGACGCAGGCCGAAGATGAGGATCATAGGCGAGAAATCAACGCCGCCGGTGTTCGGCATGACCCGGCGGATCGGGTTCAGCAGCGGATCGAGAATGGCGTTGAGCGCGGTCCAGACGGCAGAGACCGCCTTGTTGTGGGTGTTCACAACGTTGAAGGCGATCAGCAGGCTCAGCACGAACTGGACGATCACCACCATCACGACAATGTCGATCAGCTGCGAGATGGCAGAGATCAGCGTGAACAACAGCATTGCGCATTTCCTTATCGGCTAGAGGCAATCGCTCCTAGCCGACCCTCTCCCGGGCCCACAAGGCCCCCCTCGCCGAACGGCTGACGGCGACGGACAAACTTGTATGTGTTGCATACAAGTTTGTCCAGAGCTTCGCAGCGCGAAGATAGAGAAGTTCAGGGCTTGAGCGTCGTGCTCTCGATGTGCCAGCGCAATTGCTCGGCACTCGCGCCGTCGACGTCGTTGACGCGGCGCAGCACGACTTCGCCGGTGATCACCCGCGATCCGTCGGTGATCGTGACCGGCGCCGTGTAGAAGATCGAGCCTGCCGCGCCCTCGCTGTCGCCCTTGCCCAGGCTCACCTTGGGATAGTGCAGGCCGGTCCACTGTGCCGCGAAGTCCGCTTCGGAAAGGCCGCTGCGCGCGCCTTGATCGCCCCAGAATTTGCGGACCATCAGCCAATCACGCGCTTCGATCGCATCGCCCCATGCGCGCAGGACTACGTCGGGATTGTGTGAGCTGGGGGTGATGGCCGGCGAAGGTGGCGGTGGTGCGGCCGGCATGGACGACGCTTCCGCCGCAAGCGCATCATTCGGCGATGGCGCAGGGGCCGGCGCGGCGCAGGCAGACAGGGCAAACAGCGCGGCAGCGCACAGAAAGCGGTGAATCATGCAAGGCCAACGCCCCGGAGCCGCGCCGGTTCCCCCGGACGTGCTCGACCTCACGCGCGGATCAGCGTACCGGCCCCGCGCGCGGTGAAGATTTCGATCAGCATGGCATGCGGCACGCGACCATCCAGCACGACTGCCGCTTCGCACCCGGCTTCCACCGCGTGGACGCAAGTTTCGAGTTTGGGGATCATGCCGCCGCTGATCGTGCCGTCCTCGGCCAGGCGGGTGATGTCCGCCGGGGTGAGGTCGGTCAGCAGGCGGCGCTCCTTGTCGAGCACGCCGGGCACGTCGGTGAGCAGGAATAGTCGCGCCGCGCCCAGCGCTGCGGCAATCGCACCGGCCATCGTGTCGGCGTTGATATTGTAGGTCTCGCCGTCCTCGCCCGCGCCGATCGGGGCGATCACCGGGATCATGTTGGCGCCGGTGATCGTGTCGATCACCGAAGTGTCGATCCTGGCGGGCTCGCCGACGAAGCCGAGGTCGACGACGATCGCCTCGCCGCTTTCTGCGTCGTTGATCGCCTTGGGGGCCTTCTTCGCCTCGACCTTGCGGGCGATGACCATGTTGCCGTCCTTGCCGGAAATACCGATGGCCTTGCCCCCGGCACGGGCGATCCAGCTGACGAGTTCCTTGTTGATCGCGCCTGCAAGCACCATCTCGGCGACCTCGGCGGTCTGCTTGTCGGTCACGCGCAGCCCGTCCACGAAGCGCGATTCGATGCCGAGCGCCTTCAGCATCCGCCCGATCTGCGGCCCGCCGCCATGGACGACCACCGGATTGATCCCGACGGCCTTCAGCAGCACGATGTCCTCGGCAAAATCCTGCGCGAGATCGGGATCGCCCATCGCATGGCCACCATACTTCACCACGAACGTCTTGCCTGCATAGCGCTGCAAGTAAGGCAGCGCTTCGGTAAGCGTTTCGGCCTTGGCGAGCATGGCCTTGTAGTGGGCAGCGTCGTCGGCGGCGGGATCGTGTGCGGTGCTCATGATGCGCCGTGCTTTGGACCAAGCATCCTCAAGGTGCAATATTAGCGAGCACCATCCATCCAGCGCCCGAGCTTGACGAAGACCCAGATCAGCGGCGGGACCATGATCGTCGAGAGCAGCAGCTTGGAGGCGATCTGGCCCGCCATGATCTCGCCAATCGGCAGCGGCACGCCGGAGGCATCGCTCACCCCGGCAAACGAGATCGTGATGAAGATCAGCGTATCGACCATCTGGCTGAGCAGGCTGGCGATCCATGCGCGCAGCATCAGCAGCCGGCCGCGCCCGCCAGCAAGGCGAGAGAAGACATAGACGTTGAGCGTCTGCGAGGTGCCGTAGGAAATGAGCCCCGCAAACTGCATCCGCGCGCCTTGGCCCAGGAGGCGGGCATAGGCTTCCTGATCACCCCAGAACGGCGCCGGCGGCACGACATTGATCACGAAGGTCAGCAGCAGCATCGAGACGATCAGTGGCACGAAGCCGAAGCGCACCAGCTTGTTGGCCACGTCCTGCCCGAACAGTTCGGTAACCGCGCTGGCCATCACGACCAGCAGAAGGAACGCGAAGATCCCGCTTTCGACCGCCAGATCGCCGACCAGCGGCCAGCGCCCAAGCGCTGCGATCTTGGTGCCCAGTACGCCCGCGAGCACGACGAGGCCGCCATAGAGCAGGGAAAACGCGAATAGTGAGGTGGGAATGCCCGAATGAGAAGGCGATGCGGCGTGTGGCTGGTCTTGCATCGGTCACGGTTAGCGGGATTTTGACCCTGCGCCAAATCCCGTTTAAGCCACGGCCCTCAGGGTTTTCTGGCAGTGTCTTTCAGGGGAGCAGTGGGCCCGCGATGCGCGTTTTGATGAGCCTCGCCGGCATGGCGCTAATCCTTGCCGTCGCTATCCTGCTATCTTCCAATCGACGGGCGATCCGGCTGCGCATCGTCGCCCCTGCCTTTGCGCTGCAGGTGGGCTTTGCCGCGCTGGTCCTTTGGTTCCCGCCGGGCAATGCCGCGTTGCAGGGCGCAGCCGCGGGGGTGGAGGGCCTGCTCGGCTATGCCAAGGCGGGGGTAACGTTCCTGTTCGGTCCGCTGGCCGATCCCGCGATCGGCGGCCACAGCTTTGCGATCTCGGCGCTGCCAACCATCGTGTTCTTCGCCGCGCTGATTTCGATCCTTTACTACCTCGGCATCATGCAGCTGGTGATCCGCTGGATCGGCGGCGGGCTTGAATGGGTCACCGGGATCAGCCGGGTCGAAGCGCTCTGCGCGGCATCCAACATTTTCGTCGGCCAGAGCGAATCGCCGCTCGTGATCCGGCCCTATCTGGCCGCGCTGAGCCCCTCGCAGATGTTCTCGGTGATGACCGTAGGCATGGCCGGGGTCGCCGGCACGATCCTGGCCGCCTATGCAGCGATGGGCATCCGGGTGGACTATCTTGTCGCC
Organism: uncultured Sphingomonadales bacterium; assembly: GCA_903834285.1. Classification (GTDB taxonomy): domain Bacteria; phylum Pseudomonadota; class Alphaproteobacteria; order Sphingomonadales; family Sphingomonadaceae; genus Novosphingobium. The sequence goes on along the minus strand of CAILIO010000243.1, from coordinate 1,420 downwards.
GCCGCGTTCATGTCGGCACCGGGGGGCGTGCTCATGGCCAAGCTGATCATGCCCGATGTGCCGCCGCCCCGGCACGCGCATGACGACACCCCGCTGCACAATCCGCATATCGCCGTCTCGGCCCCCGATGAAGAACGCCCCGCCAACCTCATCATGGCGGCAAGCCAGGGCGCGCAGACAGGCGTGCGGCTTGCCGTCGCGGTGGGCGCGATGGTGCTCGCCTTCGTGGCGCTGGTGGCGATGGCCAATGGCATTTTGGGCGGGTTTGGCGGGCGGCTTGGCTATCCCGGTCTCTCCTTCCAGCAGATCCTCGGCACGGTTTTCGCGCCGGTGTTCCTGCTACTTGGCGCGCCGAACTGGGCGGAGGCCGCGCAGGCGGGCGGCCTGTTCGGCACCAAGATCGTGCTCAACGAATTCGTCGCCTTCATCGATCTTGGCGCGGCGAAAGACCTCAGCGCCCACACCGTCGCCATCGTCACGTTTGCCTTGTGTGGTTTTGCCAACTTCAGCTCGATCGCGATCCAGATGGCGGTCTCGGGCAGCCTCGCGCCCAACCAGCGCCCGGTGATCGCCAAGCTGGGGCTCAAGGCGCTCGCGGCCGGCGCGCTCTCCAACCTGATGAGCGCGGCGCTGGCAGGGCTGTTTCTCAGCACATGAACCGATGACCAGCAGCGTCGCAATCCGGGCGGGCCTTGCTTATGGCCTGATCGGCTTTGGGTTCGGGTTTGCGTTTGGTGTTCTGCGGACCTTGTTCGTGGCTCCGGCCATTGGCGCCTTCGCTGCAGTTGCTATCGAAACGCCACTCATGCTGGCAACATGCACCCCGCTCGCGCGCTGGTGTTTGCGCCGTTGGGCCGTCCCCGGGCCGGGCGCGGCGCTCACGATGGGCCTTGTGGCGTTTGGCGCGCTGATGGTTTGCGAGGTGCTGCTCGGGCTGGCGCTGGGTCAGGCTCCACACGCAATGCTTGCTGCGCTGGGCCGGCCTGCAGGTGTGCTCGGTCTTGTCGGCCAGATCTGCTTTGCGCTCCTGCCGCTAGCGTTTAGCGCGGCGCAGCGCCTGCCGCACCAATAACGGCAAGCCCAGCAGCACGAACGGCGCGGCCATGAAGCCCCAGTAGCCGTTGTCGGGTCGCCCGAACACGGTGAGCGCGGCGAGGAACCCGGCGCTGCCGATGGCGGCAGTGCGCTCCATTTCGCGGCCCCAGCGCAGCATCGCGGCGAGCGAGGCGGCTACAAGGCCCAGGATCAGCGGACCGGGCAGGCCCGTCAGCACCAGATTGCGGCGCAGCGCGTCGATCACCAGCGGCAGGCCGCCGAAGCGCACCCAGCCGGGGGAGGTGAGGTCTCCGGGCACAACCTGCGCGGCCACGAAGTGCGCATGGAGCAGCCACAGCCCGCCTGCCAGCGCCACGGCACCGAG
>CAILIO010000242.1 GCA_903834285.1 uncultured Sphingomonadales bacterium | reverse complement strand
TTGAGATTGGTGACGATCTTGCCCGGCAGCGAGCCGATGTAGGTCCGCCGGTGGCCGCGGATCTCGGCCTCGTCGCGCACACCGCCCAGCGACTGGCGCACGAACTGGCGGCCGGTCGCCTTGGCGATCGACTTGCCCAGCGAGGTCTTGCCCACGCCCGGCGGGCCGACAAGGCACAGGATCGGCCCCTTCAGCTTGTTGGTCCGCGCCTGCACGGCGAGATACTCGATGATCCGGTCCTTGACCTTGTCGAGCGCGTAGTGATCGGCATCGAGGATCGCCTGCGCTGCGGCGATATCCTTCTTGAGCTTCGACTTCTTGCCCCAGGGCAGGCCGAGCAGCACGTCGAGGTAGTTGCGGATGACGGTCGCTTCCGCGCTCATCGGCTGCATCGTGCGCAGCTTCTTGAGCTCGGCAGTCGCCTTGGTGCGCGCCTCTTTCGAGAGCTTCATCGTCTCGATCTTTTCGGCGAGCTCGGCAATCTCGTTGCCTTCGCCGTCATCGCCGCCGCCGAGCTCCGACTGGATCGCCTTCAGCTGTTCGTTGAGATAGTACTCGCGCTGCGTCTTCTCCATCTGGCGCTTCACGCGGCCACGGATCTTGCGCTCCACCTGCAGCACCCCAAGCTCGCCCTCCATGAAAGAGAGCACCATCTCGAGCCGCTTGAGCGGATCGGCCTCGGCCAGCACCGCCTGCTTTTCCGCCACGCGCGCGGCGAGGTTCGCGGCGACCGCGTCAGCCAGCTTCCCCGCATCCTCGATATCGCCGAGCTGCGATCCCGCATCCTGCGGCAGTTTCTTGGAAAGCTTTGCATATTCGCCGAACTGCTCGACCACCGAGCGCATCGTGCCGGCGATTTCAGCGCCAGAGACTTCCGCTGGTTCGACCAGCTCGACTTCGGCAAGCACCAGTTCGCCTTCGCTCACTGTCTCGGTGGTGAGCGCCTTGAGCTCGGCACGCTGCTGGCCCTCGACGAGCACGCGCACCGTGCCATCGGGCAGCTTCAGCAGCTGGAGCACCGTGGCGACCACACCGGTATCATAAAGGTCATCGCGGTCCGGATCGTCGCAGCCGGGATCAAGCTGGGCGAGCAGGAAGATTTCCTTCGAGCCGGCCATCGCCGTTTCCAGCGCGGCAACCGATTTTTCGCGGCCGACAAACAGCGGCACGACCATGCCGGGAAACACGACGATGTCGCGCAGAGGAAGCAGGGGATATTGAGTCATGAGCCTGTCAGTTCCATTCGCCCCGCCGCCGGGAGAGAGGACGGCGGGTTCACTTGAAAAGGAATATGGGAGCCCGCCCCCCTGCCCGCAATGGCCCGATGTGCCGGGGTTGTGGATGAGGGTGTGGCAATGGGGCTTAGGCCTGAGCCCTTAGGCCATGGGGATCAGTTCTCGGTGAGGCCGTGACAGCTTGGTTCTGCACACACAGCAGACGATAGAGCTACGCGCCGGCATAAAGTTTCACGAGCCGGTAAAGGAAGGTTCGCCCGTCATAGACCGACTGCACGCGGACACGCTCGTTAAGGCCATGGATGTTGCCACTGTCAGGATCGACAAAAATGCCGTCCAGACCATAAGTGGGAATGCCGGCCGGGTTCAAAAATTGCGCGTCGGAAGCGCCCGGTTCGAGCACGGTGATGACGGGGACACCCGGCCAAAGCTTGGCCGCCACGGTGCGGATGGGATCCATGATGGCTGGCGTCATCGGGGCCGGCGTGGCGATCGGACCTCGAACTTCCGGGATCGTCACGGATATTTTGGGATCAGCGACAAGCTCCTCCAGCTTCGCCTGCACCGAGGCCGCGCTGTCCCCCGGGAAAATCCGGCAATTGATATTGGCGCGTGCACGTTGCGGAAGCGCGTTGGTCGCGTGACCTGCTTCGAGTATCGTGGCCACGCACGTCGTCCGCAGCATCGCGTGCCAATTGACGTCGCGGTCAAGGATCGCAACCGCCTTCGCATCCGACGGATTTGCAACAACTGCCTGCATCGCGGCCCCGGCTTCACCTCCGACGATCTTCGCCATTCCGCTGAAATATCCACGGTTGGCGTCATCGAGCTCGACCGGGAATTCGTAGCGACTGATCCGATCGATCGCCCGAACGAGATGATAAATCGCATTGTCGGCGACGGGCCGCGAACTGTGACCTCCGGGGTTGGTGCTTTCCAAAAGGAAGTTTTGCGACGTTTTTTCTGCAGCCAGAACTCCTAGCGCAACACGCCGGCCCTGATCATCGAGATAGCCGCCAACACCTTCGGTCAAAGCCAACCGGGCGTCGATGAGATCGCGTTCATGGCTCACCAGCCAGCCAGCGCCATTGAGCGCGCTATTTGTCTCTTCACCGCAGGTCAGCGCCAATTTTATGCTGCTTTTCGGATGGAAGCCTTCTTCACGATAGCGCACCATATTGTCGACCCAGATTGCCGCCTGTGCCTTCATATCGCTTGCGCCGCGGGCATAGAAATATCCCCCTTCTTCGATCAGCTTGAACGGATCACGCGTCCAGTCGGAACGCTTCGCCTCCACGACATCAATGTGCGCCAACAGCAGAATGGCCTTTTTGCGCGGATCGCTGCCGTGCAAGATCGCGATCAGTCCGCCTTCCTTCGGATGCCCTTCGGGTACGAAGATATGCAGATCCGAATCCGGATACCCGGCAGCCTTCAGCCGCGCTGCCATGCGCTGCGCGGCGAGCGTGCAGTCACCAACTGACAGCGTCGTATTGGTCTCGACAAGTTCTTTGAAGGTTTCCCGGAAGCGCGGCAGACCGGGATCGTCCGGTGCGCCATGCGCGCCGGTCGCGAAAAGAACCGCGCCAGCGATAAGGGCCAAGATTCGCTTCATGGTGCTCCCCGACGGTTTGCCGATCAGCGCAATCTGCCAGCAAGTGGCATAGCGTCAAGCACCACCCCGGCGAAGACGCAGAACTGAACGGTTCAGGCCGTCCACAGCTCAGGGAACGGGCTGCACCACCGGCTGCGAAACGAACACTGGCGGCAGGGGCGGTGCCGGAGGAGCGGGCGGTTGCAAGGCAGGTGCCGGCTCTGCAGCGGGCGCAGGCGCAGCTGACGGCGCTTCCGCGGTTGCCGCATCCGCCGCCTTGTCGTCCTGCTCTATGACCCGCTTTTCGGCCGCTGACACCGGGGCAGCCGCGGCGCCAATCGGCCGCGCAAACGGGCCATAGCGGGTCTGGCCCTTCACCAGCGGCCCGCGCCCGTGCAGCGCCTCGATCTGATCGATGCGCGATTGCAGGTAGACCCGGCGATAGGTCGAATAAGGATCGGCTGCGTTGCGCAGGCGCTTGAAGTCCTCATCCGCCTCGTTGCGATAGTCGAGCGCGTCGATCGTGCTCATCGGCAGTGCGTACCAGGGCTTGCTGAACGGCGTGCCCACGGCGAACGGCACGACCAGCCGGTCCGCGACGAGGCCGATCAAGTCGCGCACCGTCGTTGGCCCGACCAGCGGCAGGAACAGGTAAGGCCCAGGCCCAACGCCGTAATAGCCGAGCACATTGGCAAGGCCGTTCTGGCGATAAGGCAGATTGAACGGCCTACTGCGCGCGACGTCGATCGTCCCGCCGAGCCCGATAGTCGAATTGATGCCGAACCGGCCCACGGTCTCGAACATTTTGCCGGGCTTGATTTCAAGCAAGTAGGCGATCGCCACCACCGGCTCGCGCACGTTGCG
>CAILIO010000241.1 GCA_903834285.1 uncultured Sphingomonadales bacterium | reverse complement strand
TTCAGCCCGCCGCCCGATTGCGCGCGGGGTTTGCTGCCGGGTGTGCCGTCCCGGTCCGGTTCGGGGCGCGTCTGAGGCCCCATGGATTGCGCTCGCCGGCCGGATTGCCGAACGGGCGCCACATGCAAAAAGCGGCCCCGTGGGGCCGCTTCCGCTTGGTTACTTGCGCAGACCGAGCTTCTGGATGAGGGCATTGTAGCGCGCCACATCCTTCTTCTTCAGATAGTCCAGCAGCGAGCGCCGCTTGTTGACCATCATGAGGAGCCCGCGGCGCGAATGGTTGTCCTTGTGGTGCGCCTTGAAGTGTTCGGTCAGGGTCTGGATACGGCTGGTAAGGATCGCGACCTGAACTTCGGGCGATCCGGTGTCGTTCGTTCCCCGGGCGTTGGCCGAGATGATTTCCTGCTTCTTTTCAGCGGTAACCGACATTGTACTTACTCCGCGACATCGGGAAGGTTGAACCCCCGCGCGACGGTCAGGACAGAGCCTGAAAGCTCGACCAAGGCCACCGGCATATTGCCGCTGCGCACCCAGTAAAGCCCGTCGGTATGGGGCAGCCCGTCAAGAACGCGGCCTTGGCGGACCGCTCTTGCCTGCTCGGGCGAAAGGTCAAGAGCCGGGATGTCGACCAGCCCTGCCTCCAGCGGCAAGAGTATGTGTTCAAGGGGTGCGCCCTTACCCACATCGTTCAGTTTGTCCAGCGAAATCGCCTCCGCGAGGCCAAACGGCCCGGCCCGCAGGCGGCGCAACATGGTCACATGGCCGAACGTGCCGAGCGCATGGGCGATATCGCGCGCAAGGCTACGGATATAGGTGCCCTTGGAAACGTGGGCAATGAAGGTGACCTCAGTTTCAGTCTCAGTCTCAGTCTCAGAGCTGATCTCCAGCGAATGGATCGTCACCGCGCGCGACTTCAGGACAACCGCTTCCCCGGCCCGCGCCAAATCATAGGCCCGCGCGCCATCCACCTTGATCGCGGAATAGGCTGGCGGCACTTGCTCAATCGGGCCCGTAAAGCGCGGCAGCATGGCGTCGATCGCGCCGCGAGTCGGCTGAACATCGCTCTGCGCGATGACCGTGCCTTCGAGATCAAGCGAATCCGTTTCCTCGCCGAAGCGGATCGTGAAGGCATAGGCCTTGCTCGCATCGAGCATCTGCCCGCACAACTTGGTCGCCTCACCCAGTGCAATCGGCAGCACGCCTGTCGCCAGCGGATCGAGCGTGCCGCCATGGCCGACCTTGACCTTGCCAAAGCCCGCTTCGCGCAAGTTGCGCTTCACTGCCCCCACCGCCTGCGTCGAGCCAAGGCCGTGCGGCTTGTCGAGGATGATCCAGCCGCTCACCATGCCAAGGGGGATCAATTGAGCTCGGGTCCGGCCACGAGCGCCACGATATGCTCGAACTGGCTGAGCATCCATTCCATCGGCGGGCCGACCAGCCGGTCGACGATGTGCAGCCCCGGCACGAGCCACGGCAGCACGATAAACACCGCCATGAACAGCGGAATGCCGATCGGCTCGATCCGGTCAAGCAGCCGCACGCCAGCTGCCGGAGCGAGCCCTCGCACAATCCGCGAGCCATCGAAGGGTGGCAGCGGCAGGAGGTTGAACGTGCCGAGGAAGACGTTGACAGCAATGAAGTTCTTGAGGTTGTCCGCAACAAACAGCGTCGTCGGTCCGGGCGTTTCCTGCGGGCCGACAGTGCGCAGCAGCAGTCCGAACGCCACCGCCGACAAGGCTGCCAGCACGAAGTTCGTCAGCGGCCCCGCGGCCGCGACCAGCGCCATGTCGCGTTTGGGGCTGCGCAGCCGTCCATAGTTTACCGGCACCGGCTTGGCCCAGCCGAACACCGGCAGGCCCAGCAGCTTGAGCATGCCGGGCAGGATCAGCGTGCCCATCGGATCGACGTGCTTGAGCGGATTGAGGCTCAGCCGCCCGCGTTCATAGGCGGTCGGATCGCCGAGCAGCCGTGCGGCCCAGCCATGGGCGATTTCATGGAACACGATGGCGAACACCATCGGTACGACCAGCGTAGCAATAACATAGAGGGTGCCCATCACGCGCGCGCCGCCAGCCAGTCATCGCGCAGCAATCCATAGATGGCCGTGTCGCGCACGCGCCCCGTCCAGGTCTTGCGCTCGCGCCGCATCACGCCTTCCTCCTCCGCGCCGAGCTTGCGCACGGCGGCGCGGCTGCGGGTATTGATCACGTCAACCTTGAACACCACGCGCTCCAGCCCGCAGGCAAAGGCATGTTCGATCATCAGCCGCTTCAGCCGCCCGTTGAAGCCGGAGCCGCGCAGCGCAGGCACGATGAAGCTGTTGCCGATCTCGATCGACCAGACCGGATCGCCGAACGCGATCCACGCGGTCATGCCGACCACCGTGCCGTCCGTGAGCACGGCATAGACGCAGCGCCCCGGCGGGCTGGCGAGCAGGCTGTCAAACTGCGGATCGAAATGCTCGCCGAGATAGCAGAAGGGGTAGATCTCCCAGATTGCGCTGTCCTGCGCACAAGCCGCGCGCAAGGCTTCGCGGTGATCCTCGCGCAGCGGCTCGAGCCTAAGATCGCCTTCCGCGAGCGGCACGTAAAGTTCACTTGTGCTCATCAGGCATGGGCCCGGGGCGCGAAGTGACGGAAAGGGAGGATTGCCATATCCTCGCTCACATAGGCATTACGCGGCGAAAGCCAAGCGTTGGCAGACTACGCGAGCCGGCTAATTCGCTGCGAATGAACCGTCCGCCGCATCCGTTGAAGCCGTGTCACGCCACGTTCACCCTAGATCCGCGACAAGGATTCCCATGCCCCGCCCGCTTCCCCGCCTGCTGATCATCATCGCCGTGCTGATGTCGATGCTCCAGCCGGCACAAGGCGCGGCGGGCGATCTGCGCTATGTGATCGACAAGGGTGCCAGCCGCGTCGATGCCCGGGTCGCCATCCTCGGATTTGCCTCCAAGACGGCGCACTTTCCGGACATGTCGGGCACCTTCAATCTCTCGTTTGGCGATCTCGAAGCGCTCGACATGGTCGTCGATATCGATGCGCGCACGCTGACGACCGGCGATTCGCAGACCAAGACGCTGAAGGGCAAAAGCTTTTTCGATGTCGCTCACCATCCGACAGTGCGCTTTGTCGGCAAGCGCATTCACATGACGGGCGACAAGACCGCCGACGTCGAAGGCCAGATCACCGCACGCGGGATCACGCGCCCGATCCAGCTCAAGGTGACCTTTTCGGTCCCTCCCTTCTCGACCGGCGGGACGCAGCCGATTTCTATCGTCGGCACGGGCGTGATCGACCGCCGCCAGTTCGGGATGACCGCTTTTGCGATCATCATCGGCGCAATGGTCAACGTAACCATCCGCGCGCGGATGGTGCCGGGTTAGGCTTCGCTGCCATCATCAGTGATGTCGCGCGCCACACGCGGATCGGCGAGCAGCGCATCGATATGGCCGGCCACGTCAAAGCTTTCGTCGCTGAGAAACTTGATTTTGGCCGCGTATTTCAGCCGTAGCCGCTGGGCCACTTCCTTCTGAAAATAGGCTGTGTTGGTGCGCAGCGCCTTGAGCACCGCCTCCTCGTTCGCGCCGAGCAGCGGCTTGATATAGGCGGTGGCGTGCCTGAGGTCGGGCGACATGCGCACTTCGGTTACCGAGACCGAATGCGCGGTGAGCACTTCGTCGTGCACTTCCTGCCGCATCAGCAGCTCGGAAAGGATATGGCGCACCTGTTCGCCCACTTTAAGCAAGCGGACCGAGCGGGTTTCCGGGGATGCGGGCTGTTTTGCCATGATTACCTGATCCTTCAGCCCATCTTCGCCAGAATGCGGGCGAGCGAGCGTACGTTGCGGGCCGTGCCGCGCCGGCCAAGGCGCCGTTCCAGGAACGCGCCCGTCATCCGGCTGGCCGAAACCCCTTCGACAAAATCGATATAGAGCGCGCGCGGGCCAAGTGCGAGCCTTTCGGGCCCGCGTGCCGCCTGATCGGTCACCAGCACGCGGAACTGCGCCGGATCGGCCTCGCCATCAAGGAACATGGTGTGGACATTCGCGTCCGCACCGTCGCCGGTGAACGGATTGTCCTCGATTGCGCTGCGCAGCTCCGCTGCGCTCAGCACAGCCACCATGCTGCGAAAGCCGAACCGCTCTTCGACGATCCATTCTAGCATTTCCGCCAGGCCCTCGGTCGGGCGCTCGTCATGTTCAAACAGCACGTTGCCGCTCGCGATCACGGTCTCGACCTGCTCCAGCCCCTCGCGCTCGAACGCCTCGCGCAGCTCCGTCATCGACAGTCGGTTGCCACCGACATTGATCGAACCGAGCAAGGCGACGTAACGGGGCATGGCTTCAGCGCAGCGGCTCGTGGTCGTATCCCGGCAAGTCGATCTCCGCGAAGATCGACTTCAGAGCTTCGACATCCCATTGCGACCGGGCGCGATCGAACTCATCGATCAAGCCGCAAACGACCAGACGTTCGTTCACGGTCATTCCTTTGAGGTCCGACCGCTCGCTCACAGCGTCCGCACGCGCTCCTCGACCTCGAACACTTCAAGCTGGTCGCCCGGCTTCACATCGTTGGTATCGGCCAGCACCACACCGCATTCGAGTCCCGCACGCACTTCGGGAACGTCGTCCTTGAAGCGGCGCAGCGAATGGATGACGGTCTGCGAGATGATGACATCCTGACGCGTAAGACGCGCATTGATGCCCTTCCGGATGAAGCCCTCGACCACGAGCAGACCCGCGGCCTTGTCGCGCTTGCCCGCAGGGAACACTTCCTTGACCTCGGCACGGCCGACCACGGTCTCGATGCGCTCCGGCCCGAGTTGGCCGGCCATTTCGAGGCGGATGTCGTCGGTAAGCTGGTAGATCACGTCAAAGTACTTCATCCGCACCTTGAAGCGTTCCACCAGTTCGCGCGCCTTGGCGTTCGGACGGACGTTGAAGCCGATGATCGGCGCGCCGCTCGCCTGCGCGAGGTTGACGTCGCTCTCGGTGATCGCGCCCACGCCCGAGGCGAGGATGCGCACCTTGATCTCGTCGGTCGAAATGCGGTTGAGCGCATTGACGATCGCTTCGGTCGAGCCCTGCACGTCGGCCTTGATGACCACGGGATATTCGATGACAGCCTGCTTGGCGGCGAGCGCGGAGAACATGTTCTCGAGGCTCGTCGGCGCCTGCGCGGTGCGCTTGGCAGTCGCGCGTTCCTGGCGGTAAGCGGCGACCTCGCGCGCGCGGGCCTCGTTCTCCACCACGGTCAGCGTATCGCCCGCCATCGGCACACCGCCGAGGCCGAGAACCTCGACCGGCAACGAAGGCGGCGCTTCCTTGATCTGGCGCCCCTTGTCGTCGAGCATAGCGCGGACACGGCCCGACTGGGTGCCGACAACGAGAATATCGCCGACTTTGAGCGTACCGCGATTGACCAGTACGGTCGCGAGTGGGCCCTTGCCCTTGTCGAGCTTGGCCTCGATCACGGTGGCTTCGGCCGCGCGGTCCGGATTGGCGCGCAGTTCGAGCAGTTCGGCCTGAAGCAGAATCTTCTCGATCAGGTCATCCATGCCCTGCCCGGTCCGCGCCGAAACCTCGACGTCCTGCACATCGCCCGACATTTCCTCGACCACGACTTCGTGCTCGAGCAGGCGCTCGCGGATCTTCTGCGGGTTCGCCTCGTGCTTGTCGGCCTTGGTGATCGCTACGATCATCGGCACGCCTGCGGCCTTGGTGTGATTGATCGCCTCGATCGTCTGCGGCATGATCCCGTCGTCAGCCGCCACCACCAGAATGACGATGTCGGTGACATTGGCACCGCGCATGCGCATTTCGGTGAAAGCTTCGTGGCCCGGGGTATCGAGGAAGGTGATGTGGTCACCGGCCTTGGTCTTGATCTGGTAAGCGCCGATGTGCTGCGTGATGCCGCCGGCCTCGCCGCGCACCACGTCGGTGCCGCGCAGCGCGTCGAGCAGGCTGGTCTTGCCGTGGTCGACGTGGCCCATGATCGTCACAACCGGCGGACGCGGCTGCAGCGTATCGTCGGTATCGACATCGGACGCGCTGTCGATGTCGACATCCGATTCCGACACGCGCTTGATGTTGTGACCGAATTCGGTGACGAGCAGCTCGGCGGTGTCCTGGTCAATGGTCTGGTTGATGGTGACCATCATGCCCATCTTGAACAGCGCCTTGACGAGGTCCGCGGCCTTCTCTGCCATGCGGTTGCCAAGTTCCTGCACCGTGATCGCCTCGGGCACGACGACATCACGGACCTGCTTTTCGCGCGGCTGCGATTGCCCGGCGAAGTGCGCACGCTTTTCCTTCTCGCGGGCCCGTTTCAAGGCGGCAAGGCTGCGGGCGCGGGCGCCCTCGTCCTCGTTGAGCGCGCGGGTAACGGTGAGTTTGCCAGCCTGACGGCGGTCCCCCGCCCCCTTGTCGCGCGGCGCATGTGCAGGCTTCTTGGCCACCGGCTCGGGACGCTTGGGGGCAACCACGGGCGTAAAGCGGCGGGGCGCAGTCTGCACCACTTCGGGTGCGGGCGCGGCTACGGCTGCCGCTTCCGGCTCGGCTTCGGCAGGCGCGGTCGCAGCCGCAGGGGCAACAGCCGCAACCGGCGCTTCCACGGGCGCGACTTCGGCAGGCGCTTCAACCGGGGCGGCGGGCGCTTCGGGAGCGGCAGCAACAGCAGCGGCACCAGCCTCGCCTGCCTTGCGGGCTTCGACCAGACGGCGGGCTTCCTCGGCGGCGCGCAGGCGCTCATCCTGTTCGCGGCGGTTCGCAGCCTCAAGCGCTTGCTGGCGAGCTTCCTCGGCTTCGCGCAGCAGACGGGTCTG
>CAILIO010000240.1 GCA_903834285.1 uncultured Sphingomonadales bacterium | reverse complement strand
TGTGGGGCCTTAGCTCAGCTGGGAGAGCGCCTGCATGGCATGCAGGAGGTCAGCGGTTCGATCCCGCTAGGCTCCACCAATTTCCCCTGATATTCGCTATCCCATCATCCGCATGAGGATCAGCTATCAGGGCTGACCGAAGGCGTGCAGCGAAAGCTTCCGTTTCGATGTCCGCCCCCGCTTCCTTCCTTCCCGCCGTCGGCATCGACTTCGGCACGACCAACTCGGTCGTTGCGCGTACGGCAGGCGATGGCGAGGTCCGGCTCGCCGAGTTCGCCGCGCCCGGCCAGACCGGGGCGGTGTTCCGCTCGGCGCTGTGCTTCTGGCAGGACGATACAGTGCGTGGCGGGCTGGCGCACGAGGCAGGGCCTTGGGCCATCGCCGAATTTCTCGGCTTTCCGCAGGGCTCGCGCTTTATCCAGTCGTTCAAGTCGGTCGCGGCCAGCACAACCTTCGAACATGCGCAGATCTTCACCAAGCGGCTCCGCTTCGAGGATCTTGGCCGCACGTTCCTCGAACATCTGGCCGAGCACGCCGGGGACGCGCTCAAGGACCTGCCCCAGCGCATCGTGGTCGGTCGTCCGGTGCGCTACGTCGGCGCGCGGCCCGATCCGGCGCTCGCGGCCACACGCTACGGCGCAATGTTCGCCGGGTTCGGGCGCGAGATCCACTACGTCTACGAACCGCTCGGCGCGGCCTACAGCTTTGCCTCGCGCCTCACCGATCCGGCGACTTTGCTGGTTGCCGACTTCGGTGGCGGCACGAGCGACTTCTCGATTGTCCGCGTTGCAGCGCCCGATGCTGCCCGGCGCTGCGTGCCGCTCGCGTCTGCGGGTGTCGGCATTGCGGGCGACCGCTTTGATTACCGCATCATGGACCAGCTCGTGCTGCCGCTGCTGGGCAAGGGCGGGACCTATCGCTCGTTCGACAAAGTGCTCGAAATCCCGGCCGGACACTTTGCCGATTTCAGCGACTGGTCGCGTCTCGCGCTCATGCGCAACAAGCGCACGCTCGACCAGCTGGCCAAGCTGCGCCATGCCGCGACCGATCCGGCGGCCATCGACCGGATGATCGCAGTGGTGGAGCAGGAACTTGGTTACGGGCTCTACGAGGCGGTCGGCGCGGTGAAGCGCGCCCTTTCGAGCCAAACCCACGCGGCTTTCTCGTTCGAGGGGGAGGGGCTCTCCGTCACCGCTGAGGTCTGCCGCGCCGATTTCGAACGTTGGATCGCGCCTGATCTGGCCGAGCTCGATCTCGGCGTCGACCGCGTGCTGGCGCGCGCCGGGCTGGCGGCGGAGGCGATCGACCATGTATTCCTGACCGGCGGCTCCTCGCTCATCCCGGCGGTCCGCCAGCTGTTCGAGCGGCGCTTTGGCGCAAGCCGCATTGCCAGCGGCGATGAATTGACGTCCATTGCGCACGGCCTTGCCCTCATCGGCAGCGCGCCCGACCTCTCCGAATGGACGGTCGAGGATAAAGCCGAAGCAGGGGACGAAGCATGAGCGTCGCATTCCGCCGCGAAGGCGATGACGAGCATCTCGAGCCGAAGTTCGAGCTGCCGATCCCTGCGGGCCCCAATCTCGTGACCGAGCGCGGCCTTGCGCTGATCGCCGCGCGCGTCGAGGCGCTTGAGGCGCAGCTGGCGGGTCTGTCGGATGAGACCGAGATCAAGCGTTTGAAGCGGGATTTGCGCTATTGGGGCACGCGCCAGGCCACAGCGCAAGTCATGCCGCCGCCCGAGGGCGCCGCCGTTGCGTTCGGCTCGACCGTCACGTTCAGCCTGAATGGCAAGGATCGCACCGTGACGCTGGTCGGCGATGACGAGGCCGATCCGGCAGCGGGCCTGCTCTCCTTCACCGCGCCACTCAGCCGTGCCTTGCTCGGCGCCGAAGTGGGCGACGAGCTCGACTTTGGCGGCAAGGACGGTGCGATCCACGTCCTGCACGTCGGCGCATAGGCGCGCATTTTCCTACATCGGCGGTTTATGCGATAGCCACGCACGGGACGAAGCAGTCGTCCGTGCTCTTTGAAATTGTCAGCCATTCAGCTGGCGGTACGTTTGCCCGAAGTTGTCACACTGTCGCCAAGGTTGAATTTGTCGGTCATTTATCAATCGATTAATGCACGGTTTTGTAGGTGACACGGTGTAACTTGTGTCACCCTCACACTGTCCCGAAACCGGTCAAACCTTCAGCCCGATCTCGCGCAGCCGTTCGTGGAGATATGCGTCCGCGAGAATCGGCTCGGGATAGCGATCGGGATTTTCGGCGCTCACGCAGCCGGGCAGGGTGCGGATGGCGAAATCGCTGCGCAGATGGAGGAAGAACGGCATCGAATAGCGGCTGTGCGCGGCGCGCGCGCCATCAGGATTGCGCACACGGTGTGTGGTTGAAGGCAGGACGTGGTTGGTCAGGCGCTGCAGCATGTCGCCGATATTGACCACCAGCGCGCCGGGCGGGGGAGAGGCGGGGATCCACCGGCCTTCTCGGGTCAGCAGCTCCAGCCCCGCTTCCTCGGCACCCAGCAGCAGGGTAATGAGGTTGATGTCCTCATGTGCGCCCGCGCGGATCGCGCCGCCCAAGGCATTGGCGGTATCGCCGGGGATCGGCGGATAGTGCAGCAGCCGCAGGATCGAATTGCCACCCGCGATGGCAGGATCGAACCAGTCCGGCGCGAGCCCCAGCCAGACCGCGATGTGCGAGAGGATTTGTGCGCCGATGCGGTCGAATTCGCCGTAAAGCGCGGTGAACGTCTCGCGGAAACCCTCGGGCGCATCCGGCCAGACATTGCCGGGCATTGCCGCGGCGAGCGGATCGCTGGCAGGCAGTTCGCGGCCGACATGCCAGAATTCCTTGAGATCGTGCACCGCTGCGCCCTTGGCGATTTCGGTGCCGAACGGGGTGTAGCCGCGCTGCCCGCCGCCACCTGCAATATGCCAGCGCCGTTTGGCCGCTTCGTCCTGCGCAAAGAACGCCGCGGTGAGGTCCCATCCCCGCGCCACGAGCGCCGGATCGAGCCCATGGTCCGAAACCAGCGCAAAGCCGAAGCGCTGGAAGCTGTTGCCGAGATCCTCGGCAAGCCGGTCCGAAGCGGCGGCTAGCGAGAGCACGGGAAGGGTATCGAGGTTCATGACTTGCGCGGGTTCCATCAGCGATTATGAGCCTCCCATATCCCGATCGCGGAAGGCATGCATGATCAAAATCAAGGCAACCGAACAGGCGTGGCTGATGAAGTCGGAACCCGACGTCTATGGCTGGGATGATCTTGTCGCCGAGGGCGAGGGGACGTGGGACGGCGTGCGCAATCACCTCGCTGCGCGCAACTTGCGCACCATGGCGGTGGGCGATCTCGCATTCTTCTACCATTCGAACATCGGCAAGGAGATCGTTGGAATCGCGCGGATCAGCGTGGCCGGCCTGACCGATCCGACCGATCCCGATGGCAAGTGGGCGGCGGTCAAGCTGAAGCCGGTGGTGAAGCTCAAGACCCCCGTCACGCTCGCCGCGATCAAGGCCAATCCCGCGCTGGCGGAGATGGACCTGCTGCGGCTTTCGCGCCTCTCGGTTTCGGCGGTGCGCGCGTCCGAATGGGATATCGTGCTGGACATGGCCGGCGGCACCGAATGAGGGCGCGCGCTGCGGGACTGTGCCGGATCGAAACAGTCCCGCTATGACCCTGCGGGCGGGCGATTCGCAGCCTCCCCGTATGGTAAATAAAGCGTTAGGACAGTCGCCATGTTGAGACGTCGCGCGCCCAATCCCGAACTTGCCGGCCACCCCTTTCGCCGCACCTTGCCAGCGCATGTGCTGCGCCCGCTCCCGATGTTCGAACCGGAAGTGGAAGCGGCGATGAAGGCGCTGCAGCTGCCCGAGGGACTGCGCTCGCAGCCGGTCGATCCCAAGCGGATCACACGGCAGGATGTTATGGACTTCCTGCTGGCTTATTGCGCCTGCTTCCTCGCGGTCTCGGTCTTCATCTTCTGAAGCCCAGCACTTATTCGAAGGTGTGTTCGATCTCGCCCAAATGGGCCAGTTCGGCCTTGTGGAGCACGCGGGCAAGCCACGCAGCGACAAGGCACATGGCTGCGCCCAGTAGCAGTTGATCGGCCAGCGGAACGCCCCCGGCGCTCAGCCCGACCGCAATGAGCGATCCCACGACCATGGCGCCGGCATTGACGATATTGTTCGCCGCGATGGTCCGCGCGGTTTCTGCCTTGTCGACCACCGTCGTCAGGAAGGCATAGAGCGGGACGACGAACATGCCGCCCGAAATGGCAATGCCCAGCAAAGTCAGCAGCAGCGGCACCGCGAGCGGTTCCATCACGAACTGCGGGACATCGAGCAAAACCGATCCGGGCGCGTGCTGCCACATCTTGCACACGACGTGGAAAGCGACGACGAACAGCCCCATCACGATCACCGAAACCGGGCCGTAGCGCGCTGAAACGGTGCCCTTGAGAAGGTAGTTGATCGAGACCGAGCCGATGGCAACGCCGATCGAGAAAACCACGAGGAACAGGCTCGCCACTTCCTTGCTCGCCGAAAGCACGTTCTTGGCCAGCGGCGGGAACTGGATGAACAGCACCGCGCCGATGGTCCAGAAGAAGCTGATCGCCGCGATGGCGAGGAACACGCGCGGGTGGCGCGTTGTCATACGCACCAGCGTGATCGAGGAGCGCAGCACGTTGAAGTCGATCGGCACGGGCTCCATCTGCGGCGGTGCCGGCGGGACGAACTGCGCCGTGCCGAAGCCAACGATCGCGGTGCCGATGCAGATGACTGCGGCCCATTCGACCGGTATCCAGCCTGCGAAGATCGTGCCGGCCAGGATTGCGATATAGGTTCCTGCCTCGACGAGGCCCGTCCCCGCCAGCACTTCATCGGCGTGAAGGTGCTGCGGCAGGATCGCGTACTTGATCGGGCCAAAGAAGCTGGAATGCACACCCATCGCAAACAGCGCGGTCAGCATCAGCGGGATCGCCACGATCTGCACGGCAACGCCGCGCCAAGCGAGGAACAGCCCGGCCGCGCCCACCAGCATGATCGCGATTTCCGCCGCTTTCACGATGCGGATGATCCTTGCCTTGTCGCGCATGTCGGCGAGCTGGCCCGAAAGCGCCGAAAGCAGGAAGAACGGCAGGATGAACACCGCCGAGGCGATGGCGGAAAAGCGCGCCTCTGCTGCCTCAGAGTGGAATACAGTGTACACCACGTAGAGGATCATCGCGTTCTTGTAGAGGTTGTCATTGAACGCGCCGAGCAGCTGCGTGGCAAAAAGCGGCAGGAAGCGGCGTTTCCGGATGAGCAGCGCGGTTGTCGTCATTCGGGCGTTGTCATTCGGGTTTTTACCAGCCTTCGCATCCTGCGTTCATCCCATAGCGCCCTGCACCGGGCGGGCAAGGGGGCATGTTTGGAGCAACTTGCGGTTTCTTCGCGCCGCCATCATGCCTATGGTGGCCCTACGATGCTGACACTTCCCAATCTGCTAACGCTGTCCCGCATTGTCACAGTGCCGCTGCTGGCAGGTCTTTTGTGGTGGCCCGAATGGCACACCGGGTACGCGCTCGGCTTCGTGGTCTATGCGCTGATGGGGGTGACGGACTATTTCGACGGCTACCTCGCCCGCGCGCAGGGCACGGTTTCCAAGCTCGGCATCTTCCTCGATCCGATTGCCGACAAGATCATGGTCGCCGCGGTGATTCTTGTGCTGACGGCGCAAGGCGTGCTCACTGGACCCTATGTCGGTGATCTCCACGTGATCGCGGGGCTTATCATCCTGATCCGCGAGATCGCGGTCTCGGGTCTCCGCGAATTTCTTGGTGGCATCCAGGTCTCGGTGCCGGTCTCCAAGCTCGCCAAGTGGAAGACGACGTTCCAGTTCGTCGCGCTCGGCGCGCTGATCCTGGGCGAGGCGGCGCCTGGCTGGACGGTGCCGGTCGTGGGGATCGAGGCTAATGTGCCCCATACGCTGGGCCTGTTCACATTGTGGGCCGCCGCGGCGCTGACGGTTATCACGGGATGGGACTACCTGCGGGTCGGCCTCAAGCACATGGATTGAGGGACATGGTGTCAGCGCGCAGGGGATGGAGCCGGGCCGGCCTTGTTGCCGTGCTATTCCTGACAACTGCAGGAGCGCCCGGGAACTGGGCGACCACAAACGGGTATCCCAAGGAAGCGATGCGACAACATCACGAAGGGACGGCGACCTTCGTTGTCGAAGTCAACGAGGCCGGGCGGGCCGATAGCTGCCGGATCAGCGTTTCGAGCGGTTGGCCGGAGCTTGACGAGGCAACCTGCAGCGAAGTGATCAAGCGTGCGAAGTTCAAGCCGGCGACCGACGGGAATGGAAAGCCGACCCGTGGGACCTATACGAGTTCCGTGCGGTGGGTGCTGCCGCGCTGATGCACGTGCCTTTCAGCCCGCACTCGCCTTCGAAAACAGATTGAGCACCAACACCCCGGCCAAAATGAAGCCGATCCCCACTAGCGCCGGCGTATCAAGCCGCTGGCCATGGACCAGCCATGCGAGCGCTGTGATCAGCACGATGCCCACGCCTGACCAGATCGCATAGGCCACGCCGGTCGGAATGCGCTCCAGCGTGAGCGAAAGACAGAATAGCGCGACCAAATAGCCTATGAGACTGACCGCGAGGGGCACCATCCGCGTGAACCCCGCTGACTGCTTGAGCGCCGTCGTCGCAATTACTTCGGCCACGATGGCGATGGCGAGCGCCAGGTACGGTGAAAGGTTCATCCCGCAGCCAGTTCGCTGGCCAGCAGGCGGAATTCCTCGGCACGAGGGGAGTTCTTGCGCCATACCAGCGCGATCTCGCGGCTGGCGTGTTCGGATTCGAGCGGGCGGAC
>CAILIO010000239.1 GCA_903834285.1 uncultured Sphingomonadales bacterium | reverse complement strand
GATCGCGACGATGTGGGGCGGCAGCCTTGAGTTCAAGTCGCCAATGGTCTGGGCGATGGGCTTCATCTTCCTCTTCACCGTCGGCGGCGTGACCGGCGTGGTGCTCGCCAACGGCGGTATCGACGACAACCTCCAGGACACCTACTACGTCGTGGCGCACTTCCACTACGTGCTGTCGCTGGGCGCCGTGACGTCGCTCTTCGCGGGTTTCTACTACTGGTTCCCGAAGATGAGCGGCCGCATGCACAGCGAGCTCCTCAGCCACGTGCACTTCTGGATCTTCTTCGTCGGCGTGAACATGATCTTCTTCCCGATGCACTTCCTCGGTGTTCAGGGCATGCCGCGCCGCTATCCGGACTATGCCCCGGCGTTTGAGTACTGGAACACGTTCGCCAGCTATGGCTACACCGTGATGGCTTTCTCGATGGTGATCTTCTTCATCAACATCGGCTACTCGCTGGTGGCCGGCAAGAAGGCCGAAGGCAACTACTGGGGTGAAGGCGCCACCACGCTGGAGTGGACGCTTTCGAGCCCGCCGCCGTTCCACCAGTTCGAGACGCTCCCGGTGATCGAGGAAGCGCACGCGCACTGATCTGACTGCGGTCTGCACACACAGAGGGGCTCCGGAGCGATCCGGGGCCCTTTTGTTTTGCCAGCTGCGGCGGGCCACTCCGCTGCTGCGAAGCTTTGAAGACTGGACGTTGATCTATGTTCCGTCACCCCGTGCTTGACACGTGGTTGGGCTGTTCCTCTGACGCGGCGCGACAAAAAGGAAGCCAAGGCCCGGATCAAGTCCGGGCCGACGATCCCATCTCATGTCATCCTGCGACCATACTCACTG
The DNA here is from genome assembly GCA_903834285.1 of uncultured Sphingomonadales bacterium. Taxonomy (GTDB): domain Bacteria; phylum Pseudomonadota; class Alphaproteobacteria; order Sphingomonadales; family Sphingomonadaceae; genus Novosphingobium. The sequence continues at coordinate 15,346 of CAILIO010000239.1, read as the reverse complement.
CGTTCGCCAAGTCGTGCGGCCCTCCCGCAACCGGGAGGGGAGCAACACAGCGCAACCAACTCCCCTCCCGCTTGCGGGAGGGGTTGGGGGTGGGCGCGGTCAGGCGCAACGCTGCTGTCCGCCAACGACACATCGCATAGCCCCAAAGCCCGCTGCCGTTTCGCTTTCCCTTCACGGAATGCAGGCCTATAGGCCGCCCATCATGACCACCGCGAACCCTCAGGCCCTGATCATGCCCGCCGACTGGCGCGACTTCTTCGCGCTGACGAAGCCGGGTGTCATGCGCCTCGTTATCTTCACGGCCGTATGCGGCATGCTGGCAGCGCCCGGCACGATCAACCCCGTGCTGGCGTTCACCGCGATCCTGTGCATCGCGGTCGGGGCGGGCGGCGCGGCGGCGCTCAACCAGTGGTGGGAAGCCGATCTCGACGCGGTGATGAAGCGCACTGCCAAGCGGCCGATCCCGAGCGGACGGATGGACCGGACCTCTGCGCGCGACTTCGGGTTTGCGCTCTCGGGCATTTCGGTGATGACCATGGGGCTTGCCATCGGCTGGCTCGCGGCGGGCATCCTCGCTTTCTCGATCTTCTATTACGCCTATCTCTACACCGTGTGGCTCAAGCCGCGCACGCCGCAGAACATCGTGATCGGCGGCGGTGCGGGCGCGTTTCCGCCGCTGATCGGCTGGATCGCGGTGACGGGTCACATCACGCTGATGCCGGTTCTGCTGTTCCTCATCATCTTCATGTGGACGCCGCCGCACTTCTGGGCACTCGCCCTGTTCGTGCAGATCGACTACTCAAAGGCCGGGATCCCGATGATGCCGGTCGTGGCTGGCGAACGCTCCACGCGGTGGCAAATTCTGGCTTATGCTGCTGCGCTGCTGCCGCTTTCGATGGCGCCCTGGTTCATCGGCGGCACCGGCTGGATCTACGGCATTGCCGCATTCGTGCTCAGCGGGATGTTCTTGTGGCTGTCGATCAAGGTGGGGCTGCGCACCAGCACACCTGGCGATGGCATGAAGCCGGAGAAGCGCCTGTTCGCCTATTCGATCGCCTATCTCTTCATCCTGTTCGCGATGCTGGTCGCTGACCGTTTCGCGACGATTTATGGCCTGCAAGCATGACCAACCTTTCCGATAACCGGCCGCTTACCGCTGCAGAAACCGATGCGCTGCGCGCGCGCCAGCGTGAGCGCAACAAGGTCATGGCCCTCATCCTGGGGTTCCTCGTGATCCTGTTCTTCGCGATCTCGATCGTGAAGATCGGTGCCAAGCCGCCGCACTCGCCGGCTGAAGGTGCCGAGCAGGCGGAGCACTCCTGATGGCGCTGGCGCTGGACGCGTCCGGCCGGCGCAACCGCAAGGTCGCCGCGATTGCTGCTGCAGGGGCGCTCGCCATGCTCGGGCTCGGCTTTGCCTCGGTGCCGCTCTACCGCATGTTCTGCCAGGCGACCGGCTTTGGCGGCACCACGCAGCGCGCAACGGCGGCGCAGGCGGCTGCAGTGAAGACCACCGCCCGCCCGATCACGATCCGCTTCGATGCCAACGTGGTGAAGGGCATGCCGTGGCAGTTCCGCCCCGAACAGGTGACGCAGGACGGCCATATCGGCGAGCGCAAGATGGCGTTCTTCATCGCGAAGAACACCTCCAGCCGCCCGATCGTTGGCCGCGCCATCTTCAACGTCACGCCCGAGCAGACCGGCGCCTATTTCCACAAGATCCAGTGCTTCTGCTTCAACGAGCAGCGGCTCGAACCGGGCGAGGAAGTGCGCATGCCGGTGATCTACTATGTCGATCCCGAAATGCTGACTGATCCGAATGCGCAGGACGTGCCCGAGATTACGCTGTCGTACACCTTCATGGAAGCTGCCGACAGCGCAACCGCGACCCCTGAAAAACAGGGTGGAAAGCCACTGGACCGAGCCGCAAGGCCTCGATAAAGGCGTTTTCAAACAAGCTGAATCGTGCCTCGGTGGCACGTTTCGCCAAGTCCCAAGCTGACGGGGGTTAGAACACGATCATGGCCGGCACGAAGAACCACGATTACCACATTCTGCCGCCTGACATCTGGCCGATCGTCGGCGCGTTTTCGGCGCTCACGATGACGAGCGGCGGCGTCTTTGCGATGCACGGCATGGCCGGTGGCAAGATCGCGCTGATGCTCGGCGTGTTCGGCGTGGCGCTCACCATGTTCTCGTGGTGGGGCAAGGTTATCAAGGAAGCGCATGCGGGCGATCACACGCCGGTTGTGCAGCTTCACCAGCGCTACGGGATGATCCTGTTCATCGCTTCGGAAGTGATGTTCTTCGTCGGCTGGTTCTGGGCGTTCTTCGATTTCTCGCTGTTTCCCAACAAGCTGGTCGAAGTGGTTGGCGGCGTGTGGCCGCCCAAGGGCATCGAGGCGGTGATGAACCCCTTCGATCTGCCGCTGCTCAACACGCTGATCCTGCTCTGCTCGGGTACGACGCTGACCTGGGCGCACCACGAACTGATCCATGGCAACCGTGAGGGCCTCAAACAGGGCCTTTGGGCGACGATCGTGCTCGGCCTGCTGTTCTCGTCCATCCAGGCGTATGAATACATGCATGCGCCGTTCCCCTTCGGCCAGAACACCTATGGTTCGGCATTCTATATGGCGACCGGCTTCCACGGCTTCCACGTGATCGTCGGCACCATCTTCCTCGCGGTGTGCCAGGCGCGCGCCTACAAGGGCCACTTCACCCCGCGCCAGCACTTCGGTTTCGAAGCTGCGGCGTGGTACTGGCACTTCGTCGACGTGGTTTGGCTGTTCCTCTTCGTCGCCATCTACGTGTGGGGCGGCTGGGGTGCGCCGATCGAGTGATCGGGTTCCGGTGACAAACAGCACCGAGCAAGCAACGAAAGGGCAGGGCGGGCTTACCCGCGCTGCCCTTTTCGGTTTGTGCCCCTGCTGCGCTGCGCACACCTTGTGGGATGCGCCCGCGGGCTTTGCGCCGAGCTGCCGGAGCTGTGCGCTGGTCTTTGCTGACTATGAGCCGCGCGGGCGGGGGCTCTACATCGTGCTGCTGCCCCTGACGTTTCTGTTGGCGGCGGGGGCCTTGAAGCTCGATGACGCGGTGCGTCCGCCCCTGTGGCTGATGCTGGGTTTGATGGTTGCGGTGGTGCCGGGTGTGATCATCGGTGTGCTGCGGCTGACGAAGGCGGCCTTGCTGATCGCACGGCTCCGCGCGGAGGGAGTTTTGGCATGAAGCGTATTCCGATTGTGCCGACTTTGCTCGTGCTGGTGGCGGTGGGCTATATGATCCACCTCGGCTTTTGGCAGCTTGAGCGGCTGGGCGAGAAAGAGGCGATGTTGGCACGGTATGCTGCGGCGCAGGCTTCAGGCGATGAAGTGCACTGGCCTGAAGCAGCCTCCACCACGCAGCTAGCGCTCTATCATCGCAGCCGCCTCGATTGCCGTGCGGCCGAGTCGCCGACCACGCTTTCTGGCCGCAATGCCAAGGGCGAGGCTGGCCTTGCTCATTTCGTGACCTGCATCGATGCCGAAGGCGCCAAGCGGCAGGTCGTGCTCGGCTGGTCGCGCGATCCCTCGACGCCGACCTGGACGGGCGGAGTGTTCACCGGTTGGATTGCGCCGGGGCCGCGTCTCGTTGCCGATCCGCCGCAAGCCGGGCTTGAGGCGAATGCCAAGCCCGACCCTAAGGACATCCCCAACAACCACCTCGCTTATGCGGTGCAGTGGTTCCTCTTCGCCGGGGTGGCGCTGGTGATCTATGCGCTGGCGCTCAGGAAGCGGCTGCGCGAGTAGGTCTGACCCCCTCTCCGTTCTCTCGTCATCTCCGCGAAGGCGGGGGGCCAGGGCGAGGTAGTGCTACGGTGGCTCTGGATCCCCGCCTGTGCGGGGATGACGACGGTGGGGGGGCAACGGGACGATGCCAATTTCGCAACCGCCGCTGCCAAAGCCCCAAATCCTTGCGCCCCGCGCCCCCGCCCGCTAACCGGCGGGGACATGAAGTACGTCAGCACCCGGGGCCAGGCGCCCTCGCTCGATTTCGAGGGCGTGACCCTCGCCGGCCTTGCATCGGACGGCGGGCTCTATGTGCCCGAGCGCTGGCCGACGTTCAGCAAGGACGAGATCGCCGCAATGGCGGGGCTGCCCTATGCCGAGCTCGCGGCAAAGGTCATGCAGCCGTTCGTGGGCGACTGCATCGCGCCGGAACGCCTCCTGGAGCTGACGCGCGAGGCTTATGGCCGGTTTGCCCATGCCGCCGTTACGCCGCTGGTCCAGCTCGATGAGCGGCAGTGGCTGCTCGAGCTGTTCCACGGGCCGACGCTGGCGTTCAAGGACGTCGCGCTGCAATTGCTGGGGCTGCTGTTCGAAGAGTTCCTCTCACGCCGCGACGATCACCTGACCATCTTCGGCGCGACCTCGGGCGATACCGGATCGGCGGCGATCGATGCTGTCGCTGGCCGCGCCAAGATCGATATCTTCATGCTCCATCCGCATGGCCGCGTCTCCGACGTGCAGCGGCGACAGATGACCACGGTGCTTGCGCCCAATGTCCACAACATCGCCATCGACGGCAGCTTCGATGATGCGCAGGCGATGGTGAAGCGCATGTTCAACGATTCCGCGATGAACCAGCGCTTCGGCATCGCTGCGGTCAATTCGATCAACTGGGCGCGGCTGATGGCGCAAGTGGTCTACTACTTCGCCGCCGCGCTGCAGCTGGGCGCGCCGGAGCGCCGCGTGGCGTTCAGCGTGCCGACCGGCAATTTCGGCGATGTGTTTGCCGGCTACGTCGCGGCGCAGATGGGGCTGCCCATCGAGCGGCTGATCGTGGCGACCAATATCAACGATATCCTCCACCGCGCGCTTTCGACCGGGGACTATTCGGCGGGTACGGTAACGCCGACCGCGGCGCCTTCAATGGATATCCAGGTTTCCTCGAACTTCGAGCGGCTGCTCTATGATGCGGGCGGACGCGATGGTGCGGCGATCAGGTCGCAGATGAAGCAGTTTGAGGCGACCAAGGCGATGCAGCTGACCAATACGCAGCGCGAAAATGCAGCCTTGCTGCTCACCAGCGCGCGGGCCGATGCGGCGGAAATGGCGCAGGCCATGCGCTGGGCGCACGAGGCCTGCGGCGAAGTGCTGGATCCGCATACGGCGATCGGGCTCCATGCGGCGCGGGCGGCGAAGGATCTGCCGAGCGACGTGTCGGTCGTGACGCTGGCGACGGCGCATCCGGCCAAGTTCCGCGATGCGGTGGAGCGCGCGACCGGCGTGCGGCCTTCGCTGCCCACGCGCATGGGTGATCTGTTCGTGCGCGAAGAGGCCTATACGCGCCTTCCGGGCGACTACGACACGATCGCGGCGTGGATTGCCGAGCGCGCGACACCCCGGGCAGGTTAAGGTGGCCGCGCTCGATCTTCAGGCGAAGCTCATGATCGGTGCGGGCTGGGACCAGTTCGGCCTGATCGACAGCGGCGACGGGCGCAAGCTCGAGCGCTACGGCCCCTATCGCTTCATCCGTCCGGAACCGCAGGCGATGTGGGCGCCGCGCGTGACCGTCTGGGATGCACACGGCGAATTCGTGCCCGGTTCGGACGAGGATGGCGGCGGGCGCTGGTCTTATGCAAAGCCGGTGCCGCAGGGGGGCTGGCCGCTCGATTGGCGCGGGATCGACTTTACCGCGCAATGCACACCGTTTCGGCATCTCGGCTTCTTCCCGGACATGGCACCGGTGTGGGACTGGATGGGAGAGCAATTGGCGGACCGGCAGGACGCCTCCACGCTCAACATGTTCGGCTATACCGGGGTCGGTACGATGGCGCTTTCGCGCTTTGGGCCGGTAACGCATGTAGATGCCTCGAAGAAGGCGGTCGCGCAGGCGCGCGCCAATGCGGCGGTGGCAGGGCTTGAGGACCGGCCGGTGCGCTGGATCGTCGATGATGCCGCGAAGTTTGCGGCGCGCGAGGTGCGACGCGGCAAGCGCTATGACGGGATCATCCTCGATCCGCCCAAGTTCGGGCGCGGGCCGGAAGGCGAGGTCTGGCGGCTGGAGGAGAACCTTCCCACGCTGATCGCCGATTGCGCGCGGCTGCTGGACGCTGACAGCCGGTTCCTGTTCCTCACGGTCTATGCCGTGCGCATGTCCTCGCTCGCCATCGGGGGGCTGCTGGCAGAGGCACTGGCGGGGCTGCCGGGCACAGTGGAGCATGGCGAACTGGCGCTGTCGGAGGAAGGCGAGAGCAGGCGCATATTGCCCACCGCGATCTTCGCGCGCTGGTCCAATCCCGGATCATAAGAAAATCTGGGGCACGCATCGCGGCCAGCGGCACTGGACAAGGGGGCGGCGGGGTGCCAGAGGCGCGGCCCGTGAATGACAGCCTTATCCTTGAAGTCGCCAACATCGAAAGCGATGTGCTCACCGGGATCTACTCGGAGGAGACCGGCCGGCCGCAGCCGCTGCGCATTTCGATCTCGGCCGCACTCGCGGTGCAGGACCGCTACACGCCCGATTGCCCGCTGACGGCGAGCAAGAACTACATGGATCTGAAGCACGCGGCGACTGAAGGCCTGCCGCAGGGCGTGCATTTCCAGCTGATCGAATCGGTGGCGGACCATATCTGTGAGACGCTGTTCCTGCAGGACAAGCGCGTGCAGCGCGTGACGGTCAAGATCGTCAAGCTCGCGATCAGCGAGCACGGTGAGGAGATTGGCATGACGCTGACCCGGCATCGGCGCGATTGATGGCCGCGCCGTCCGCCCGCCCGCTTGCGCTGGTCACCGGGGGATGGCGGCGGATCGGGGCAGCAATTGCCCGCGCTTTGGCCGTGGAAGGCTGGGATCTGGCGCTGCACGCGCATAACGCCGCGACTTTCGACCGGAGCTTTGCAGGCGAACTCGCGCAACTGGGCGCGGCGGTGTATCCGCTGGCGGCAGACCTTGCCGATGCAGTGGCGGTCATGCGCTTGCCCGCCGAGGCCATGGCGCTCGCCGGGTGCGCACCGACATTGCTGATCAATTGCGCGGCGCTGTTCCGCGAGGATACGGCGGCGACAGTGACCGCCGCGATGCTCGACGAGCATCTGGCGGTGAACCTGACGGCGCCGGTGCTGCTGACGCGGGCGCTGGCCGATCTGGCCGCCAATCAACTTTCAGGGGACGATGCGGCGGTTGTGCATATCCTCGACCAACGTGTGCTCAATCCAGTGCCCGATCAACTGAGCTATACGCTCTCGAAGCAGGCGCTCCATGCCGCCGTGCGCACGCTGGCGCGCAGCCTTGCACCGCGGGTGCGTGTAAATGCCGTGGCACCGGGGCTGACCTTGCCGACGCCGGACTACAGCGAAGAGCAATGGCTCCGGCTGACCGCGCTCATGCCGCTCGAGCGGCTGGCATGTCCGGACGATATTACCGAGGCGGTGGTGTTCCTCAGCAAGGCGCGAGCCATCACGGGACAAACTATTTTTGTTGATGGGGGCGCGCACCTTGAATCTTTTGCGCGAGACTTCGTATATCTGGAGACATGAACGCTCCCGTCGCACCGCTGCCAGTCTCTCCGCTGATGGATCGCTTCGCGCGCCGCATCACCTATTTGCGGCTCTCGCTGACCGACCGCTGCGACTTGCGCTGTTCCTATTGCATGCCCGAGCGCATGACCTTTCTGCCGCGCGCCGAAGTGCTCACGTTGGAAGAGCTGCACGAAGTCGCGCTGGCTTTCATCGCACGCGGGGTGCGCAAGGTACGGCTGACCGGCGGCGAGCCGCTCGTGCGGCGCGACATGATGCAGCTGGTGCGCGCGCTGGGCCGCAAGATCGATGATGGCAGCCTCGATGAACTGACGCTTACCACCAATGGTACGCGGCTTGCCGAGTTCGCCGACGACCTGGCAGCCTCGGGCGTGAAGCGCATCAACGTTTCGCTTGATACGCTGGACCGCACCAAGTTTGCCGAGCTGACCCGGCGCGACAGCCTTCCGCAAGTGCTCGAAGGGATCGCCGCAGCCAAGGCGGCGGGAATCCGGATCAAGCTCAATGCCGTGGCGCTGAAGGGCATCAACGAGCACGAGTTGCCCGACCTGATCGCCTGGGCGCATGGCGAGGGCCATTCGGTGACGCTCATCGAGGTCATGCCGCTCGGCGAAGTCGAGGGTGATCGGTTCGATCACTACCTGCCATTGGATGCGGTGCGCCGCGATCTCGAATCGCGCTGGACGCTGAGCGCGAGCGATGCGCGCACCGGCGGGCCGGCGCGCTATGTCGATATTGCCGAGACGGGCGGGAGGCTGGGCTTCATCACGCCGCTGACGGGCAATTTCTGCGAAGGCTGCAACCGGGTGCGCGTCACCGCGACGGGGCAGCTGTTCATGTGCCTGGGCGGCGAGGGCAAAGTGGATTTGCGCGCCGCGCTGCGCTCGGACAATCCCGAAGTAGCAGTCGCCGAGGCCTTCGCTCGCGCAATGGGCGAGAAGCCCGAGAAGCACAGCTTCGTAATCGACCGTCCCGGCGCGGCGCCCGCGCTCTTGCGCCACATGTCGATGACGGGCGGCTGACATTGTCCGATTCTGGCCGAGTAAGACTGGTGTTTCTGGGCCGGCTGGAAGACATTGCCGGCATGGGCGAACTGGCCGTGAACCCCGGGCCGCTCGAGCATGTGCTGGCGGCGCTAGATCCCGCACTGGCTGTCGAACTGCTGGGCGAGCGGGTGCGCATGGCGCTGAACGGCGCGTTGCTGGGTGACGGCGGCGGCGTGGTTCTGACGGAGGGCGATGAACTCGCCTTCCTGCCGCCAGTCAGCGGGGGCTGAGGTGGCGGAAGTCCGGTTGCTGGGCGAAAGTTTCTCTGCTGCCGAGGAACTCGCTGCCTTCACCGCCGCGCACCCTGAGGCGGGCGGGATCGTCAGCTTTCTCGGGCAAGTGCGCGCCGAAGGCGGCCCGGGTGCGGTCGAGGCGCTCGAACTCAAGCACTATGCCGCGATGACCTTGCCCGGGATGGAAGCTTTGGCTGCTGGAACCAGCGCGCGCTGGTCGCTCGACGGCCTCCTTATCATCCACCGCCATGGCCTGATGTATCCGGGCGATCCCATCGTGCTGGTCGCGGCGGCAGCGCGGCACCGGCGCGATGCATTTGCCGCTGCCGATTTCGCGATGGATCACTTGAAGAGCCAGAGCTGGTTCTGGAAGCGCGAGAAGACCGCAGCGGGCTGGCGCTGGATCGAGCCGCGCGCAGACGATCACCGCGATCTGGCGCGCTGGTAAGGGTCTAATTGCCGAGCGAATTGTCGAGCGCCGCAATGGCCGCGTCTTCATTAGCGAGCAGGGCGGCCACTTCGCGATGTGCGGGATCGACGAGTTTGAGATCGTCGTCGGGGCCGGTGGCGGCCTTCTCGGTTGCGGCGATGAGCAGGCGGTCGAGATCAGAGAGCGCGACCATGCCTTCGCCGCGCGCCGAAGTCAGTCCGGCGAGCGCAATTGCAGCGCGGCTCCAGGCTTCGGTGCCGGGGGCATTGCCCTTGGCAGCATCGATCACGCGGGCGGCCTGGCCGTGGCGTTCGAGGAAGCGGCTATGGGCGGCGCGCGCGGTAGCGCGCAGCGCGGCGACGCCGGCGGCGAGATCGGCACCAGCGGGCAACTGAGTCGTCAGAGGCAGGCTTGCCGTGGGCGCGACTGGCTGGGCGGTGCCATAGGCCCGCTCGGCCGGGCGGATCGCCAGCGAAGGGAAGTGCGAGCGGTCCGCATCGCAGGCCGACAGCGCGAGCAGGGCGGCGAGCGGAGCGGTGATGCGGATGGACAGGCTGGCCATGCCCGGGCCATAGAGTCTTTTACGGGAACGGGGAAGCGGGGCGTGTCGCGCGCGTGTGCGTCATTTCGCCCCCGGCAGCGTTGGCGCTCTACCTGCAGCGTTGACAGGGCGCATTCGTTCGATTAACCGCGCCACTCTTTCCGGGCCTCCGCATCACTTGTGGAGATTCGGCCATGCCGGTTGGTGAAACCCGATTCGCGGGTCCATCGAACGGCCAGACACTTGAAACGGATAGCAGGAACCATGTTCGCAATCGTGCGCACGGGCGGCAAGCAGTACCGAGTTGCCGCCGGAGACAAGATCGCGGTCGAGAAGCTGGCGGGTGAAGCCGGCGAAACGATCACGCTCACCGATATCCTCCTTGCGGGGAGTGAAGGCGTGCTCGCGGATGCCAAGGGCGTGACCGTTTCGGCCGAAATCATCGCGCAGGCGAAGTCCGAGAAGGTGGTCGTGTTCAAGAAGCGCCGTCGCCACAACTATCGCCGCAAGAACGGCCACCGTCAGCAGATGACCCTGCTGCGCATCCTCAGCGTCGCCTGATCGCGCGCGCCGCAAGATTCCGGAGTAAGCTCAAATGGCACATAAGAAAGCAGGCGGCTCTTCGCGCAACGGTCGCGATTCGGCTGGCCGCCGCCTCGGCGTCAAGAAGTTCGGCGATCAGCTCGTGATCGGCGGCAACATCATTATCCGCCAGCGCGGCACGAGGGTCTATCCGGGCGCCAATGTCGGCATGGGCAAGGATCATACCCTGTTCGCGCTCGCCGAAGGCCGCGTGCGTTTCCACTCGGGCAAGCTTGGTCGCAAGTACGTGTCGGTGGATATGCAGGCCGAGGCTGCAGAATAATCGGATGGTTACAATGGGCCATCCGCGACGGATGGCCCCCGCCGGCTCTGAACAGCTGGCTTGACGAGGGAGAGGGGCCAGCCCGTCTCCCTTTTTCTTTGTCTCCCTCACCCTTGGCACAGCCTGACGCATTAACCGCGCAGGCCCCGGCCGATCGCAATATGCCTGTCATTTCCTTTGGTTAGCAGCCGAGGGCAATTCGAGGGGCGGATGAGGAGACAAGGTATGTTCATTCGCAGTGAAAGACTGTTCCTGCGCCCCGCCTGGCCGGAAGACTGGGCCGAGCTGCACGCCGCGATCGACGATGTGGCGGTGGTGCGCAATCTCGCGCGCGCGCCTTGGCCCTATCAGGCGGAGGACGCGCGCTGGTTCGTGAACCGGCCGCAGGACCCGCGGCACCCGGATTTTCTGGTGACGCTGCCTGGTGCCGAAGGTGCGCGGATCATCGGCTGCGCGGGGATTGCGCCGGGCGAGCAGGGCGCGGTCGAGCTGGGATACTGGATCGCGCGCGACCATTGGGGCCGCGGCTATGCCACCGAGGCCGCCCGCGCGGTGCTCTCAATCGCGCGGGCGCTGGGCCATGGCCGGATCGAGGCGAGCCACTTCCTCGACAACCCGGCATCGGGCCGGGTGCTGCGCAAGCTCGGCTTCGCGCCCACTGGCGAGCACCGCCCCCGCCGCAGCGAGGGCCGAGCTGCGGAGGTGACGAGCGTCGTCTATCAGATCCACCTCGGCGAGGCGGGCAACGGGGACGGCGGCGGCGACGATCGCGAGCCGATGCGACGCGCGGCCTGATCCTGTAGCGGTCCTGTGCGCGTCCCTCTTGCCCTGCTTGCGCCGAAGTTCTAGTCGTCGGGGTTCCGGCGCGCTGCAGAAATGTGTGCCGCAAGGGGGAAACCGGCTCGCACAATGTCCGTTCGCAAGCGTCTCAGTCCCGAAGAAAGCCGTATTGCCGCCCTCGAAGCCGCGCGCGCCCTGCTGATCGAAGCAGGCCCGCAGGCGGTGACGCTGAAAGCCGTCGCGGGGCGGATCGGGCGCACCCATGCCAATCTGCTGCACCATTTCGGTTCGGCCTCGGGCCTCCAGAAGGAACTCGCGCGCCATCTGGCAGAGACGATCTGCGTCGGCATCCGCGAGGCGGTGATTGCCAGCCGTTCGGGTATTGGCTCGCCGCGCGATGTGGTGGACCTGACGTTCGATGCGTTCGACCGCGAGGGCGCAGGCGCGCTGGCGTCGTGGATGCTGCTCACCGGGAACGAGGATGCGCTCGATCCGATTGTCGATGTGATCCACGATCTGGTGATCGAGCTGAACGAGTTCGGTTCGGACACGATGCGCGGCACCACGCTCACGCTTGTGCTGATGGCGCTGGGCGATGCACAGATGGGCGGCCCGCTGAGCCTGGCGCTGGAACTGCCGCGCACCTCCGCGCGCGACTATGCCGCGCGCCTGCTCGAGACGGCGACCGCCGAAAACGGCAAGATCACGACGGCGGGCTGAGCTCCATCCAGGCGGGGGCAAGGACTGCCGGAATGTCCTCGGCTCGGCGGTGATCGATTGCCAGCCCCAGTTCGGGATAGGCAGCGCGCTGGCGGGCGGGATCGGACTGGTCCAGCGGGACCACGACCAGCCGCCGGTTCACCTTCTGTCGCCAGTTCATCCGCGCGGTGTTTTCCTGGCCGACATAGCAGCCCTTGGTGAAGCTGACTCCGTTCAGTTCCACCGCGTTGGTTTCCAGCCAGAGCGTCTGCTCGCTGCCGTATTCGGCAAGGCCCTCGGGCACGCCATGCACGAGTCGATGCGCGAGCCAGGCTTCGTCCGCCGCAGTATCGTCGGCGCTGACGGGCGCGATCCAGCGGTGGCCGAGTTCGGGGAGGCGCGGGTCGGTCGGTTCGCCCTCGGCCTGCCAGTAGACGCCAAGCGTGGCATCCTCGGCAATCCCGATGCGGCGGCGCAGGCGATAGAGCGAGAGGCGCTTGGCGAGCGCGGGTGCGGCGGAAGCCTCGCAATCGAGGAGCAGGTCCTTGCCCTCTCCCCAGACGATAAAGTCGAACAGCGCCTTGCCCTGAGGGCTCAGGAGACCCGCCCAGACGGGCAACGGGCCCTTCACGTCGTTCGTTACGAGGCCCTGGAGGAAGGCGGCAACGTCCTCGCTGTTGTCCAGCGGGGAAAGGCGCACCAAAGTGCGATGGGTCAGACGGGGTGCGCTCATGCGTGACAGATAGGCATGCCCCGGCTTAAGGGGAAGGGATGACCGAACCGCACGCGATCACGATCCGCCGCCCCGATGACTGGCACGTCCACTTGCGCGATGGCGCGCTGCTGGCGGGGGTCGCCCCGCACACCGCGCGGCAGTTCGCGCGGGCTATCGTCATGCCCAATCTCTCGCCGCCGATGACCGATGTGGCGGGTGTCTCCGCCTATCGTGACCGAATCATGGCGTCGCTCCCCGAAGGCACCGATTTCACGCCGCTGATGACGCTGTACCTCACCGACCATACCGATCCCGACGAAGTCGAGCGCGGGCACGCGGCGGGCGTGTTCGTCGCGGCGAAGCTCTACCCGGCGCACGCAACCACAGGTTCGGCGCATGGCGTGACCGACGTGGCGAACATCATGGCCGTCCTGACGCGGATGGAGAAGATCGGCATGCCGCTCCTCATCCACGGCGAGGTGACCGATAGCCATGTCGACATCTTCGACCGCGAGGCGGTGTTTATCGAGCGGACGCTGATCCCGCTTGTGAAGGCGCTGCCGGGCCTTCGTGTGGTGTTCGAGCATGTGACCACGAGCGAAGCGGTGCAGTTTGTCGAGAGCGCAGGGGTAAACCTTGCCGCGACGATCACGCCCCAGCACCTGCATATCAACCGCAACGCGATGCTGGTCGGCGGGATCCGCCCGCATGCCTATTGCCTGCCCGTCGCCAAGCGCGAGCATCACCGGCTGGCGCTGCGGGGGGCGGCGACCTCGGGCAGCGCGCAGTTCTTCCTCGGAACGGACAGCGCGCCGCATGCCAAGCACCTCAAGGAAGCGGCCTGCGGCTGCGCGGGGATCTTCAACGCACCGTTTGCGCTCGAAAGCTACATCAAGGTGTTTGAGGAAGAAGGCGCGCTGGACAAGTTCGAGGGTTTTGCCAGCGAGCACGGGCCGCGCTTTTATCGCCTGCCGCTGAACGAAGGCACGGTGACGCTGGAGCGCGAGGCCGTGACCGTGCCGGACGCGATCGATGTGGGCGAGACCATGGTCGTGCCCTTCCATGCAGGCGAGACGCTAGGCTGGCGACTTCGTGTGTGAGTTCATGCGCGCCTGCTGGAACATGTCCCAGCTGAATAGCGCGAGCGCGGTCCAGATCAGCACGAAGCAGCCCGTGCGTGCGGCATCGAGCGGTTCGCCATAGAGGAAGTGGCCGAGCAGGAAGCCGATGCTGGGCGTGATGAACTGGGCAAAGCCCATCGCCGAGAGCGTCAGCCGCCGCGCGGCATAGCCGAAGAGCAGCAGCGGTATCGCGGTGAACAGGCCGCCGATCATCAGGAGCCCGGTAAGCTGCCAGCTCATGGCTATGCTCGATCCGCTCCCCGCTGAGGCGTACCAGCCGACAACGGCCAGCGCCGGGACGAGGCTGACCATCGTTTCGACCGTCACCCCCTCGACCGCGCCGACGGGGGTGACCTTGCGGACGAAACCGTAGAGCGCATAGGTCACGCCGAGCGCGAGGGAGACCAGCAGCATGTCGATCTCGCCGAACGCGAGCAGGGCAATGCCGGTGGCGGCGAGGGCGACCGCGCTCCACTGGGTCTTGCTGAGCTTCTCGTGCAGGAAAACCGTGCCGATCAGGACGTTGACCAGCGGCATGATGTAGTAGCCGAGGCTGGTGGCGAGGACATGGCCGGTCACCACGGCGATAAAGAAGATCAGCGAATTTGCGCCTGTGAGCAGCGCGCTGGTGGTGAGGCGCAGCAGCAAGGTGCGATTGGCGAGCGTGGCGATCAGCCCCGCCCCGCCGCGCTGCGAGGCGACGATCAGGAGGCACACCGGCATGCTCCAGATGATCCGCCAGGCCAGCAATTCGGGCGCAGGGACCGACCCGAGCAGCTTGAAGTAGATCGGCATGACACCCCAGAAGGTGTAAGTCGCGATGGCAGCGACGGCACCGTTCTGGCGGGATGCGGCTGAAGTCATGGTGCGCGCCATGGCAGGGCTTGGCGGCACGACCAAGCATCAAAATGGCATGGGCTGCCGCCGCGCTGTTGACGCGGACTTAACCATGCGCAGTGCAGGGAGGACGGTGATGTCCTGCCGCCCTGCCATTCATTGCCTGCTCATGGCCACGCTGCTCGCCGGCCTTGCCGGCTGTACGGCAGAGGCACCGCGTACGCGCGGCGCGGAGGAAGGCCCGGCGCATGATCCGGTGATGACCGCGGCGATCGAGGGGCAACTGCTGGTCGATCCCGATCTTTCGCAGGCGAACAACCGCAATCTGGCGATTGTTCCGGCAGGCCCGGCCGATCCCGCGCTGCCGCTGCCCGATCCGAAGAACTAGTGCGCAGACGCTAGCAAAGGGCCGCTTTCGCCGGTGGGTTCAACCGATCGACGCAACGCCTCATTCTCGAGATGAGAAGGAGTGGTGCGATGAAGCAGCGTCGTCGGATATACTACTCGGCCGCTCAGCGGGCAGAGATCTGGGACAAGTGGCAGCGCGGGGAGTCGATGAGT
>CAILIO010000238.1 GCA_903834285.1 uncultured Sphingomonadales bacterium | reverse complement strand
GGTCGGGGCAACGGTCGGGGTCAAATTCCTAGAGGCCGAACGCCTCCAGCGCCGCTTTCGCAATCACATCGCCGCGCTCCTGCACGAAATGGCCGCCATCGGCGATTTCCAGCGGGGGCGGGCAGCCGTGGATCGTGGCGCGCAAGGCCGCCATCACGTCCGGCCCCAGCACCGGGTCCATCATCCCCACGGCCATGAACGTCGGCCCCCGCCATTCATCGTGCCACCATGCCGCGGCGCGCTTGGCTTCGGCGACGCCTTCCATTTCTGGGCTGGTCATGACGATTTCGGGGAAACGCCGCACCCCGGACTTGTAGGTCGCATCGGGAAAGGGCGCGCCATAGGCCGCGGCCTCGGCATCGCTGATCCCCACTTGCGCCCGCTTGAACAGGCCGGGGATGTCGAGATCAGGCTGGCTGCGATTGAAGGTGCGCCAGGCATCGAATCCCGGCCCTGCCGAGCGCCCGGTGGGGATCGCTGTATTCATCACCAGTAGCCGCGCGAAGCGCTCCGGCATGTCGGGCGGAATCGATAGCCCGAGGATTCCGCCCCAATCCTGGCAGACCAGCGTGATCTGCTGGAGGTCCAGCGCCTCAATGAACGCCATCAGCATGCCGCGGTGGAAGTGGAAGGTGTAGGCCGCCTCGTCCACCGGCTTGTCCGATCGGCCAAAGCCAAGGAGATCGGGCGCAATCACGCGGTAGCCAGCCTCGGCAAACACCGGGATCATCTTGCGGTAGACGTACGACCAGCTCGGCTGGCCATGCAGGCACAGGAATGTCGTCGCGGCGTCTCGGGGTCCCTCGTCTACAAAATGCACCCGCAAGCCTGCATATCCGGGCAGAGTGTCGACATAATGAGGCGTGAAAGCATAGCCGGGCAGATCGGCAAAACGGCTGTCATCGGTGCGCAGGGCTTGCATCGCTTCACCTCTCCACTTGTCGCTTGGTCGGTTGGGCCAAGCCTACCGTGTCCCATGGCCCGTTGACCAGACGCTACATTTTGACAGGCGCTGCGCGCAGGCCCATGCCCGGCGCCATGCAATTTGCCGATTTCGACTCCGCCGCATTCCTGCAGAATACCTGGCAAAAGCGCCCGCTGCTGATCCGCAACCCGTGGACGGCCTGGGCCAATCCGCTCGAGCCGGATGAACTTGCCGGCCTCGCCTGCGAGGAAGCCGGCGTCGAATCGCGGCTCATCACGCGGCGGCCCGATGGCATCGTGCTGGAAAACGGCCCATTCCCCGAAGCGCGGTTCGCCCAGCCGGAAGCTGCGCCATGGACCCTGCTCGTACAGGCCGTCGATCACCACGTGCCCGAAGTCGCCGCACTGATCGCGCCATTCCGCTTTGTCCCCGATTGGCGGATCGATGACGTCATGGTCAGCTACGCCACCGATGGCGGCGGCGTGGGGGCGCATTTCGATCAGTATGATGTGTTCCTCGTGCAGGGGCTCGGCCGTCGGCGCTGGCGTGTCGGGCCGCGCTGTGATGAGGCGACCGAACTCCTGCCGCACGAAGATCTGCGTCTCCTCGCCGAGTTCGAGGCGACCGGTGACTGGGTGCTGGAGCCCGGCGATATCCTCTATGTTCCGCCCGGCTTCGCACATGACGGCGTGGCAGTCGGCGATGATTGCATGACGTATTCGATCGGTTTCCGCGCGCCCTCCCGCGCCGATCTCGTCGAAAGCTGGAGCGCGCATCTGGCCGATGCGATGCGCGAGGATGATCGCTATTCGGACGCGGATCTCGCCCTTCAGGCGAACCCCGGCGAGATCACGCCCGAGGCGCTGGCCCGCCTTCACGCCCTTGTCGTGGAGGCAGTCGCTGATGGTGCGGCCTTTTCCCGCTGGTTCGGCGCCTACAACAGCCTGCCAAAATATGCCGACGCCGATTGGCGGCCCGAAGCGCCGATAGGTCTGCGGGCCATGCAAACCTGCCTGGCTGACGGCTGTGAACTCAGCCGGAATTCGGCCAGCCGCTTCGCCTTCATCCGCCAGAGCGAGCAGGCTGTTTGCCTGTTCGTCGATGGACAAAGCTTCGATTGCACGGGTGATGCGGCCACGCTCGCCGAGCGGATCTGTGCGGGCGGCACTCTGCTTGTTGAACCGCGGCTGGCAGTCTCTGTCCCGGTTGCATCGCTGCTGGCGGCACTGGTCGATCAGGGCAGCCTTGCGTT
Source organism: uncultured Sphingomonadales bacterium (assembly GCA_903834285.1). Classification (GTDB taxonomy): domain Bacteria; phylum Pseudomonadota; class Alphaproteobacteria; order Sphingomonadales; family Sphingomonadaceae; genus Novosphingobium. Next base: position 33,635 of record CAILIO010000238.1, on the reverse strand, counting down.
CGAGGAAGCCGAGTGATGGCACTGCTGCTCTTCAACAAGCCTTTCGGCGTGCTCTGCCAATTCAGTGAGGAGCCCAACGGGCCGCCCCGACCCACGCTCGCTGCTTTCATCGACCGGCCCGGCGTCTATCCAGCAGGCCGCCTCGATCATGATAGCGAGGGATTGCTGCTGCTGACCGATGATGGCCGCCTCCAGTCGCGCGTCACCGACCCCCGCTTTAAGATGCCCAAGACCTATCTGGTGCAAGTCGAAGGCGATCCTGACGAAGCCACGCTCGAACCGCTTCGTCGCGGTGTGCACCTCAAAGATGGGCCAACGCTCCCCGCCGAGGTGCGCCGGATCGATCCGCCCGCGCTCTGGCCGCGGGATCCGCCGGTGCGCTACCGCAAGAGCGTGCCCGATTGCTGGCTGGAGCTGACCATCCGCGAAGGGCGCAACCGGCAGGTGCGCCGCATGACCGCAGCAGCAGGCATTCCCACGCTGCGACTGGTGCGCTGGCGCATCGGCGAATGGTCGCTCGACGGGCTCGCGCCCGGCGAATGGCGCGAAGACGCTACTGCCAGGGCTTGATGTCGCCGGGCGCGATCCGCGCCAGCATTTCCAGACGCCGGGCCTGCCGCGTCTCCAGCGAAAGCGTCATGAGCGGCTGCGGCAAATCGACGAACTGGCGCGGGCTCATTCCGAACAAGGCGGTGAATTCGCGGATGAGGTGGCTCTGGTCATAATAGCGCAGCGCCAGCGCCTCGGCTTCGTCGTGATCGGCCACGCCGCGCAAGTGGCTCGCCATGTCCAGCGCGCGCGAACGGCGCAGCACCTGCTTGGGCGGCATGCCAAAATCCCGCCGGACCAGCCGTTCAAGCTTGCGCTGCTCGGTGCCGCATTGCTGCGCGAGTAAAGCCACGGTGATCTCCGGATTGGTGAAGGCCGCAGCTTCAACCGATGCCGCCACCGGATCCGGTTCGGCCGCGCCGCTGCGGGCGGTCATGCGGCGCATCGCGTCTTCCATGGCGATGCACCAGTCCTCCGGCGAATCGCCCTCGCGAAACAGGCTCATCCATTCTTTCTGGCACAAGCCCAGCGCTTCGAGCGGCGCGAGCTTGTCGCACATCGTGTCGAGCTTGATGCCACCTAGCGCGTGGCATGCACCCGCCCGAAACGAAAAGCCGACACTGGTAAAGCTGCCCTTGACGGTGATCGGCATGCGCCGGGTCTGGGGGCCGAAGTAGAGCGCGGCGCGCCCCATTTCGCGGCGGCCTTCCACGGTCTCGGCGGTCCAGTCACCGCGCAGCTGGATGCGCAGCATCGCTGTATCGCTCAAAATCCCGCACGATAGCGCATAGTCTGGGGGCGCATCGACGATCGTCACATAGAGCCGGGCTATCCAGGGTGCGAGATCGTGCGCCGGCGCGCGGCTATAGGAGATCGGCTGGCCATCGCGCGTCGCCGCCCCGCCCGAGGCGATCGCCGGGTCGACGGCAGGTCTGCTCATCCGGTTCATCGTTGCCCCCCAACAAGAAATCGTCGCGCCGCAGCGAACATCTGCGCTCGTGAAAAGTCTGGCTACCCCATCGTCCCCACGGAGTGCGCCCTATACCTATCGATAAGCACAAACCCTGCTCTTCGCCAAGGCCGCAGGTCCTCAAAGGCATCTCTCCGCGAGACGCCCACTTGACCGCGCACCCGGACGCGGCCCATGGCTGAACCATGAAGGACACCGATCTCGATCGCGACATCGCGCTTGCCCTGCGTCTGGCCGATGCCGCCGGCGCTGCCATCCGTCCCTATTTCCGCAGCGGCCTTTCGGCGGATCGGAAGCCCGATGCCTCGCCCGTCACCCTGGCAGACCGCGCCGCCGAAGAGGCCATGCGTGCCATCCTCGCTGCCGAGGTTCCGGACGATACCGTGATCGGCGAGGAAATGGGCGCTACCCCTGGCACGTCCGGGCGAAGCTGGGTGCTCGATCCGATTGACGGGACCACCGGTTTCCTCGCCGGCCGCGCCATGTTCGGGACTTTGATCGCGCTCGTGGTCGAAGGCTTTCCGGTACTCGGCGTGATCGACCAGCCGATCCTCGGCGAACGCTGGGTCGGCGCGGTCGGGCGCCCCACGACCTTCAACGGCCATACGGTTCGCACGCGCGCCTGCGCGCATCTTGCCGATGCCGCGCTGGCGACTACCGGCCCGCATTACTTCGATGATCACGATGGCGCTCACTTTATGGGACTCGCCGCAAAGACCGACCACAAGCGCATGGTGATGGGCGGTGATTGCTACAACTATGCGATGCTCACCTCGGGATTCCTCGACGTTGTCTGCGAGGCCGGGCTCAAGCTGCATGACTGGGCTGCGCTTGTCCCGGTGGTCGAAGGAGCCGGCGGCACCATGGCCGACTGGAACGGCGAACCGCTTCATACCGGGTCGGACGGGCATGTCATTGCGGTGGGCGATGCCGCAAGGCTGGAAGACGTGGTCGAGGCGCTGGCCTGCCACCACTGATCCGATGAAGGTCCCGCGCCGCCTGTTCTTCTATGGCACGCTGACCCACGAACATACCAACACGCTGACTGCCACGCTCTTGCCGCGCCTCGGCGGGCGGCCCCGCCGCGGGTGGGTGCGCGGTGCGTTGTTTCTGCGGCGCGATCGCCAAGGGGTCTATCCCGTGCTCCTGCCGGGCAGCGGCCGCGTGGAGGGCTGGGTCTATGGCGGCATCAGGCCGATTCCGCGCGCCGTGCTCGCTGCCTTTGATGCCTGGGAGTCTTGCGATCCGCGTCGCCCCGAGCGCGGCGAATACCGGCGCGTCCCTCTTGTCGTCCACACCCGCAGCGGACCCTTGCGCGCTGCTGCCTATCTCCCCAACCGCCAAGCGCCGCTGGGTCTGAGGGCAGTCCCCGGCGGAGACTTTGCGGCCCACGCCGCCGCGCATGGCCTTCGCATCTTCACCGAATAAGCGGCCTTGTCAGTCTCGTCCGTGCATGCGAGCAAGCTTTTGAGATTTTTGGAGGGAACCGGAATGCGCAGCGTCTTTGGGGCAATCACCGTCGGACTGGCGCTCACCGCCACACCTGCGGCTGCCAAAACGGTGGTCGTCCGCGCCGCGCACATGGTCGATGTCCTCGCCGGGCGAACGGTGGACAATGTCCAGATCGTGATCACCGATGGCCGCATTGCTGCGGTCGGCAAGGCCGGAGATGCGGTTCCCGCCGGCGCCGAGGCGATCGATCTTGGCCCGCGCACACTGGTGCCCGGCTTGATCGACATGCATGTCCACCTCACCGGCGATCCGCGCTTCAGCGGCTATCGGAGCCTTGAATATACCGACAATTTCTGGACTGTGGTCGGTGTCGCCAATGCGAAGCGGACGCTTGATGCCGGGTTCACCACGGTGCGCAATGTTGGCTCGGGCAACTACGACGATGTCGCGCTCAAGCAGGGGATCGAGGCGGGCTATATCACGGGCCCGCGCATCGTGCCCGCCACCTATGCGCTTGGCGCAACCGGCGGGCACTGCGATTCCACCGAGTTCCCGCCCTCGTTCAAGGTTCCTTCTCCGAATATCGCCAACTCGCCAGACGAATTTCGCGCCGCCGTGCGGCGCAATCGCAAGTATGGCGCTGAAGTGATCAAGGTCTGCATGACCGGCGGCGTCTTCTCCAAGACCGATTCGGTCGGTGCCCAGCAGATGAGCTTCGAGGAGATCAAAGCCGTTGTCGACGAGGCGCACATGCTTGGGATGCGCGTTGCGGCACACGCGCATGGCACGGCGGGGATCAACGATGCGCTGCGTGCCGGCGTCGATACGATCGAGCACGCCAGCCTTGCTGATGACGAAAGCTTCAAGCTCGCCAAGGCGAAGGGCGCCTGGCTCGACATGGACATCTACAACGACGACTACATCCTCGCCGAGGGCGCCAGCAACGGCGTATTCGAAGAAAGCCTCGCCAAGGAGCGCATGATCGGCCGCAAGCAGCGCGAAACCTTTCGCGCCGCGCACGCTGCCGGGGTCAAGCTGCTGTTCGGTACCGACGGCGGCGTCTACCCCAACGGCTACAACGCCAGACAGTTCGCCAAGATGGTCGAATGGGGCATGACGCCGATGGAAGCGATCCAGGCCGCCACCCGCAGCGCCGCCGAAGCGCTGGACAAGACGGCTGACGTCGGCGCCATCGCGCCGGGCCGCTATGGCGATCTGGTGGCGGTCGACGGCGATCCCCTGGCCGATGTGCGCGTGCTGGAAAAGCCTGCGTTCGTGATGAAGGGCGGCGAGGTGGTGGTCCGCGCCGCGCCTTGAACGGTCAGGCTTCAGAGGCCTCGCTGTTGAGCTGGACGTAGTTTGCCAGCCCCATCCGCGCGATCATCTCGAACTGAGTTTCCAGCACGTCGACATGCTCTTCCTCGTTGGAAAGGATGTCGGCGAACAAATCGCGGCTGACAAAATCGCGCACGCTCTCACAGTAGGCAATCGCGTCCTTGAGCAGCGGGATCGCGTCGTGTTCAAGCGCAAGGTCGGCTTTCAGCACGTCCTCGACATCCTCGCCGATGCGCAGGCGGCCGATCGCCTGGAAGTTCGGCAACCCGTCAAGGAACAGGATGCGGTCGGCCAGCCGGTCGGCGTGCTTCATCTCGTCGATTGATTCGTGGCGTTCGTATTCGGCGAGCTTCTTGAGTCCCCAGTTGGCCAGCATCCGGTAATGCAGCCAGTACTGGTTGATCGCGGTCAGCTCGTTGAGCAGGGCCTTGTTGAGGAACTCGATGACCTTGGCATCACCCTTCACGCTGCGTCTCCTCGCTATAGCGCGAGACTAGTCAGAGCGAGGATGGGGCGCAAGGCGGCTCAGGCAGGAACGCAGGACCGCGCCTCGGCCACGATCTGCTCGGCATCTTCGAGGCACTGGCGGCACTGCGGCGCAAAGCCGAGCCGAGCATAAAGCGCCTCGGCATCGCCGCTCAGCTCCCAGGCAGCGCGGCGAAGGTCCTTTTCACGGATGGCATTGCAGATGCAGATGTACATCGGAAGCGAGTCCTCGGTGGGGTGGCCTGCACTATGTAATGCGAGGCATTCGCAATAGCAAGAGGGGCGGCGCATGGGCCCCATGCGCCGCAGGATTGCATTTCAACGCTCGCGGCCTTACATTCCGAAAAGCATCAAGAGTTGGGGATCGACGCCCCGACGCCAACCTGCCGGTTTCCGGGCAAGGTGGCACCCTCGCCAGCGAGGGGATGTGGCCGGTCCGGCAACCAAACGGAACAAGGCTGCAGGCGTCGTTTCCCGAAAAGTTCGAAGGGTTACGACACGTGCCGATCCGCATTGCCGACAATCTTCCTGCCCGCCGCACGCTGGAATCCGAAGGCGTCATCGTGATGAGCGAAACCGAGGCCGCCCGGCAGGATATCCGTCCCTTGCGTGTCGCGCTGCTCAACCTCATGCCCGACAAGATCACGACTGAAACGCAGATCGCCCGGCTGCTCGGCGCGACGCCGCTGCAGATCGAACTGGATCTCGTGCGCATCTCGGACCACGTGAGCAAGAACACCTCGGCGGGCCACATCACGTCGTTCTACCGCCCCTGGGAAGATGTCCGTACCGAGAAGTTCGATGGCCTCATCATCACCGGCGCTCCGGTCGAGCAGATCGGGTACGAGGAAGTGACCTACTGGGACGAGATGCGCCGCATCCTCGACTGGTCGCGCAGCCACGTTCATCGCACACTGAGCTTGTGCTGGGGCGCCATGGCCGCCTTGCACCACTTCCACGGCGTGCCAAAGCATGCGCTCGCCGAAAAGGCGACCGGTGTGTTCAGCCACGTTAACCATGCCCCGGCACACCCCGTCATGCGCGGGCTGCCCGATCGGTTCGATGTCCCCGTATCGCGCTGGAGCGAGCTGCGCGGCACGGATCTTCCCGCAGGGAGCGGGCTCACCGTACTGGCCGACAGCCCCGAGACCGGCCTCTGCCTGATCGGAGATCCCGCCAACAACGCGGTCCACATGCTCAACCACCTCGAATACGACACGCTGTCCCTTGCGGGCGAATATGCCCGTGACGAGGGGCGCAGTCTGCCCTTGCACTACTTCCCGGGCAACGATCCAGCCGCCATGCCGTCCAACACCTGGCGCGGCCACGGCCACTTGCTGTTCAGCAACTGGATCAACGAGACCTACCAGACGACCCCGTTTGACCGGCAGGATATCGGACGGGACTGACCGTTTTTACGGAGCGTCAACCGGATGGGTGCATGTCCGTATCCATGCTCGAGATCATCGCCGCCTATACCTTGTTCATTCTGATGGCGGCCTTGCCGGCATTGGTTCCCGTTCTGGCGACCGTGCTGCCGTTGCAAGCGGCCGTGTTCGCCGTCCGGGGCTATCGCATTGCCGCCGTGCTGTGCCTCATCATCGCGGGCTCTTGTGCGGCTCTGGCGTTTGGTCCTGCGTCGGCCGTCCCCGGCGGCGAGGCGTTGCAGGCCATGCGCAAGACCGCTGAGCGTCAGGCGTTCGCGCAGAAGATGATGCGATCCTCGAGTTTCGGCGGAACCGGCGCGCCTGTAACTGTGGGCGAAATCGTTGCCGCTTATGGCGAACCAACAAAGGCGGGGCATTCTAGCGCATCCGCACGGGAGGCCTTGGCACAGGACCGCGCCCCCCGGTCATCCCCCACCCCGCGCGGGGATGAACCCATGGTCGATCCGACACCGACCATGTGATGGGCTGGCATCTGGAGGGCTGGAATCCATCTCTCCTTGCCTTTTGCGGCACGCACCACTAAGCGCCCCCACTTCATCGGGTACGGATTCGATGACTCGCCTGGCCATGCAGGGCTGCCACGGCGGGTCGGACGTACCCTTACCAAGGAGACGAAAATGCCCAAGCTCAAGACCAAGAGCGGTGTGAAGAAGCGCTTCAAGATCACCGCTTCCGGCAAGGTTAAGCACGGCGTCGCCGGCAAGCGCCACCGCCTGATCAGCCACAACGCCAAGTACATCCGCCAGAACCGCGGCATGGACGTGATCTCCGACGCCGATGCGAAGGTGATCAAAAAGTGGGCGCCCTACGGGCTGAACTGAGGAGCGTTAGACCATGAGCCGTATCAAACGGGGTGTTACCACCCGCGCCAAGCACAAGCGCATTCTCGAACAGGCCAAGGGCTATCGGGGCCGCCGCAAGAACACCATCCGCGTCGCGCGGCAGGCCGTCGAAAAGGCCGGCCAGTATGCCTACCGCGATCGCAAGGTTAAGAAGCGGGAGTTCCGCGGTCTGTGGATCCAGCGCATCAACGCTGCTGTCCGCGCCGAGGGCCTGACCTACTCGCAGTTCATCCACGGCACCAAGCTTGCCGGGATTGAACTCGACCGCAAGGCCATGGCCGATCTGGCCATGAACGAAGGCGGCGTGTTCACGGCGATCATCGCGCAGGCCAAGCAGGCTCTGGCGAGCTGATTGGAAGATTGCTGTCGAACGTTCCAATCTGGTGCGTTCGAAGCGATCTGCCACAGAAAATTACCTGAATTGCAAGGGGGCATCGGTCATTTGACCGGTGCCCTTTTTGCCATTTTGGCCAGTTCCTGTTAGCCTTGCTAAGAGTTATACTCCTACAAACAGGGTCTATAACGAGGGGCGCAGCAGTGAACGGTCAGTGTACCGTCAGGGTACGATTCCATCAGCCGCCCGCGGCTATGCGCCCCTATTTTACCACCTTCTACATCACCGAGATCGACGCCGGTTGCGATGGGCGAGTGACCGATCACCTGCACCCGGAATGGGCCAATCTGCGCATCATCAGCGGTGTGCTGCCGGTTTCCGAACTCCTGCGGGAGCCCCCGGTCGGCAACCTCACTGGGATCGTCACCGGCCCCACCAGCACCACACTGCGCTTCACAACTGGTACGTCACGGATCTGGGGCATCGGCTTGCTACCGCTCGGCTGGGCCAAGTTTGTCGGTGCTCCGGCGCGTGCCTTTGCTGATCGCCTTTGCGATCCGGCCAGCGAACCGGCTTGCGCGCCGTTGTGTCCGCTGGTCGATACGCTGTTCGGTCCGGAGCCCGACGAAGCGGTCGAACTCGCGCGGATCACGCGCCATTTCGAAAGCCTCGATGCGCTCGAAGTGCCGGATGAAGCCCGAATCCGCGCGACCCATCATGCCCTCGTCGATCCCGAAGTCGCCACCGTGGCCGCTATGGCCGAGCACGCCGGCCTTCCAACGCATACGCTCGAGCGCGTCTGCCGCCGGCATTTCGGCTTTCCGCCAAGCCTGCTCCTGCGCCGCCAGCGTTTCATGCGCAGCCTTTCGCAATACATGCTCGATCCTTCGCTCACTTGGATCGGCGCCATCGATTCGCACTATCACGATCAGGCCCAGTTCGTGCGCGAGTTCCACCGGTTCATGGGCATGAGCCCGCGTGCCTATGCGGCGCTGCCCCATCCCGTGCTCGCCGGTGTCATGCGCGCCCGCATGGCCGCCGCCGGGGCGCCGGTACAGGCGCTGCACGATCCGTCCAGAGACTAAACGCGAACCTTGGATTCCGCCGCGTTTGGCGCTAGCGGCGGGTCCGATGGAACAGCTTGAACCTACACTCGCCGCGATTGCTGGCGCCGATACGATCGAAGCCGTCGAGGCGCTGCGCGTCGCCGCGCTTGGCAAGCAGGGCTGGGTCTCGGCCCTGCTCAAGTCGCTGGGCGGCATGAGCCCCGAGGAACGCACCAGCACTGGCCCGCGCATCCACGCCGCGCGGGAGACAGTAACAGCTGCGCTCGGCGAACGCCGCGCTGCGCTCGAAAGCGCCGCGCTTGAGGCAAAGCTCGCCGCCGAAACCGCGGACTTGTCGCTCCCCGCGACCGTGCTTCCTCGCGGCAGTGTCCACCCGGTCAGCCAGGTCATGGATGAACTGGCCGAGATCTTCGCCGATATGGGCTTCGCTGTCGCGACCGGGCCAGAGATCGAGGACGACTGGCACAACTTCACCGCGCTCAACATGCCCGAAACGCATCCGGCGCGCGCGATGCACGATACGTTCTATTTCCCGGACAAGGACGCGGAAGGCCGCGCGATGCTGCTGCGCACGCACACCTCGCCGGTACAGATCCGTTCGATGCTGAGCCAGGGCGCCCCCTTGCGCGTGATTGCACCGGGCCGCGTCTACCGCTCGGACAGCGATGCCACGCACACGCCGATGTTCCACCAGATCGAAGGCCTCGTCATCGACAAGGGCATCCACCTTGGCCACCTCAAGTGGACGCTGGAGACCTTCCTCAAGGCCTTCTTCGAGCGCGAGGATATCGTCCTGCGCCTGCGTCCAAGCTACTTCCCCTTCACCGAGCCTTCGGTTGAAGTCGATGTCGGCTACACCCTGATCAATGGCAAGCGCGTCGTCGGCGGCAGCGGCGATGCGGCGAACGGCGGCTGGATGGAAGTGCTCGGCTCCGGCATGGTCAACCGCAAGGTGATCGAATTCGGTGGGCTCGATCCCAATGAGTGGCAGGGCTTTGCCTTCGGCACAGGCGTCGACCGGCTCGCCATGCTGAAGTATGGCATGGACGACCTGCGCGCCTTCTTCGATGGGGATGTGCGCTGGCTCGCGCACTACGGCTTCGGCGCGCTTGATGTGCCGACCCTTTCCGGCGGCGTGGGAGTCCGGGCATGAAGTTCTCGCTCTCGTGGTTGAAGTCGGTGCTCGATACCAAGGCCGACGCCCGCACCATCGCCGAAAAGCTCACCTCGCTCGGGCTAGAGATCGAAGGCGTCGAGGATGCCTCGGCTGCGCTGAAGCAGTTCCGTGTCGCGCGCGTGCTGACCGCGGAAAAGCATCCGCAGGCCGACAAGCTGCAGGTGCTCTCGGTCGATCTGGGTGACGGTACCCCGCTGCAGGTCGTCTGCGGCGCGCCCAATGCGCGCGCTGGCCTCGTTGGCGTGCTCGGTGTCCCCGGCGCTGTCGTTCCCGCCAATGGGATGACGCTCAAGGTCGCAGCGGTCCGCGGCGTGGAATCCAACGGCATGATGTGCTCGACGCGCGAGCTTGGCCTCGGCGAAGAGCATGATGGCATCATCGAGCTTCCCGCCGATGCGCCTGTTGGCACCAGCTTTGCCGATTATCTCGGCTCCGACCCGGTATTCGATGTCGCGATCACGCCCAACCGGCCGGATTGCATGGGCGTCCACGGCATCGCGCGCGACCTCGCCGCAGCAGGCTTGGGCGTGCTCAAGCCCATCGATGTGACATCTGTCGCCGGCACCTTCCCTTGCCCGGTGGAGGTGCGCACCGACGATCCCGAAGGCTGCCCCGCCTTCTACGGCCGCGTCATCCAAGGCGTGACCAACGGTCCCAGCCCGCAGTGGTTGCAGGACCGCCTCAAGAGCGCGGGCCAGCGCCCGATCTCGGCGCTTGTCGACATCACCAACTACGTCATGCTCGGCTATGGCCGCCCGGCGCATGCCTATGACCTCGCCAAACTCACCGGCACGGTCGTCGCACGCAGGGCCCGCGATGGCGAGGCCTGCCTTGCGCTCAACGGCCGCGAATACGCGCTCGAACCGTGGATGACCGTGATCGCCGATGACAGCGGCGTCCACGATATTGCCGGCATCATGGGCGGCGAACATTCAGGCTGCTCGGAGACGACCACCGACGTCCTCCTCGAAGTCGCCTACTTCACCCCCGCCAATATCGCCCGTACCGGCCAAGCGCTGGCGTTGACGTCCGACGCGCGCGGCCGTTTCGAACGCGGGGTCGATCCCGCGTTTCTCGATACCGGTCTCGACCTGCTTACCGGCCTGATCCTCGAAATCTGCGGCGGCGCGCCCAGTGAAGTCATTCGCGCCGGGCAGCCCCCGCTTGCGCGCAAGAGCTTCGCCTATGATCCGGCTCTCGCCGGCAATCTCGGCGGCATCGATGTCGCCAATGGCGAGCAGAAGCGCATTCTCGCCGCGCTTGGCTTCGATGTGGCGGAAGACTTGGCCAAAAACTGGGACGTCACCGTGCCGACCTGGCGCCCCGACGTCGACGGCGCGCCGGACATTGTCGAGGAAGTGATCCGCGTTCACGGCCTCGATGCCGTGCCCTCCACCCCGCTGCCGCGCGCGGACGGCGTGGCCAAGCCCACCGCGACCGCCGCGCAGCTCCAGGAACGCCGCATCCGCCGCGCTGCTGCCGCGCGCGGGCTCAATGAGGCTGTTACCTGGTCGTTCCTTCCCACTGCTGAGGCCGAACATTTCGCCTGCGGCAACGGAGGCCTCTGGACGCTGGCCAATCCGATCTCCGAAGACCTCAAGACCATGCGCCCCTCGCTGCTGCCGGGCCTGCTTTCGGCGGCGCGGCGCAATCTCGATCGCGGTGCCACTTCGGTCCGTCTGTTCGAGATCGGCCGCCGCTATCTGCGCGGGGAGGGCGGCGCGAGCGACGAGCAGCCGAGCCTTGCCGTCGTCCTCGCGGGCGAAGCCGCGCCGCGTGGTTGGGCAACTGGCAAGGCCAAGCCGTTCGACGCCTTTGACGCTAAGGCCGAGGCCCTCGCGCTCCTCGCCGAAGCCGGCGCGCCGGTCGAGAACCTGCAAGTGATGGGCGAGGCAGGAAGCCAGTTCCATCCCGGCCAGTCGGCCACCTTGCGGCTTGGGCCCAAGACGGTGCTTGCCCGCTTTGGCCTGCTCCACCCCACGACTGCCAAGGCTTTCGATCTCACCGGACCGGTCGCGGTGGTCGAGCTGTTTCTCGGGGCGATCCCGGCACGCAAGGGCCCCGGCAGCTTCGCGCGCCCGCATTTCGCGCCGCCCGCACTCCAGGCAGTGACGCGCGATTTTGCTTTCCTCGTGCCCGACGCGCTTCCGGCGGGCGACCTGCTGCGCGCCGTGCGCGGGGCGGACAAGGCCAATGTGGTCGCGGCCCGCGTGTTCGATGATTTCCGAGGGACTGGCGTGCCGGAAGGTCAGAAGTCGCTGGCGATCGAGGTCACCTTGCAGCCGGCCGACAAGAGCTACGACGAAGCTGCGCTGAAAGCGATCACCGACAAGATCGTGGCCGCCGGGGCTAAGCTGGGCGGGGTGCTGCGGGGCTGATCCGGCTATTTCGGCTTGGTGTCGTCAGTAGGGTCGCCGAACTGCCCATCGCCTCTGCCGCCCTCCTGCGTCGTGGGCCAGCGCCCCGCCGCCTCGTCGTCATAAGCGCGCTGCATCGTGTCGCGGCTCCCTTTTGCTGAGGCGGCGGCATCTTGGTCGAACAGCTTGCTCATTCGCGGCAAGTTGGCGAGCGTGGCCGCCATCATCGGCCCATAAGTTCGCGTCAGGTCGAAGCGGCGTTGGCCAAGCGCCGCGTTGACCTGCTCGGCAGCAATGGCGCGGTAAAATGCCGCGATGCTGGGATTGGCGGCGAGACCCTTGGTGACCGCATCATGGCGCGGGCCCTCGGGCGGGGCGACATCGGTCCAGACGCGGGTCGATTGATCTCCCGCCGAGATCTTTGCGACGAGCCGGAGCAATTCGCGATCATCGGCGTCCAGGATGACCCAGACCACGCTGTGGTCGCCCTGTTGCAGGGCCATGCTGTCAGCAGCGGCATCGCCAAACGGCATCAATGGTGCCTTGCTGGCGCGCAGCCGTGCAAGCGCGACAGCAGATGGAATAGGATAGGCCGTTCCCAGCTGAGAACAGGCCGCCACCGCCATGACGGCGGGAGCCAGAACGCCGAAGGTCAAGATGCGGCGCACCGGTCAGTTGGCCCCGGCGGGATCCATCGGCTCGCCGAATTTTGGATTGGTCTCGGCTGCGGCTGCGGCATCGTGGTCGGCCAGGGTTCGTTCGGTATCCTTGCCCGCATCGTCGTCGATCGCAAAATGCAGCCCGCCTTCCAGTCCGGCGCGCTGGACGTCGCACACGCCATCGGTTGAAAAGGGCAGTTGCCCAGCGTCGAACTGGCGCTGCGCCATCGCCGCATCGACCAGTTCCTGCAAGGCGGGCCGGAGCGGCTGACTGAACGCGGGCCGCGCCACGAAATAGTCCCCGTCGTAGACCTCGCCGCCTTTCGGATCGGCAGGAATCTCGATCGTCGCGCTGGTCTTGTCCTGCACCGGCGTGAGGTGGACCGTAAAATGAAGCACTTGCTCGCCGCTGCTTTCGACCCGCCAGGTCACGCTGTTCGTTTCTTCGTCGGGCTGGGCGTGCAAATGGATCAGGATGCCGCACTGGCGCGCCTTGCGAAACCCGTCGACGTCGGCCTGCGCGAGCCGCGCAAAGGCCTCGCTGACCGGCAGGCTGTAGACCCCCGGCGGATTGCCGCAGGAGGAGAGCGCCAGCATCGAAGCGGCCATGGCAAAGAACGACGCACGAACCACGGCAGATCTCGATAGCTTCCTGCGCGAAGGCTTGGCACAAAACCCGTAAGATCGCGTAAAGGCCCCGCCCCGACCTCGTCCCCTGCCGGAGATTGCCGCAATGCCCACCGCCGAATTCGTGACCATTGCATCGGGGGCCTTGCGCGCGCGGATCAATCCGCTGGGCGCCGAATTGTGGTCGCTGACCGATGCGGCAGGCCGCGAATATATGACCGATGCGGATCCCGCGTTCTGGGCCAGCCATGCGCCGTTGCTGTTTCCGATCGTGGGCAGCCTTGCGGGTGATACGCTCCGCGTCGATGACTGGTCATGTCCGATGCCGCGCCATGGCTTCGCCCGCCGCAGCCTGTTCGAACTCGTGGTGCATGAGGGAGCGGAGGCCCGCTTTCGCCTGATCGACAGCGCTGCAACGCGCGCGATCTATCCCTTTGCTTTCGCACTGGACGTGGCCTTTCGGCTGGACGGCCATACGCTGGCGATGGAAGCCACGGTGAGCAACCCCGGTCCGGACGTGCTGCCCTTCAGCTTCGGCTATCATCCCGCATTCGCCTGGCCACTGCCGGGCGGAGCGGACAAGGCGGCGCACAAGCTGGAGTTCGAACAGGCCGAACCCCAGCCGATTCGCCGCGTGAGCCGCGAGACCGGGCTGCTGCTCGCGGAGGGTGAGCCGAGCCCGGTCGCGGGCCGCACGCTGCAGCTCGCTGAAACGCTTTTCGCTGCCGACGCGATGATCTGGACTGACCTTGCCAGCCGCAGTCTGTCGTTTGGCGCCGAGGGTGGCGCATGGCTCGATGTAGCTTTCCCGGACAGCTCGATGCTCGGCCTGTGGCAAGTGCCGGGCGCGCGCTACATCTGCATCGAGCCGTGGCAGGGCCACTCTGATCCGGCTGGGTTCAGCGGCGATTTCCGTGACAAGCCCGGCGTGGTCACGCTCGTTGTGGGTGAAAGCAGGCGCTTCCGCATGGACGTGACAGTCCGACCGCTATGAACGAGGCGGCGCCGCCACCGCGCTGGGCGGTCGTCACATGGGCCTTGCTGATCATGGCATTGCTTGCCCTGCTCGTTTTTGCGCAGGCCTATGGCGAACGAAAGCGGGCGCGCGAGCTGCGCACTTTGCTGTTCGCGGATTCCCGGCTTTCGGACGACGCGTTGGCGTCATGTCTGGCGGACAGGATGCCCTTGACCGAAAAGCACTGGGACACGCTTGAGGGTCCGGTCAGCCATATCTACCGGTGGAACAAGGTGCGGGGCATGCGGATCGACATCATCAACAGCGGCCTCTCCCGCCGGGTTATCATCGGTACGCCCGGCGGGAGGCCCCTTTATCCGCAGGAAGCCGAAGCCCTGCGCCGCTGCCTCACGGGTGGGTGACGGCGCTGAAAGCAGGCGGCTTCGGGACAAGTCCGCTTTCGCCGGGCCAGTGAACGTGGCATCCTCCCCGCTCTGCTAAAAGCAAAAGCATCTGGGAGCGGCCGATGAACCCCTACCTCGCCGGAAACTTCGCGCCCGTGACCGAAGAGATCACGGCAACCGGACTCGCTGTCTCTGGTGAGCTCCCCAAAGAACTCAACGGCCGCTATCTGCGCAATGGGCCCAATCCCCTGGGCAATACCGATGCCGCCGCTTACCATTGGTTCACCGGCACCGGCATGGTCCATGGCCTGCGTCTGCGTGAGGGGCGGGCGGAGTGGTATCGCAACCGCTATGTCGGTGGGGACGCGGTGGCCAAGGCGCTCGGCAAGCCGCCGGTCACCGGCCCCAACTGGTCTGGTGGCGCCCATGGCCCCAACACCAACGTCGCTGGTTTCGCAGGGCGCACCTGGGCGGTGGTCGAGGCGGGCGGCACTCCGGTCGAGCTGACTTACGAGCTGGACACTGTTGCGCGGAACGATTTCTTCGGCACGCTGCCCGGCGCCTTCACCGCGCACCCCAAGTTCGATTCGGCGAGCGGCGAACTGCACGCGGTCGCCTATGCCCCCGGCCGCTGGATGGGTCATGTGCAGTACATCGTCGTCGGCAAGGATGGCCGCGTCCGCCGCACCGTCGATATCCCGATGGGCCCCTCGATGGTCCACGACATGTCGCTCACCGAGAAATACGCCGTGATCTACGATCTGCCCGTCACGCTCGATATGAAGATGGCGCAGGCGGGCTCGCGCTTCCCGTTCAGCTGGAACCCGGATTACGGCGCACGGGTCGGCTTCCTGCCGCGCGAGGGCATCGCACAGGACATGATCTGGATCGAAATCCCGCTCTGCTACGCCTATCACCCTATGAACGCCTACGACCGCGCCGACGGTTCGGTCGTCATCGATATCTGCGCTTTCGACCGCATGTTCGATCATGATCGCAACGGGCCGATCCGCGACAGTTTGCCCCGGCTCGAACGCTGGGAATTCGATATTGCGGGCCGCCGCAGCAGCGTGACCGTGATCGACCAGACCCCGCAGGAATTCCCCCGCCACGCGCCCGCCGTCGGCACCCGCGAATATCGCTACGGCTATGCCGTCGGCTTCGGCACCCATCCCGCTGGCATGACCTTCAAACATGATCTCGTGACCGGTGCGCGCACGCATTACGACTACGGTCCGGGCCGCGGTGCCGGCGAGTCCGTCTTCGTACCACGCGAGAGCGGCGGGGCCGAAGATGATGGCTGGCTCCTGGCCTTTGCCCATGATTTCGGAGGCGGCCCCTCCAGCTTCGTCGTGCTTGATGCACAGGACGTGGCGCGCGGGCCGGTGGCGGAAGTCCACCTGCCACAGCGCGTTCCTTTCGGTTTCCACGGCAACTGGGTGAGCGATGCATCGGTCCCGCCAGCGCCGGCCTGAACCACCCTCGCTGGATTCGGCTCGCCATCTCGGCTAGGCGGCCCCCATGAGTTCCAACCGTCGCACCTTTGCCATCATCTCGCACCCTGACGCGGGCAAGACCACGTTGACCGAGAAGCTGCTCCTCCAGGGCGGCGCGATCCATCTGGCCGGCGAGGTCAAGGCGCGTGGGCAGGCGCGGCGCGCCCGGTCCGACTGGATGAAGATCGAGCAGCAGCGCGGCATCTCGGTCACCTCCTCGGTCATGACCTTCCAGAAGGACGGCGTCGTCTTCAACTTGCTCGATACGCCAGGCCACGAGGACTTCTCCGAAGACACCTACCGCACGCTGACCGCGGTCGATTCCGCGATCATGGTGATTGACGCGGCCAAGGGTATTGAGCCGCAGACGCGCAAGCTGTTCGAGGTCTGCCGCCTGCGCTCGGTGCCAATCATCACCTTCGTCAACAAGGTGGACCGCGAAGGCCGCCCAGTGTTCGAAACGCTCGACGAAGTGGCCGACGCGCTCGCTCTCGATGTCTGCCCGATGTCGTGGCCCATCGGCATGGGCGGCATCTTCGAAGGCGTGCTCGATTTTGCGACGGGCACGATTGCCCGCCCTGAGGGCGACAGTCGCGAATTCCTCGGCAAGCGCGATCCCATGACCGAAGGCGCCATCCCAGCCGAGATCGCCGAGGAAATCGAGCTCGCGCAGATCGGCTACCCCGAATTCGATCTCACCGCCTATCGTAACGGCGACCTGACGCCGGTCTATTTCGGCTCGGCGCTCAAGAACTTCGGTGTCGCCGAAATGATCGACGCCATCGCCCGCCACTCCCCGCCACCGCGCCCGCAGCCGAGCGACTCCGGCACGATCGAAACCGACCACCCCGAAGTCACCGGCTTCGTGTTCAAGGTCCAGGCCAACATGGACCCGATGCACCGTGATCGCATCGCGTTCATGCGCATGGTCTCGGGCACCTTCAAGCGCGGTATGAAGCTCACGCCGTCGGGCCTCGGCAAGCCGATTGCTGTCCATTCGCCGATCCTGTTCTTCGCGCAGGACCGCGAGATTGCCGATACCGCCGAGGCGGGCGACATCATCGGCATCCCCAACCACGGCACCTTGCGCGTGGGCGATACGCTGTCGGAAAAGAACATCGTCCGCTTCACCGGCCTGCCCAATTTTGCGCCAGAAATCCTGCGCCGGGTCCAGCTCAAGGATCCGACCAAGACCAAGCAGCTCAGGAAAGCGCTCGACGACTTGTCCGAGGAAGGCGTGATTCAGGTGTTCTATCCCGAGATCGGCGCGCAATCGATCGTCGGCGTGGTCGGCCAGCTCCAGCTCGACGTGCTGATCTCGCGACTGGAAGCGGAGTACAAGGTCGAGGCCGTGCTCGAACCCTCGCCGTTCGACACCGCGCGTTGGCTCAAGGGCAGCGAGGCGGCCTTGCGCAACTTTGCCGATTTCAACTTGTCGAACCTTGCCAAGGACCGTGACGGTGATCCCGTCTTCATGGCGCGTTCGGCGTGGGATGTCGGCTATCAGCAGGAACGCAATCCGGAGCTGACCTTCAGCGCCACCAAGGAACGGTAACTCGCAGGAGGGCAGGGGCATGCGCATCGCGGTCACAGGAAGCAGCGGCAAACTGGGCAAACATGCGGTCGCGGCGCTTCGTGCTGCAGGCCACCGCGTCACCGGCTTCGATATCGTCAGCTCGGTCTATGGCGATGATACCGTCCGGCTCGATTGCGCGGATTTCGGCGCAGTCATGGGCGCGCTTTCGGGCGTTGATACGGCAGCCCGTCGCTTCGACGCCGTGCTCCATCTCGCCGGCATCCCCAAGCCCGGCGCCACGACCGACGAGGCGGCTTTCCGCATCAACGTCATGGGCACCTACAACGTGTTCTCCGCTGCCGCCCGGCTCGGCATCGGCCGCGTGGTCTGGGCTTCGAGCGAGACGATCCTCGGCTTGCCCTTCGCCGAACCGCCGCTTTTTGCCCCGATCGACGAGACGCACCCGCTGCTCCCCAACTGGTCCTATGCGCTCGGCAAGCGCGTGGGCGAGACCATGGCCGACGAGTTCGCGCGCTGGCACCCTGCCATGGCGATCATCTCGCTGCGCTTCTCCAACGTCTACGTGGCCGAAGATTATGCCGCACTGCCGCAGATCCAGACCGATCCGGCCAGCCGCAAATGGAACCTGTGGAGCTATATCGACGCCGCAGACGCGGCGCAGGCCTGCCGCTGCGCGCTCGAGACCGAAACCACCGGGCATGAGGCCATGATCATCGCAGCGGCGGACAACCTGATCGGCCGCCCCTCGCGCGATCTGATGGCCGAGCACTTCCCCAGCGTGCCGCTGGCGGAGACGCTTGCCGGAGAAGCCGCGCTGCTCTCCAGCGCGCGAGCGGGTGAGGTGATCGGCTTCGTGCCCAAGGTTTCGTGGCGCGACAGGATCTAAACCGGGCTTGCGGCCTGTTCGCACCTGCGGCAAAGATGACCGATGACACTGCTCGGCCCCACCTCGAACACTTTCATCTCGCAGCGCCTGCGCCTCCACTACGTTGACTGGGGCAATGCGGAGAAGCCGCCGCTCCTCCTGATCCACGGCGGGCGCGACCATTGCCGCAGCTGGGACTGGACCGCCGAGGCCCTGCGCGACGACTGGCATGTCATCGCGCTCGATCACCGCGGTCATGGCGACAGCGATTGGGCATCGGACGGCAACTACCGCACGATGGACATGGTCTACGACGTCGCGCAGCTCGTCCACCAGCTCGGCCTCGCCCCCGTCACGATCGTCTCGCATTCGTGGGGCGCCAATGTCTCACTGCGCTATGCCGGGCTGTTCCCGGAGGACGTCGCCAAGCTCGTCGCGATCGAGGGCATCTTCCCGACGCCCGATTGGGAACTGCGCATGAAGGACGTGCCCTTCGCCCGGCGCGTGCGCGAGTACATTGCGGAAAAGCGCAAGGCAGCCGGCCGCCTGCCGCGCCGCTATGCGACGCTGGAAGACGCCTACGCGCGCATGAAGGCCGAGAACACCTACCTCACTGACGTCCAGGCCCGGCACCTCACGATCCACGGCATCAACCGCAACGAGGATGGCACTTTCACCTGGAAGTTCGACCCTTACGTCCACATCGATCACCCCTACGATATCTCGACCGAGCGCAAGCACGAGCTGTGGGAGGCGATCACCTGCCCCACGCTGCTCTTGAACGGTGCGGATTCGTGGGCCGGCAATCCCGAGCGCGACGGCCGCATCAAGCACTTCCGCGATGGCACGGTCATCGAATTCGAAAACGCCGGCCACTGGCTCCACCACGACCAGTTCGACCGCTTCATCGCGACTTTGCGCGATTTTCTCTAATGGCCGACTTCACCGACCGCATCCTGCCCGAGCACGAGGCCATGATGAGCGCGCAGAGCGTTTTTTTTCGTGGCCACTGCCGCGGCGGATGCGCGGATCAACCTCTCGCCGAAGGGGTATGACAGCTTCCGCGTGCTCGGGGCCAACCGGATCGCCTATCTCGATCTGGCAGGCTCGGGCAACGAAACTCACGCGCATCTCGTCGCCGACGGCCGGATCACGGTGATGATGTGCAACTTTGGCCAGCCCCCGCTGATCCTGCGCCTCTATGGCACGGGCCGGCCGGTGCTGCCCAAGGATCCCGATTGGGATGAGCTCGCCGCGCATTTCACGATCCTGCCCGGCACGCGGCAGATCTTCGATATTGCCGTGGAGACCTTGCAGACCAGCTGCGGCTGGGGCGTGCCCGTCATGACGCTCGATCAGGAGCGCAAGACTCTGGTCAAGTACCACGCCAAGTCCGATGAAGCCGAGTGGATGGCCAAGACAGCAGGCCGGAATCGCAGCATTGATGGCTTCCCGACAACGCCAACGGACCGCTACTTCCGCGGCGATTGAAGGCACGATGAGTGCCCATTTTTTGGGCAATTGTATACTTGACAAAGCAGGCTGAAATGAGCAGTGATTCGGAGCGTGACAGGCCGGAAGTAATCGAGATTACGCCTGCGATGGTTCAGGCGGGGGTGGCGTATCTGCTTCAGTATGATCTGCTACCAGAAAGTATTGCTGACCTGATTGCGTCCGACCTCTATCGGGCCATGCGAAAAGTACAGCTAAATCCTCATAGATAGAACCAGCCTCGGCAAGCATGTCTTGCAACTCTTTTAGAAATCCGTCCACATCATTGAACGGGTCGGATTTGGGAGAGTCTGGTTTAACAGGAACAAGCCAATTGTAATGAATGCGACCTTGTAAATCAAATACAACGTGAGCATGTACTATAGCATTTCTACGCCCCGCATTACTCGATAAAATTTTACAAAGATCTTTAAACCGGCCTGCCAGTTTGTGAATTTCATGATCTGGTTCATAATCTCCGGCCATGCTTAGTAATAAATCTCGTGTCATGTCCCGCTGCGCTGAATCAGCTTTTTGTGAATGGTAGATCGCTGCGGCATGTTTCATGTCCAGTCTCGTCAGTCCCATGAACGTCAGAAAAATCAGGAAATGAGTGTTGTTCCATGCATGGGCTACCCTACCTAGCTTTAGGGCTTGGAATGGATCATCGCCTCCGGTGTATCTAACTAGGAACGGGGTTTTTTCGACCATGACTGACACCGATCAAGAGAGAGAAGACGCGGTCCTGCGGCGGATGCTGAAGACACCGCCGAAGCCCCATAATGAAAAAGGGGGCAAGCCGAAGCCTGCCCCCCAGGTTCAGAACAAGGTGGGCTGATTGGTGTCAGTGCCACGCTTGCCGGTCTTTACCTCGGACACACGTCCTTGGTTCCAACCGAGTGCTGCCGCAATGTCATGCTGGTGCTCACCGAGGGCGAGCTTCAACTTAACTTCTTGGAAGACTTCAGGAGTGTAAGGAGCGCGATTGTGCGGCCCCCATGGTGGCTCATACGACATGCCGAAAATCCTTTCGCTCGGCGTTGTATGACCGCTTGACAGGCACCCCGCCGTATAGGATTGCTCCAATATCGGCGGGGAAAATCCCGCTCTTGACCCGGCCAACGACTGGCAAGAGTTGCCCCGCCAAAAGCCCCCGGTGTTGGTAGCGCCGGGGGCAATTGTTTTGCGGAACAATCAACGAACATGAATCCACGGTAACCCGTTGAAGTCGAGTCACTTTTTGTGGAGTCGCAGGCTTTATCCACAGGTTGCACCGCATTAACGTACGTAACGAATGCGACGTTGACCAATACGCGGTGCCGGGACGACCTTCTTAGGCGGCGCTAAGACCAGTCCGCCGATAGGTAAGGCGCTTGCCGATAGTGCCGAGCAAGGCCACTTCGGCGCGCTCAAAGTCATTCATCTTGCGCGTGTTGTAGCGGAAGTCGAACTCGGTCGTGTAGCGGTGCAGATGCGCTTCGCTGACATGGTGATAGGTGCCGATGATCCCGCGCTTAAGCAGCGAGAAGAAGCCTTCAATCGTGTTGGTGTGGAAGTAGGTCGAGCGGACGTACTCGCCGCGTGAGTGCGCAACCACGCCGTGGCCGGTGAACTCTTTGCCGACTGCTTTGTAGCCGTTGTGTTCGTCGGTCATGAGCCAGCTACCACGGTCGGCATTGGTCACAAGAATATGGCGGAGCGTGTTGCCGGTCACGTTGGCAACATGGAATGAACGGACGCGGCCACCGCGCTCCACAAGGGAAACAACGGGCTGCTTGTCGCGGAACGGGGAAAGCTTCTGCTCGCCGCGCCCACGCTGCTTGGCATGGCGGTTGCTGATCTTGCCGCCAACATAGGTTTCATCGGCTTCGATGGTCTCACCGAGACCGCCGAGAGGTTCGGAGCCATCGTCCTTCATGGCTTCGCGGATGCGATGCATCATGAACCAAGCGGTCTTGTAGGTGACGCCCAGCATACGGGCCATCTGATGACCGCTAATGCCCTTCTTGGAAGCGCAAAGCAGATGGTTCGCCAAGAGCCACTTGTTGAGCGCAACCTTGGAGGACTCAAACACGGTGCCAACGGTGACGGTGTACTGCTGACGGCAGTCATTGCACTGGACCACGCCCTTACGGATCATTCCTTCAGGGTGAGCTTTCGTCTTGCGTCCCTTTTGGGGAGGCAGGCGCTTGGCATCGACCGAACCGCAGTGGGGGCAGAAGGGACCATTCGGCCAGTGGAGCGCCTCAAGGTGTTCGCGGGCTGCGTCTTCTGACTGAAAGTGCGGGGCGAAAATGTCGGTCATGGCTGGGCGTCCTTCGATGCTCAATCAATGCCCGATCACGCCTGCTTTGTCAAGTATACAATGCCCATTTTTTGGGCACCCGCCGGAATCTGCCCAAGATTCGAGCGTCCCAGCTCAGGTATTTTCCGCAGTCGCGAAAAGATTCCCCCGGATTCCCGTGTCCCGCGCAATTGGCACGGTGTTTGCTTGGCTCAATCAGCCGGCAGGTCGCCCGGCGAGAAGGCCGCAAAGGGGGCATGAATGAAATTCATCATCGCCATCATCAAGCCGTTCAAGCTCGACGAAGTGCGTGAAGCGCTCTCCGGGCTGGGCGTTGCCGGGATGACGGTGTCGGAAGTGAAGGGTTTCGGCCGACAGAAGGGCCAGACCGAGATCTACCGCGGCGCCGAATACACCACCAACATGCTGCCGAAGGTGAAGATCGAGATCGCTGCGAGCGACGATCTGGCACCCCGGATCATCGAGATGATCCAGCAGACTGCCAGCACCGAGGCGATCGGCGACGGCAAGATCTTCGTTCTCGATCTTGCTTCGGCCACCCGCATTCGCACCGGCGAAACCGGGGATACCGCCCTGTGAGCGCTCCCAACGCGAGTGCCGCAGTCACAAGCGCGGTGGGGACCGCCACTTCTGACATGAGGGGAACTTCGATGATCCGTAAGATGATTGGCGGGGTCGCGGGTGCGGGCTTGACGCTCGGCGCCGCGTCCACTGCCTTTGCGCAGGCGGCGATGGTCAAGGCGCCAACCGTCGCGCAGCAGGCCACCATGGTCAACAAGGGTGATACCACCTGGATGCTGGTGTCGTCCGTGCTTGTCCTTATGATGAGCATTCCCGGCCTCGCGCTGTTCTACGGCGGCCTCGTCCGCACCAAGAACATGCTGTCTGTGCTCATGCAGGTCTTCATGATCGTCTCGATCGCAGGCCTGCTCTGGGCAACTTACGGCTACAGCCTCGCCTTCACCGGCGGCTCGCCCTTCATCGGCGGCTTCAGCAAGGTGCTGATGGCCGGCGTTACCAGCGGGACCTTCTCGGCGACGTTCTCGAACAACGTCTACATCCCCGAACTCAGCTACTTCGTGTTCCAGATGACCTTCGCCATGATCACACCGGCGCTGTTCATCGGCTCGTTCGCTGAACGCATCAAGTTCACCCCGCTTATGGTGTTCGTGGTCCTGTGGTCGACTTTCGTCTATTACCCGATCGCGCACATGGTCTGGTACTGGGCCGGTCCGGACTTCCTCGCCGATGCGCCGACCGATGCCGGTTTCCTCTACGCCAAGGGCGCACTGGACTTCGCGGGCGGCACCGTCGTTCACATCAACGCAGGTATCGCGGGCCTCGTTGGCTGCCTCCTCCTCGGCAAGCGCCTGGGCTACGGCAAGGAAGCAACGCCGCCGCACTCGCTGACCATGACCATGATCGGTGCCTCACTGCTGTGGGTGGGCTGGTTCGGCTTCAACGCGGGTTCGAACCTTGAATCGAACGGCGTTGCTGCGGTTGCCTTCGTCAACACCATGTTGGCGACTTGCGCTGCTGCGGTCAGCTGGGCGATCATCGAGCAGGTCGTCCACGGCAAGCCGTCGATGCTGGGCGCTGCCTCGGGTGCTGTCGCCGGCCTCGTCGCGATCACTCCGGCCTCGGGTTACGGCGCGCCGATGACCTCGATTGTCCTTGGCCTCATCGTCTCGCCGCTGTGCTTCTTCTTCGTCAGCACGGTAAAGAACAAGTTCAAGTACGACGACACGCTCGACGTCTTCGGTGTCCACTGTATCGGCGGCATCACCGGCGCGCTTGCCACCGGCATTGTCGCCTCGCCGGCGCTCGGCGGCCAGGGCGTGATCGACTACACCAAGTTCCCGTCGGTCGCCGCGCCTACGTACGACATCGCGGCGCAGCTCGTGATCCAGTTCGAAGCGGTGCTCATCACGCTCGCCTGGTCGGGTATCGGCACGGCCGTGATCTGGTTCATTCTCGACAAGACCCTCGGCATGCGGATCAGCGAAGAAGGCGAGCGCGAAGGCCTCGACATTGCTGACCATGGCGAGCGTGCCTACAACTACTGATTAACCAGCTTGGCGGGGCCAGGGGCAAGATCCTCTCCCTCTAGTCCTCCGGGGCCCCGCCAGACCATGTTCCTCCTGCGAACAGACTAAGGCCGGAAGCACTTTGTGTGCTTCCGGCCCTTTTTTCATTTCTACCAGCAGGTTATCTATATCGTTGCGGTACTTTGACCGCGTTAACCTTCCTACAAGGCCCTTGCGCTACATACCTAATTTGAAGTGATGATCTCACTAAGGGGACACCAAGGTGGTGCTGCGCAAGGCACGCGGAGTATTCGGGATCGGGGCAAGCGATGCCCCGCCACCGCGCACGTCCGAGAGCGAGGCGGCTGCACTGTGCCATACCTACGAAGAACTCGGCCTCGGGTTTTTCTGGTCGACCGATGTCGAAGGCTGCGTGACCTACCTCTCTCCGGGTGCTCACGCCCTGCTGACCGAGAATGGCAGCGCCACCGGCCAGAGCTTCCTCGAACTGTTCCTCAAAGGCGGCAACGAGAGCGAAGGCGAGCGTACGCTGCCCTTCGCCTTCGCGCGCAAGGGGCGCTTCGAGAAGCTCACCGTGCGCAGCGAGCGGGCTGATGGCGAAACGCTGTGGTGGGCGATCTCCGGTGAACCGATCCTGCAGCGCGGCGAGTTCGCGGGCTTTCGCGGGCATTGCGAGGACATCACCGGCGAGCGCCGCTCGGCCGAGGAAAGCTCGCACATGGCGATGCATGATGCGCTGACTGGCCTGCTCAACCGGCGCCGCATGTCGCAGCTGCTCGAACGCACGCTCACCCAGTCGGCGCAGCAGCGCTCTCCTTGCGCGATCATGCTGATCGACCTCGACCGCTTCAAGCAGGTCAACGATACGCTCGGCCATGCCGCCGGCGATGCCTTGCTCAAGCAGGTCGCCGGCCGTCTCGTGCGCGTGGTTGGCGACAAGGAAAAGGTCAGCCGTCTCGGCGGTGACGAATTCCAGGTCATCATGCCCGGGATCGAGGATCGCGGTGTGCTCGGTGATATCGCCACCAGCATCATCACCAGCATTTCGCAGCCCTATACGATCGACGGCAGCCGCTGCCTGATTGGCGCGTCGGTCGGTGTCGCGGTCTCGCCCTTCGACGGCGACGATAGCGACAGTCTCGTGCGCAATGCCGATCTGGCGCTCTATGCCGCCAAGGGCGGTGGACGCGGGCGCTTCCGCTTCTTCAGCGCCGACCTGCTCAAGGCAGCGGCGGATCGCCGCCTGCTCGAGGAAGACCTTCACGACGCGCTCCAGAAGGACGAGCTCGACATCCACTACCAGCCGGTCGTGCGCGCGGCGGACAACCACGTCGTCGGGGTCGAGGCGCTGGTCCGCTGGAACCATCCCGAGCATGGGCCGGTCAGTCCGGCGCGCTTCATTCCGATTGCCGAGGAATCGAACCTCATCAAGGGCATCGGCGAATGGGTCCTGCGCCGCGCCTGCGAGGAAGCCGTCGCCTGGCCGGGCGGCCTGCGGGTTGCGGTCAATGTCTCGCCGGTGCAGTTTGCCGACGACGGGTTCCCGGCGCTGGTTGCCAGCGCGCTGGCCAATTCGGGGCTCGAAGCCGAACGGCTTGAGCTCGAAATCACCGAAAGCGTGTTCCTCCAGGAAGGCGGCGCCACAAACGATCGGTTCAAGGCGCTCAAGGGCCTCGGCGTCCGCCTGGCGCTCGACGATTTCGGCACCGGCTATTCATCGCTCGGCTATCTGAAGTCCGCGCCATTCGACAAAATCAAGATCGACCAATCGTTTGTGCGCGGCGCGACCGAGGTCGGTTCACGCAACCGCGCGATCATCGCTGCGATTGTCGCCCTCGCGCAGGCGCTGGAAATGGACACCACGGCCGAAGGGGTCGAGAGCTTCGACCAGTTCGATCTGATGAAGAGCCTCAACGTCACGCTCGTGCAGGGCTACATCTACAGCCAGCCGATCCCCAATGCCGAGTTCCTGGCCAAGCTCAATGAAGGCAACTGGATTATCGAGCCGTCGGGTCCCGCGTTCCAACGCCATGATCGCCAGGCCATGTTCCGCCGCATCGGCGCCATTCACGATAACCACTATTACCCGGTTGTGCTGCGCAACCTCTCGGTGTCCGGCGCGCTGATCGAAGGCCTCGTCGATGTGCCGGTGGGCACCGAGTTCGTTATCGATCTCGGCGAAGGTCAGCTCGCGGTCGCCCGCGTGCGCCGCTCGCGCAAGCGTCAACAGGGGCTGGAATTCGAACAGGCGCTCGTGCCCGATGGCAATGGCGGCCTGTGCACCCGCCACCGCGCCTCGCCCTACCAGCTGGCTGCCGCCGGCCTGCCGCAGAGCCCGCGCGGCGAAGGCGGGCAGCCGGTCGGTCCGCACCTCATCGGCGGGGGTGAGGACGGCAAGGCCTCGATGCCCGCCTTTGCCATGGCGAGCGACTGGAAGGGTGCCAATCTGCGCGTCGATCCCTGATCGCCCGTGTGAGACGGTTCCCTTGGCGCGGCAAGCCCGCTAAGGCGCGCCGATCATGTCCGAGCCCGTAGCCCAGCCCGTCGCCACGCGTCCCGAACCCAAGCCGTGGATTGCGGCGATCCATCCTTATGTGCCGGGCAAGTCGAGCGGTGCCGACGGGCAAGTGCTGATCAAGCTTTCGGCCAACGAGAACCCGCTCGGCACCAGCCCACAGGCGCGCGCCGCCCGCCTTGGCAGCGGTGAGGGCGCAGGTGATCCGGCGCGCTATCCCGATCCCGAAAGCTTTGCGCTGCGCGGTGCGCTCGGGACGCTCCATGGCATCGATCCCGCGCGGATCGTGATGGGCACCGGCTCCGACGAACTGCTAAACCTCGCGGCGCAGGCCTTCGCCGGACCCGGCGACGAGGTGCTCTACCAGCGCTACGGTTTCGCGGTTTACGAGATCGCCGCCCGCCGCTGCGGCGCGGGGCCGGTCGAGGCGCCCGATCGCGACTACGCGGCGGATGTTGATGCCATGCTCGGCTGCGTCACGCCGCGCACGCGGGTGGTGTTCCTCGCCAATCCGAACAACCCCACCGGCAGCTACCTTCCGGGCGCTGAACTCGCCAGGCTCCACGCGGCCCTACCTGCCGACGTGCTGCTGGTGGTCGATCAGGCCTATGCCGAATATCTGGGCGTCGATGCCGATGATGGCGCGCTGGCGCTCGCCGCCGAGGCGGAGAATGTGCTCATCACGCGCACCTTCTCCAAGATCTACGGCCTTGCCGGCGAACGCGTTGGCTGGGCGACCGGCGCACCGCACCTGATCGATATGCTGAACCGCATCCGCGGGCCCTTCAACCTCACCGTCACGGCGCAGGCCGCAGCACTCGCCGCGCTCGGCGATCAGGATTTCGTCACAGCCTCGCGGGAGCATAACCGCGCTGAACGCGCCCGCTTCGTTGCCGCGCTCGCGGCGCTCGGCAACCACGGTCTGCGAGCCCTGCCGAGCGAGGCGAACTTCGTGCTGATCGAGTTCACCGGCACGCTGACAGCAGAGAGCGCCTACAAGGGCCTCATGGACCATGGCTTTATCACCCGCTGGCTGCCGGGGCAGGGCCTGCCGCAGTGCCTGCGCATCACGATCGGCACGGCCGCCGAGATGGACCGCGTCGCCGCCGTGCTGCGCCAGCTTGCCGAAGCCGCGCGATGAGCGCGCCCGCGCCCTTCACTCGGATCGCGGTGATCGGGCTCGGCCTGCTCGGCGGCTCGGTCACGCGCGGCGTTCATGCGCACCTCCCGGAGGTGATCACCACCGGCTTTGACGCAGACCCTGCTGTGCGCGCCCGTGCCCGGGAGATCGGCCTAGCGGGCTTCGTGCCCGAGACGGTGTCCGAGGCCGTCACGGGGGCCGATCTCGTCGTGCTGTGCGTTCCCGTCGGCGCCATGGCAGTGGCCGGAGCGAGCATCGCGGCGCACCTCGCGCCCGGCGTAATCGTCACCGATGTCGGCTCGAGCAAGGCCAGCGTTGCCAGTGCGCTGGGTGAGGCGCTGCCCGGTGTGACCGTGATCCCCGCGCACCCCGTTGCCGGCACCGAGCAGAGCGGTCCCGATGCGGGCTTTGCGGCGCTGTTCCGCAATCGCTGGTGCATCGTCACGCCACCCTCCGGCGCAGACGAGGGCGACGTGGCGCGCGTCACCGCGTTCTGGGAAGCCCTCGGCGCGCGGGTCGAGGTCATGGATGCCGAGCATCACGACCGCGTCCTCGCCGTCACCAGCCACCTGCCGCACCTCATCGCTTATACCATCGTCGGCACTGCCTCGGATCTCGAGGAAGTGACGCAAAGCGAGGTGATCAAGTACTCCGCCGGCGGCTTCCGCGATTTCACCCGCATCGCCGCGTCGGATCCCACGATGTGGCGCGACGTGTTCCTCAGCAACCGCGAGGCGGTGCTCGAAATGCTCCAGCGTTTCAGCGAGGATCTGACCGAGCTGCAGAAGGCGATCCGCAAGGGCGATGGTGCCACGCTGTTCGATACCTTCACCCGCACCCGCGCCATCCGCCGTTCGATCATCGAGATGGGTCAGGACGATGCCCGGCCCGACTTCGGCCGCAGCCACGAGGGGTAGGTTCGGAATCTGGCTTGCGGTCCTTTCAGGGTGACACAAGTTACACCGGTGTCACCCTTGGTTTTTGTCAATAACTATATGATAGTTTTGAATTAAACCTGCAAAAGGTGACAGGCGGACACGGTTTCGCATTGCGCGTTTCTGACGGGTTTTGACGATCTGAAAGAGCGGGAAGGCATCAATGTCCTTCCGGCGATTTCATGACAGAATTCGTCGATGTAGGAAAATCCAGTTTCCAATAACTATACGGTGATCTGTTTTCCGTCACCCCGTGCTTGACACGGGGTTCGGCTGTTCTTCTGGCGCGGCGCCGGAAAAGAATAGCCAAGGCCCGGATCAAGTCCGGGCCGACGATTCCACCTGCTGTCATCACACTTTAGTGGTCAAAATCTGACGTTTGGTGCCCATCAGGCTAGCGGCAGCTTGCGCCCAGTTGCGGACGTTTCCAGGGCGACCGGAAGGTCAGCTATCCGGGATCGCCGCATAAAAGTTGCCGGTCCGGAAACGACCCCATTGCGTACATTGCGTGGGATGCTCAAAGCGAACTGATGAAACTGCCACCGCAGAAAGATGACGAGCCTGAGTGGCTTCAAGTCCAGCGTCGACGTAGGTTCAACGATGCAGGACGGGAGATTTGGTTTAGCCGGGTCCTCTGGAGTTACTTTCCGTCCCACTGGAAGGGGTTGGCAGTCATGGTTGCGGGGATTGCAGCCATCCTCAGCGCTGTTTTTATCATAGACCCTGCCATGTCCGGCCCCCTTGTCTTCCCGTTTCTGATCGGACTCGCAGGCATGATGTGGATTTGCGAGCGACATTCACCGACTCGCCCCTAGGTCCGCTTCCCACCACTTCCAGCCATCATAGCTCACCCAATCGCCACCTAAACCCACCGTCGCCCCGTGCTTGACACGGGGCTTGGCTACCTTTCGGCGTTGCCTGGCGGCGCGTTTTCCGCCGGGTACCACTGGTCCCAAAGGTCGAGCCAATCGGGATTGTTCGCCTCGATCAGTGCGAATTTCCATTCGCGGCGCCATTTCTTGAGGAGCTTCTCGCGGGCGATAGCGGGTTCGATTTCTTCGTGCCGCTCGGCGTAGACGAGCAGGGTCTTGTCGAAGTCCTTTACGTGGATCGAGCCTTCACCCTCCCGATGCTGCCAAACGCGCCGGATCAGATCGGAGGTGACGCTGACATATGTCCCGCCTCGGTAGCGGTTCGCCATGATGTAGACCTAGCCGCCTCTTTCCATCGCTCCCTCATGCCAAACGCGAGGCTGCGAGGGAAGCCAAGCCCCGTGTCAAGCACGGGGCGACGGACAGGGTGTTTGCAGAGATGACAGCCATCCTCCATTGCCCGTCATTCGAGGACCGATCAAACAGGGTACCAAATGTCAGACATTGACCACTAGCTCAGCAGGAACATCGCCGAGACGAAGATCATCACCGCTGTCGCCGCCCAGCCGCCTACTTTGAGCAGCGGCGGCAAGGTCAGCCGGCCCATGACTTTGGGATTGCTCGCGGCCAGCATGGTCATCACCATCAGCGGCGGCGCCAGCAAGCCGTTGATCACGGCGGTCCAGTAAAGCGCCTGCATCGGATCGATCCCGATCAGGTTGAGCGCTACCCCGCCCAGCACCGCCACTACGATCGCGCCATAGAACGCCTTGGCCTCGAGCGGCTTGCGGTCGAGCCCCTCGGTCCAGCCAAAGGTCTCCGACAGCGCATAGGCCGCCGATCCTGCCAGCACGGGCACGGCCAGCAAGCCGATCCCGATAATCCCCACCGCAAACAGCAGGAAGCTGAGGTCCCCCGCGATCGGCCGCAAGGCGCTCGCCGCCGCGTCGGCCGAAGCGACCGTGTTGATCCCGTGCGCATGAAGCGTGGCGGCAGTGGCGATCACGATGAACAGCGCGGTCACGCTCGTCACCCCCATGCCCACCACAGTATCGGTGCGCATCCGGGCGAGGCCCGGCCCTGCGGCGCGCGGATAGACCCCCAGCGGGTGCTTGTGGAGCCGGTGCTGCTCTTCCACTTCCTGCCCGGCCTGCCAGAAGAACAGGTAGGGGCTGATCGTGGTGCCCAGCGCAGCGATCACGGCCATCGCGGTCTGCTTGTCGTAGCTGAGCTGGGGGACGAGCACGCCCCGAAGCACTTCGCGCGGCGACAGCTGCGCGACGAACGGCACGAGAATATAGGCGAGCAGCGAAAGCGCCGACCATTTGAGGATCCGCGTATAGCGCGCGTAGCTGACGAAAACCTCGAGCAGCACCGAAATCGCGCCGAACAGCGCGACGTAGAGCATAGTGGGGCCCGGCAGCAGCAGATTGACCGCCGCGGCCATCGCGCCAAGGTCGGAACCAAGGTTGATCGTGTTTGCCACCAGCAGCAGGAGGACCGCAAACCACAGCACGGGCCGTGGATAGTGCCGCTTCAGGTTGTGCGCGATGCCGTGCCCGGTCACCGCGCCGATCCGGGCGCAGATCAGCTGGGTCGCGACCAGCAGCGGATAGCTGAACACCATGATCCACGCGAGGCTGAAGCCGAATTGCGCACCGACCTGGCTGTAGGTCCCGATGCCGCTCGGATCATCGTCCGCCGCCCCGGTAATCAACCCCGGGCCCAGCACCTCGCCCCAGCTGCGCGCGTCAGCTTCGGTGTGCCGCTCATCGATGCGAGTATCGTCCACGCTCACGGGTTGAGCGCATTGATGGCAGCGTGGACGCGCGCCTCGATGTCCTCGCGCGGGAGGCCGGGCGGGATTTCCTCGCCGAAGCGATAGCGGATCGTTCCGGGGCGCTTCCACAGGCGGTGGTAGAGCGGCCCGCTCTCAACCGCCACTGGCACGACCGGCAGGCCGAGCATCTTGTAGAGCCCCGCAAAGCCTGCCTGCAGCGCAGGGCGGGAGCCATGCGGCACGCGTGTCCCCTCGGGAAAGATGATCAGCGGTCGTCCGTCGGCGGTCCAGCGCCGCGCGGCGGTGAGCATGCCCCTCAGCGCGCTGGCGCCCCGCGCGCGGTCCACCGCGATCAGGCCATAGCGCGTGCCGATCGCGCCCCACAGCGGGATGCGCAGCAACTGCTCTTTCGCGAAGACGGCGGGGAGGGGATACATGTGGGGCAGTTCGATCGCCTCGAAGAAGGATTCGTGCTTGATCGCATAGAGTACGCCCGAGCGCGGTGCGAAACCCCCGGTATCTACCGTGATCCCCAGCAGCACACGAACGCAGGTGCGATGCCAGGTCGACCACATCCGCACCACTTCCTTGTAGCGGTCACGGCCCAGCGGTATCATTGCCAGCGCCACGATGACCAGTAGCACGGAACCGCCGTAGAACGCGACGTAGAATGCCAGGCTGCGCAGGATCTCGCGCAAGTGCGGACCGGCATTGGCTTGGCTCGTCATGCCTGCTCTACCAGCCCGCCAGCCAGGCCAGCACACGGGCGATGAGCTTGTTGTATTCGATGAACAGCGTTTTCATGCTCGGCCGCGAAGGCACTGCATCAGGCAGAATTTCCACGCCGCGCGGTGCCGCCATGGCCAGATCGAACTGCGCGCGGCGCATGTGCCAGTCAGTCGTGACGAGGCGCACCGAGGTGATATGCTCCGCCGCGATCCAGCGCGCAGCCTCCAGCGCGTTGGAGCGCGTGTCGACGGATTCGAACCCCAGCGTCACGCAGCAGGCGAGCAGCTGCGGCGAAACCTTGTACTCGGCGGCGAACTCGCCGGGCTTCACTTCGCTGGCGACGCCCGCGATCAGCACTTTGCGCGCCTTGCCAGCCCGCAACACATCGATCGCGCGCGGAATCCGCCCGCCCGCGCCGGTCAGCGCGATCACGCCATCGGTCTTCTGTGCCCCGGCCGGGCGCGGCAGCGCGAGCGCAAACCACAGGAAGCCGAGTACCCACGCCAGCAGGACCGCCGCGCCGATGCGGCGAATGAGGCCGGGCGGCTTTCGCACGCGCGCCATGTCAGAGCATCCGCCGCAAGGCGGCCAGAACCGTCATGCGCGCCGTCAGCACCGCCAGCGCAGTCCCGGCAAGCGGAATGGCCGCGATCACGATCCAATCCTGCCAGTGCAGCACGGCGCCTGCCACCATACCCGATCCGAGGCTGGCAAACTGGCGCGACAGCGTGACGATGGTCACCACGCCGAACAGCAGGCCGACGAGCCCGCCCGCCGCCGCATCGAAGGCCATCGAACGCTGAAACACCCGCGCGATCTGCTTGTCGGTACCGCCCAGCATGTGCACGATCTCGATCGTCTCGCGGTGATTGCCGAGCGCATTGCGCGAGGCGAGCAGCACGGCAGCAATCGTCGCGAGCGCCAGCAGCGCGATGAGGCCGCCCGCCAGCCATTGCAGCGTGCCGATGGCGGCAAACACGGGCGCAAGCCACCCGGCCTGGGCATCGACCCGCGCCGATTGCGCCAAGGGCACGATGAGCGCGCGCAGGTGTGCCACCCGGTCGGCGCTCGCCGGTCCCTTCAGCCGCACGTCGATAAGCGCCGGGATCGGCAAGGCCTCGACATCGTCGCCTGGCCGTGTGCCGAGCCATGGCTCGACGAGAGTGTTGAGGTCTTCCTGCGCCACTTGCCGCACGGTCGCCACTTCGGGCGCCTTCGCGAGCACGGCCACCACGGCAGCGGCCTGGCGCAGGCGCTCC
>CAILIO010000237.1 GCA_903834285.1 uncultured Sphingomonadales bacterium | reverse complement strand
GCCATGGGCTATCCGTCTTTGGGGGAAAGGGGTGTCGAACGCATCCCGCTGCCTTGGCGGCGGCGACTCGGTCTATCGCGATGTTCCTGTTATGTACTCAAGCAGCGTGACAATGTCAAGCATTCTGTACCGATATGGTTAAACACCGCGCCCCCTAGCGCTTTGGGGCCCGCACGCTTAGGGAATGTTTGGATTGCGTTGCTATGGAACGTCTGCAGGACTTGTCCCGCTTCCGCCCGCAGGCGCACGTTTGATCAGTCGAGTACCCAGCCCAATGCTTCGCCGTCTCTACAATTGGACCATGGCCAAGGCCACGCACCCGCTCGCCGAAGTCTGGCTGGCGCTGTTTTCGGCGATGGAGGCCAGCTTCTTCCCCGTGCCGCCGCATCCTCTGCTCGGGGTCATGTGCCTTGCCGAGCCGAAGAAGGCGGTGCGCTTCTCGGCAGTCGCTACGGCCGGTTCGGTGCTCGGCGGCTTGCTTGGCTATGCGATCGGCTACTTCCTGTTTGCGAGCGTCGGAAAGCAGCTGCTCACGCTGCTCCATTTGGCTGAAAGTTTTCCGCAGGCCGCCTGCTATTTGCGCGCCCATGGCTGGGAGATCATCATCGTCAAGGGTGTCTTGCCGATACCCTTCAAGCTGATCACCATCAGCGCCGGCTTCATCAAGATGTCGCTGGTGACGTTCCTGTTCGCCAGCATCATCAGCCGCTCGATCAGCTTCATGATCGTCGGCGGGCTGTTTCAGGTCTTCGGCGCCCCGATCAAGCGCGTGATCGACAAGTACCTCGGGCTTGTCACCATCGGCTTCGTGATCTTTGTCATCGGCGGGTTCGTGCTGGCCGGCATGCTGACCGGCGGTGGCGGCACTGATCCCGAGGCGATCCGCTGCGCCAAGGCATCGCTCGCCAGCTTCTGATCGCCTCGCGACAAACTCCTCGCCCCTTCAGGGGGGAGGAGTGGGAGAACGGCCCGTGGACCGGGCCCGTTCCGATCAGTGCCCGGGAAAGTCCATCAGCGCTTCCACGCTCACGCCGGCGCCGCGCAATCGCTCCGCTCCGTGGAGGTCGGGCAAGTCGATCACGAACAGCGCGTGGTCCACCCGGGCCCCCGCGCCGCGCAGCAGCTCGGTCGCCGCCAGTGCGGTTCCGCCCGTCGCGATGAGGTCGTCGACGATCACCACCTTCTCGCCCTTGGTGATCGCGCCGGGATCGATTTCCAGCCGGTCACGCCCATATTCCAGCGCATAGTCGATCCCCACGGTGCGGACGGGCAGCTTGCCCGGCTTGCGCACCGGCACGAAGCCAAGCCGCATGTGCGCCGCCACTGCCGCGCCGAAGATGAACCCGCGCGCTTCCATGCCGGCAATCACCTCTGCGCCGGCCGCCTCGGCCATCCGCGCCAGATGCGCGATGCAGGCGGCAAAGCCCGGACCGTGGCCAATCAACGTCGTCACGTCGCGAAACAGGATTCCCTTGGCAGGGAAGTCGGGAACAGTGCGCACCAGCGCCTTGATTTCATCCTTGGTCATGGCGTGCACTCCATACCCCTGCCCACAAAAAAGGCCACCGTTGCCGGTGGCCTTTGTTTGTTACCTCAGGCGGAGCGCTTAGTGCTTGTCAGCCCAGACGTTCCGCTTGGCGAGGTACGCCAGGACCGTTGCGCAGAGCAGGAAGCCTAGCACTGGCCAGCCAGTCTGCTTGCGCTTGTCGAGCTTGGGTTCGGCCGTCCAGGTCAGGAACGCCGAGACGTCCATCGCCATCTGGTCAACCGTCGCCTTGGTGCCATCGCTGTATGTCACCTGGCCGTCGCTGGTCAGCGGCTGCGGCATCGCCAGGTTCAGGTTGGCGAAGTAGGGGTTAAAGTACAGCCCGTCGGGCGTCTTCGCATCGGGGAACTTCTTTAGCAGTTCCTCGCCTGCTTCGTTCTTGTAGCCCACCTGGTCGACAT
This sequence comes from uncultured Sphingomonadales bacterium, assembly GCA_903834285.1. Taxonomy (GTDB): domain Bacteria; phylum Pseudomonadota; class Alphaproteobacteria; order Sphingomonadales; family Sphingomonadaceae; genus Novosphingobium. Next base: position 14,172 of record CAILIO010000237.1, on the reverse strand, counting down.
AGCCGGTCAGCAGCGAGTGGATGTATTGCGCCCCGCCGTGACGCGACTTGGCGACCAGCGAGAGATCCGGCGGATTGCCCTGGCCGGCGTAGTAGACCGGCGGGAAGTGATCCGAAGGCAGGTTCGGACGGTCAGCACGGTCACCGGTCTTGGGGTCGAAGGTCTGGGCCTTGTTGCCCCAGTTCTTGGCGATCGCCTTGATCTCGGCTTCCTTGTAGCCAAGCTGGCCGAGGTCGCGGAACGCCACCTGCTTCAGGCTGTGGCAGTTGGAGCAGACTTCCTGATAGATCTTGAAGCCGCGCTGAAGCTGCGCCTTGTCGAACGTGCCGAAGGGGCCGTCGAACGAGAACGCGACTTCCTTCGGATGCTTGTGGAACAGCGCTTCCGCGGTCGGCGGGGTGGGCTGGGTCACCGCGTTGTAGGCGCCGTTTCCGAACGACCAGAGCAGCGCGACTGCGAAGAAGAGGCCAACGAGCGGGCCAAATAGACGGACCATGAGGTTTCCCTTTGGATGTGCCGGGTTGGCAGGCTCAGGCGACAGCCGGGGTTGCGGGAGAAAGGGTGGCGTGCTCGTCCTTGCCCAGCACGGCCTCGGTGATCGAGAACGGCAGCGGCTGCGGCGTTTCGATCGAAGAGACAACCGGCAGGATCACGAGGAAGTGCAGGAAGTAGTACATCGACGCGATCTGCGAGATCATCACGTAGGGCTCCGCGGCCGGAGCACCGCCGCAATAGCCCAGCACCAGCACGTCAACGACGAGCAGGTAGAAGAACTTGCGGAAAAGCGGCCGGTAATGACCCGAACGCACTGGGCTCGTGTCGAGCCAGGGCAGGAAGAACCACACCAGGATCGCGCTGAACATCGCCAGCACGCCCATGAGCTTGGCCGGGATGAACAGGAAGTCCGAGGTGAAGGCGCGCAGGATCGCGTAGAACGGCCAGAAGTACCATTCGGGAACGATGTGTGCCGGGGTCGAGAGCGGGTTGGCCGGGATGTAGTTGTCCGGGTGGCCCAAGAGGTTCGGCGCGAAGAACACCAGCCCGCAGTAGACGATAAGGAACACGCCGAGGCCGAAACCGTCCTTGGCCGTGTAGTAAGGATGGAACGGCACGGTGTCCGATTCCTGCTTCACTTCCACGCCGGTCGGGTTCGAGGAGCCCGGGATGTGCAGCGCCCAGACGTGCAGGATGATCACACCCAGGATCACGAAGGGCAGCAGGAAGTGCAGCGAGAAGAAGCGGTTGAGCGCCGCGTTGTCCGGCGCGAAGCCGCCGAGCAGCCACTGCTGCAGCGGGGTGCCGACCAGCGGGATCGCCGAGAACAGACCGGTGATCACCTTGGCGCCCCAGAAGCTCATCTGGCCCCAGGGAAGCACGTAGCCCATGAAGGCGGTGGCCATCATGAGCAGGAATATCACCACGCCCAGCAGCCAGATCATCTCGCGCGGGGCCTTGTAGGATGAGTAGAAGAAGCCGCGGAAGATGTGGGTGTAGACCACGATGAAGAACATGCTCGCGCCGTTGGCGTGTGCATAACGGAGCATCCAGCCCCAGTTCACGTCGCGCATGATGTGCTCGACACTGTCGAAGGCCACACCGGAATTGGCGGCGTAGTGCATCGCGAGGACGACGCCGGTCACGATCTGCAGCACGAGCGCAAAGCCCGCCAGCACGCCGAAGTTCCACATATAGTTCAGGTTGCGCGGCACGGGATAGCCGGCGCCCACCGCGCTGTAGACAAAGCGGGGGAGGGGAAGCCGCTCGTCGACCCACTTCATCAGCGGGTGGCTCGGCTTGTATTCGTTCGCCCAGGGAAAGCTCATCGTGTCAGTCCTCAGCCGATCTTCACGACAGTGTCGGAAGAAAATTCATGGGGGGGCACCTCAAGGTTCTTGGGCGCCGGGCCTTTGCGGATGCGCGCTGCGGTGTCGTAGACCGAGCCGTGGCAGGGGCAGAAATACCCGCCGAACTCGCCTTTGACTTCGCCCTCGCCCGCACCGAGCGGCACGCAGCCGAGGTGCGTGCAAACGCCCATGGTGATCAGCCAATTGGTCTTGCCAGCGGTCGTGCGCTGCTCGAGCGTCTGCGGATCGCGCAGGCTCGCCACATCAACCTTCTCTGCCGCCGCGATTTCCACGGGCGTCAGATTGCGGATGAAGACCGGCTGCTTGCGCCACACGGCCTTGATCGCCTGACCCGGCGAGATCGCCGAGATGTCGATTTCGGTCGAGCTCTCGGCCAGCACGTCGGCCGAAGGCGCCATTTGCGAAATCAACGGATAGATCGCGGCGAGACCGCCGACGCCTGCGAAGCTTACGGCGGCGATATTGATGAAATCACGCCGCCGTACACCATCACCAGTCATGGTCGCTTCAGCGATGCTTGCTTGTTCAGCCATTGCCATTCCCTGCCTACCGCTGCCGCAGCCACGGATCGGGTGCGATAGCGTGTCCTAAAATGTCCCACACCGATCTGGCGCGAAAGTGCCCAAAGGGACGCTAACTGCACCTTGCCGCACCAGCCTCGCCGCAGTGCGAGAGTCCGGTCCCCTTGGGCGCGCCTGATAGACGCAAAGCCTCCGTTTTGCCAACAAGCATTTTGCCGTGGATGTAAGGCAGCTAATCGCATTTTTAACAGCGACTTGGTTGGTTATTGCAAGTCAATCGCAAGACTTGTCTTGCCGGGTTGTGACGGAGTGTCAACCAGTGGTGTCCGCCCTGACTCGGCTAAGGCCTGCCCCATAGGGCCATCCCGGTGCGGCAAGCCCCATCACCTTGAACAAGGTGCCCATTTCCGACGGTGCCGTCAGGCGCAGGGCAGCGGCTTCGATCGCTTCAGCCGCATGGGGCGCTGCCCTTGCAAGGCTGCCGGCTCGAGCACCAATTCCCAGAGCCGCCAGCCAGGCGCCTTGCCCGCTCGTCCCCAGCCAGCGCGCACCTGCCTGTTCGGCCACCTCAGCGAGCGTGGCAAAATCGACGTGAGCCGTCAGGTCGGCCTCGCCCGGCTCGGCAAACACATCCACCTTCCGGTGCGCGCGGACCGCCTGCAAGGTGCTGCCCAGCTGCGGCTCGGCATAGCCATAGTCAATGAACAGGGCCGCGCCTCCCTGCATGGCAAGGCGTCCTGCCACTTCCTGCACGACCGTCGCCGCAGCGGGCGATGTCTCGACAATCGCGCCTTCCCCGGCTCCGGCGGAACCTGCCGGCACCGCCGCATCCATCGGCCGCGCCCCCGCAACCGGGATGAAGCCGCCCTCGCTGTCCACACCCACCATGCGCTCGCGCCAGCCGCCCACCGTGCGCACCAATTGGCGCACCGGCAAGGCATCAAGGAATTCGTTGGCGACGATCAGCAGCGGACGGTCGCCTGGTAGGCCAGAGAGATCATGATGCCACACAGCATGCGGATGCGCCGCTTGCTGCAGTGCTCTCAACGCCGGGCTTGTCTCGACGAAATGCACTTCGGGCACGAGACCCGCCTGGCTCGCCGCCCGCAAAGCATCGCGCGCCAGCGTCCCGCGCCCGGGGCCCAGTTCCACATAGCAGACCCCCTCGGGGCTCCCGGCGCGCTGCCAGATGTCTGCCAGCCACAAGCCGATCAGCTCGCCGAACATCTGGCTGATCTCGGGGGCAGTCACGAAGTCGCCCGCCGCGCCCAGCGGATCGCGCGAGGCATAGTAGCGAGCATTGGCTTCGGCCATGTAGTGCGCGATCGATATCGGTCCGGTCGCAGCGATCAGCCGCGCAAAGATCGCCGCAAGCCCACCGGGCGCGCTACTGTCATGGCTCTGCATAGCCGCCGCCCCTTTCCGTCGCGGTCAGGATACGACGGTCTGTCCCGTCGGTTGCGCGGACGGCTGGATCGTCACCGCCAGCGGCGGGCGGACCAGGGCGCGCACTGCAAAGCCGAGGCCGATCGCCATCATCGGCAGGGTCAGCCATTGGCCCATCGAAAGCCCGGTGCGCATCGCGAAGTCGAGGAGCTGGGCGTCGGGCTCGCGATAGAATTCGACCGTGAAGCGGGCAAGTGCGTAACCGATCGTGAACAGCCCGACCAGAAGGCCCGGCCGCCAACGCGCGCGAGTCCGCCAGAACAGCACGAACAGCAGCACGCCGAGCACCAGACCTTCGAGCAGCGCTTCGTAAAGCTGGCTCGGGTGGCGCGGGAGCGGGCCGGCGCCCGGGAACACCATGACCCACGGCATCTTCGAATCAGTGACCCGGCCCCACAGTTCGCCGTTCACGAAATTGGCGCAGCGCCCGAAGAACAGACCCGGCGGTACGCAGACCGCGATATAATCGCAGGTCCGCACGAAATTGAGCCCGCCGCGCCAGGAAACCCACGCAATCGCGAGCACCGTGCCGATCAGCCCGCCGTGGAAGCTCATGCCGCCTTCCCACAGCCGGATCAGCCGCGAAGGATTGGCCAGCAGTTCTGGCGCATAGAAGATCGCATAGCCCAGCCGCCCGCCCAGGATGATCCCGAGTGTTGCATAGAAGAACAGGTCATCGGCGTGGCGCTGCGCCAGCGGTGCGCCCGGCTGGCGAATCATCCGGCCGAGCTGGAAATAGCCCAGCATGATCCCGGCAAGGTACGCGAGACTGTACCATTTGATCGCAAAGAACCCGAGGTCGATCGCGATAGGGGAGAGGCCAAGGCTCTCCCAATGCAGCGGCTGGTGACCCGCGACGGCTGCGGCGGCGGCCGATAGTGACAGCAAGGACCACGCTCCCTAGAATTTTGGTAACAACACGAATTTGCAACAGAACGGTTTTGTTTTGCACCGCGGCGCCCGCGGCCTTGCGCGGCCTTCTGGCACAGGGCAAACCCGTCAGGCAAACCCAATAACGGGCTGACTAACAAGATAGACCCCCATAGCGGTAACCCATTGCAGGGGTATTGCCGGAATTGGGCGGAGAGGAGCGACTGCAGACCCATGTTGACCCAGCTTGATCGGGATCTTGCCCATGTCATGGACGGGCTGACCGCCTCCGGTGGCATGCTCGCAACCACGCCATTCCATGCCTTTGGCCGCGATTTGCCGATGGTAGCAGCGGCGCCGCCCACCCTCGGCGCGTATTTTACACAGTTCTGTGCTTTCCACGGCGCGCGCGAATTCATCGTCGATGGCGATGTTAGGCTCACTTTCGCCCAGACGCTCGATGCCGCGCGCAGTGCCGCCGGCGGCCTTGTCGCGGGGCACGGGCTGCAGAAGGGTGACCGCATCGGCATCGCTGCGCGCAATTCCGCCAACTGGATCGTTGCCTACATGGCCGTGCTCATGGCCGGCGGCTGCGCGGTACTGATCAACGGCTGGTGGCAGGGCGAGGAGATGGCCCACGGCATCGACATGGTCGGCTGCCGCATGATCATCGCCGATCGCCAGCGCGCCGAACGCCTGACCGGGATCACCCACGGCGCCGAGATCATTCCACTCCTCCACGATTGCCATCCCTCGGAAGGTCTCGCCGCGCTCACCGCCAAGGGCGGGGACGCGACTACTCCGTTGCACGAAGTCGGCCCGGACGACCTTGCGACGATCCTCTTCACCTCGGGTTCTACTGGTGTCTCGAAGGGCGCCTATTCCAACCATCGCGGCGTGGTGCAGGGCACCTACAGCTACCTCGCGCAGAGCGTCATGGTGCTCGGCCTGATGACCGCGCGCGGCGAAGCACCCCCAGCGAATGCGCAGCCGATCGCACTGGTCAACGTGCCGCTGTTCCACGTGACCGGCGAAGTGCCTTTGCTCCTCCAGTCCTACGCGCTGGGCCGCAAGCTGGTGCTGATGCCCAAGTGGGATGCGGTCAGCGCGATGCAGTTGATCGAGCGCGAGAAGGTCACCTACTTCGTCGGCGTCCCGCTGATGAGCTACGAGATCGCCACCCATCCCGATCACGACAAGTACGATCTGTCGAGCTGCGTCACCTTCGCCGCTGGCGGCGCACCGCGCCCGGTCGAGCATGTCGATCGTATTCGCAAGGCACTGCCGCACGCCTTCCCGATCCTCGGCTATGGTCTCACCGAAACCAACGGTGTCGGCTGCGGCAACTTCAACGAGAACTATATCGCCAAGCCCGGCAGCACCGGCACGCCCTCGCGCCCGCTGGTCGATCTGGCAATCCTCGATGATGACGGTCAGCCCTTGCCACAGGGTGATCTCGGTGAAGTTGCGATCCGCAGCGTGGCCAACTTCCTTGGTTATTGGGATAACCCCGAAGCAACGGCCGCGGCGATCATGCCCGATGGCTATTTCCGCACCGGCGATCTCGGCTACCTCGATCCCGAAGGCTACCTGTTCATCGTCGATCGCAAGAAGGAAATCATCATCCGCGGCGGCGAGAACATCGCCTGCATCGAAGTGGAGAACGCGATCTACGCGCATCCCGGCGTGGCCGAGGCCAGCGTGTTCGGCCTGCCGGACGAGCTCTACGGCGAAGTGCCGGTCGCGGTTTATCTTGCCAAGGAAGGTTGCACGGTGAGCGAGGAGGATCTGCGCACGTTCCTCGCCGCGCATATCGCCGCCTTCAAGATTCCGGTCCGCTTCTGGCAGGAGCACGAGGCGCTGCCCAGGCTCGGCACCGAAAAGGTGGACAAGCGCACGCTCAAGCAGCGCTACGGGGCGCAATGGCAAGAGACGCGCAAGGTCGGATAGGGTAGAGGAGCGGGGTCATGATCACCCCCCGGATTCCCAACCAGCGCGCCATCATCGATCGCCGGGCGCTTGCCGATGCCATTGCCGAGCAGGTCGCCGCTGCCGGCGACAAGGCCCGGCCCGCGATCGTCGAACTCCTGCGCGAGTCGCTGGCCTCCGGCCGCGAGGAACTCGCGCGACGCCTGCGCGCGCGGCCCTCGCACGGCACCGAATGCGCGCAGGGCCAGGCTTTCCTGATCGATCAGCTGGTGCGCGTGATCCACGATCATGTCGTCGGCCACGTCTACCGCGCCAGCAATCGCTCGACAGGCGAGCGCATCGCGCTCGTCGCCGTCGGCGGCTACGGGCGCGGCGAGATGGCGCCGCATTCGGACGTCGATATCGCCTTTCTTACCCCCACCAAGCCCACCTCCTGGTGCGAGCAGGTGATCGAGGCGATGCTCTATTTCTTCTGGGATCTGGGGCTCAAGGTCGGTCAGTCGAGCCGTTCGCTGGATGAGATGGTGCGCATGGCGCGCAGCGATCTCACCATCCGCACCGCGCTCCTCGAAGGCCGCTACGTCTGGGGTGACCGCGCGCTCTACGAAGAAGGCTCGCGCCGCTTCTGGGCCGAAGTCGTCACCGGCACCGAGCGCCAGTTCGTCGCCGAGAAGCTCGGCGAGCGCAACGAGCGGCACAAGAAGCTGGGCGACAGCCGTTATGTCGTCGAGCCCAATGTCAAGGAAGGCAAGGGTGGTCTGCGCGATCTGCACACACTCTACTGGATCGGCAAATACATCCACAAGGTCCGCGATCCCAGCGAACTGGTCGGCGTCGGCCTGCTCACGGCAGCCGAGTATCGCGCCTTCCGTCGCGCCGAGAACTTTTTCTGGTCGGTGCGATGCCATCTCCATTCGGTGACCGGCCGCGCCGAGGACCGCCTGACCTTCGATCTCCAGCGCGAAGTGGCGCTGCGCATGAACTTCGCCGATCGCCCGGGCAAGAGCGCGGTCGAGCGCTTCATGCAGTACTTCTTCCTCCAGGCCACGCAAGTCGGCTCGCTCACCGGCATGTTCCTCGCCCAGCTCGATGAACAGTTCGCCAAGACCCGTGTCGGCTTCTTCGCGGCGCTCCGCGGCCGTCGCAAGCGCAAGATCGGCGCCTTCCCGATCCAGGCCGAAAAGCTCGGCGCCGATGGCGATGATTTCTTCCGCAGCGATCCTGTCCGTCTGGTCGAGATCTTCCTTGTCGCCGATCGCGAAGGGCTGGAGATCCATCCCGAAGCTATGCGCCTTGCCCGCCGCGATGCCGCGCTGATCGATGCATCGGTGCGGCGCGATCCGCGTGCCAACACGATGTTCATGGAATTGCTAACCAGCCGCCACGATCCCGAAACGGCGCTGCGCTGGATGAGCGAGGCCGGGATCTTCGGTCGTTTCGTGCCCGATTTCGGCCGCGTCGTCGCGCAGATGCAGTTCGACATGTACCACCACTACACGGTCGACGAGCACACTATCCGCGCAATCGGGCTGCTTTCACGCATCGAGAAGGGCGAGGAGACCGAGCAGCATCCGCTCGCGACCGAGGTCATTGCCAAAGTCGCATCCCGCCGCGTGCTTTATGTCGCCACCTTGCTCCACGATATCGCCAAGGGTCGGCGCGGGGATCACTCGATCCTCGGCGCCGAGATCGCGATGAAGCTGTGTCCGCGCCTCGGCATGTCCCCGGCCGAGACCGAGCTCGTCGCCTGGCTGGTGCGCTGGCATCTCCTGATGAGCGCCACCGCCTTCAAGCGCGATCTGGCCGATTACAAGACCATCGCCGATTTCGCCGGGCGCGTGCAGAGCCAGGAACGCCTGCGCTTGCTGCTCGTGCTCACCATCGTCGATATCCGCGCGGTGGGCCCGGGCATCTGGAACTCGTGGAAGCGCCAGCTACTTGGCGACCTGTTCACCTCGGCCGAGGAAGTGCTCCGCCTCGGCCACAAGCAGTATGGGCGTGTCGAGCGCATCGCCGCCAAGAAAAAGGCGGTTGCCCAGCTGCTCAAGGAACGCGATGCACTCATTGGCACGGTGGGCCGCCAACTGGGCGATGCCTACTGGATCGCCGAACCTGAAGACATCATCGCGCTCAATCTCCAGCAGATGGACATCTCGCTCGATGAACCGCTGACGGTCGAAGCACACTGGTATGCCGCCCGGGGCGCCACGCTTGTCACCGTCATTGCGGCCGACCATCCGGGGCTGTTCTACCGCATCGCGGGCGGCATTCACCTCGCTGGCGGCAATATCATCGACGCGCGCATTCACACCGCGCGCAATGGCCTCGCGGTCGACAACTTCCTTGTGCAGGATCCCCTGTGCCGCCCGCTCAACGAGCCCGCGCAGATCGCCCGGCTCAAGACCGCTATAGCTGATGCACTGGCGAACCGGGTCAAGCTCCTGCCCCAGCTCGCGGCGCGCCCGTCTGCCCGCCCGCGCGCAGAGGCGTTCGAGGTTGAGCCGATCGTCATCTTCGACAACAAGGCTTCCAACCGCTTCACCGTGATCGAGGTGGGCGCGCGGGATCGTCCGGCGCTGCTCAGCCAGCTGGCACGCGCGCTGTTCGAGGCCCGGTTGGTCGTCCACTCCGCCCATATCGCCACTTACGGCGAGCGCGCGGTCGATACCTTCTACGTGACCGATCTGCTGGGGGAGAAGATCGAGGCGGACAGCCGCATGCGGGCCGTCGAGAAGCGCCTGATCGAAGCGGCGGAGGACCGGCGCGTCAAGGCGGTTGCGGCATGACCGAAGCGGAATACCTCGCCGGACGCATTCTCCTTGCCATGCCCGGCATGGGCGATGCGCGCTTCGAACGCGCCGTCATCGCGATGTGCGTGCACGATGAGCATGGCGCGCTCGGTATCGGCGTCGGCAGTGTGCGCGAAGGCGTGACCTTGCACAGCCTGCTCACCGATATCGGCATAGATCCCGGCGTGGCCCCGGATGGCCCGGTGCTCAATGGCGGCCCGGTCGAGACTTCGCGGGGCTTCGTGCTCCACAGCGCCGATTGGGGCGGCACTGGCTCGGTCGAAGTCCAGCCGCTCTGCGCCCTCTCCGCCTCGATGGACGTCCTGCGCGCAATTGCCGAAGGGCGCGGTCCGTCGAAATGGCTCGTCGCGCTCGGCTATGCCGGCTGGTCTGCCGGACAGCTCGAAAGCGAGATGCGCCAGCACGGCTGGTATGCCGCCGCGGGCCGCAGCGAGATCCTGTTCGATACCCCGGTGAACGCCCGCTGGCCCGCCACCTGGCGCGCCGAAGGTATCGACCCCTCGCACCTCGTCGGACAGACCGGCCGCGCCTGATCCCTCTCCATTTTCACGAAGTGCAAATGGGGAGGTGGCAGCCCGAAGGGCTGACGGAGGGGTAATCCTCAGCCTAGCCGCCTGACCGCCTCATCCTTGCCGATCAGCGGCAGCAGCGCTTTCATGTCGGGCCCATGATCCATGCCCGTGAGCGCTTGCCGCAGCGGCATGAACAGGGCCTTGCCCTTGCGTCCGGTCGAGTCCTTCAGCGCGGCTGTGAGCGCGCCCCACGGATCCTCCGCCCAGTCGAGCGCAGCGGCAACGCCCGCTGCCTGATCCAGAAACGCCCGCGTCTCCGCATCGAACTCCGGGGCTTCCACCGGTCCCGTCACCACCCGCCACCAGGCCGCCGCTTCCGTTACCGTGTTCAGATTGGGCCGTATCACCTCCCAAGCCGCCTCGCCCATGCCTTCCGGCAGCCGATCAGCCGCGCGCGCATAGGGCAACTTATGGATTACCGCCGCGTTCACCCGCGCCAGTTCCGCGTCGTCAAACCGCGCCGGCGCCCGACCAAAGCGTGTGAGATCGAAGCGCGCCGCCAGCGATTCGGCATCGAGCGCCGGGTCGACCGGATCACTCGTCCCGAGTCGCGCCAGCAGCGCGATCAGTGCCTCGGGTTCGATCCCGTTTGCGCACATCTCGGTCACACCCAGCGAGCCCAAACGCTTGGAAAGCTTCCCCTCCGCGCCGGTCAGCAGCGCCTCGTGCGCAAAGCGCGGCACCGGCGCATCCAGAGCCGTGAACATCTGCACTTGTGTAGCGGTGTTGGAGACATGGTCCTCCCCGCGCAGTACGTCGGTCACGTCCATTTCGATATCGTCGATCACCGAAGGCAGCATGTAGAGCCAAGAGCCATCCGCGCGGCGCACCACGGGATCGGACATCTGTGCGGGATCGAAATGCTGCGACCCCCGGATGCCATCCACCCATGTTATCGGCGCATCGCGATCGAGCAGGAAACGCCAGTGCGGGTGTTCCCCCGCCGCCGCCTTGGCCGCATGATCCGCCTCGGTCAGCGCGAGCGCGCTCCGGTCATAGATCGGAGGAAGACCCCGCCCCAAGAGCACCTTGCGCTTGAGATCGAGCTCCTGCGCGCTCTCATAACAGCGATAAAGCCGTCGTGCCGCGATGAGCTTGTGGAACGCCGCCTCATAGATATCGAATCGCGCCGATTGCCGTTCCTCGCGCTCGGGATGCAGCCCCAGCCACGCCAGATCGGCTCTGATCGCCGTGACATGCTCCTCGCGGCTGCGCGCCACGTCGGTATCGTCGATCCGTAGCAGGAAACGCCCGCCGGCTTGCTTTGCGAGCAGCCAGTTGTGCAGCGCCGTGCGGATATTGCCGACATGCAGCGTGCCCGTGGGCGAGGGGGCGAAGCGGGTGGTGACAGTGGAGGACATGCCCGCCCTATAGCGCACCGCGCCGCACTGGCTAGATCAGCCTAGCTCGTCCGGAACCCGTGCGTGATCGGATAGCGCCGGTCGCGTCCGAAGTTGCGCATGCCCAGCTTCACGCCCGGCGGGGCCTGCCGACGCTTGTACTCCGCGACGTTTAGCAGCCGTTCGATCCGCGCCACGGTGGCATGGTCGAAGCCTTCGGCCACCATCTGGTCGACGCTCTTCTCGTGCTCCACCAGCCCGAGCAGGATCGCATCGAGCACGGCATAGTCGGGCAGCGAATCCGAATCCTTCTGGTCCGGCCGCAGTTCGGCGCTCGGCGGCTTGGTGATGATCCGCTCTGGCATCACGGCGCCCTCCGGGCCCAGACCGATCTTGGGCCGCGCGCTGTTGCGCCAGCGCGAAATCGCGAAGACCGTCGTCTTGTAGGCGTCCTTCAGCGGGTTGTAGCCGCCGTTCATGTCGCCATAGATCGTTGCGTAGCCTACGCTCATCTCGCTCTTGTTGCCGGTGGTCACCAACATCGGTCCGAACTTGTTCGAAAGCGCCATCAGCGTGGTGCCGCGAATGCGTGACTGGAGGTTTTCCTCCGCCAGATCGGGCTGACGGCCTTCAAACGCGGGCGCCAGCATTTCGGCAAATGCATCGACCGCCGGGTTGATCGGGATCGTATCGAGCTGCACGCCCAGCATTTTCGCGCAGGCTTCCGCGTCCTCGAGGCTCTCGGCGCTGGTATAGGCGCTCGGCATCATCACGCACCACACCCGCTCCGGGCCGAGCGCATCGACCGCGATTGCCGCGCAGATCGCCGAATCGATCCCGCCGGAAAGCCCCAGCACCACGCCGGGGAAGCGATTGGTGTTCACATAATCGCGCAGCGCGAGCACCATGGCGCAGTAGATATCTTCCGGATGCTCGGCGAGTTCGGAGACCACCCCCGGCTGGCAGCGCCAGCGGTGTCCCGCACCCGAAGGTACCTTGTGCCAGACGGTGTCGACCACAGCCTCTTCCCAGTCCGGCATCTGCACCCAAAGCGCGCCTTCCGGGCCGACGACGAAGCTCGCCCCGTCGAACACGACCTCATCCTGCCCGCCGACGCGGTTGAGATAAGCAAGCGGAATGCCGGTATCGATCGCGCGGCGCTTGGCGACGCCGTCGATGCGCAGCTCGTCCTTGTCGATCTCGTAAGGGCTGCCGTTGATGCACAGGAAGATATCCGCGCCCTGCGCTGCCAGATGGCGGCAGACTTCGGGCTGCCAGATATCCTCGCAGATCGGCAGGCCCAGCATGATGCCCTTGAACGGCACCGGCTCGGGCAGCGGGCCGGGCAGGAAATAGCGCTTCTCGTCGAAGGTGCCATAGTTGGGCAGTTCCACCTTGAAGCGCACCGCCGCTACTTTGCCCTGATCGAGCAGCGCCACGCCGTTGTGCAAGGCCCCGTCGCGCACGAAAACCGAGCCGACCAGCATCGCCGGTCCGCCGTCTCCCGTCGCCGCCGCCAGCGCCTCGATCGCGATAGCGGCGCGCTCGATCAGCGCGGGCTTCAGGATCAGGTCCTCCGGCGGATAGCCGATCAACTGCATCTCGGGATAGACGATGAGGTCGCTGCCCTCGGCCCGCTCCCTGACAGCGAGCATCGCCGCCGCGTTGGCGGCAAGATCGCCGACTTTTTGATTGAGCTGAGCAAGCGTTATGATGAGTGTATCGGCCATGCTCATGACCCTATGCGGCATTGGCAGACGAGTTCAAGGGCAACCCTTGGTGCAAAACCGCGGGGGTGAACGTTGCAATGCTGTCATCTTGGGCTAAGGGCCAAGGCATCAGCCAGAGTTTAGGGACTCGGGGAAGCCCATGAAGATCATGTCCGGCAACGGCAACCTGCCACTGGCCCGCGCCATTGCCGCCTATCTCGAACTGCCGCTGACCGAAGCCTCGGTCCGCCGGTTTGCCGACGAGGAAGTCTTCGTCGAGATCCACGAGAACGTGCGCGGCGAAGATGTGTTCATCGTCCAGTCGACCGGTTACCCGGCGAACGACAATCTGATGGAACTGCTAATCTGCATCGATGCGCTGCGCCGCGCCTCGGCCAAGCGGATCACGGCGGTCATCCCCTACTTTGGCTATGCCCGGCAGGACCGCAAGCCCGGTCCGCGCACGCCGATTTCGGCCAAGCTCGTGGCAAACCTGATCACCACGGCGGGTGCGGACCGCGTTCTGGCGGTCGATCTTCATGCGGGGCAGATCCAGGGCTTCTTCGATATCCCGACCGACAACCTCTTCGCCGCGCCCGTCATGGCCGCCGATATCCAGACACGCTACGGCGGGCAGGACCTCATGGTTGTCTCGCCCGATGTCGGCGGCGTGGTGCGCGCCCGTGCGCTGGCCAAGCGGCTTGACAACGCGCCGCTCGCCATCGTCGACAAGCGGCGTGACCGGCCCGGCCAGAGCGAAGTGATGAACATCATCGGCGACGTTCGCGGAAGGATGTGCATCCTGATCGACGATATCATCGATTCGGGCGGCACGCTGTGCAACGCCGCGCAGGCGCTGCTCGATGGCGGCGCCAAGGGCGTTGCCGCCTATATCAGCCACGGCGTGCTTTCGGGCGGCGCGGTGGCGCGGGTCAACAACTCGGCGCTCAAGGAACTCGTGATCACTGACACGATCCTGCCGACCGAGGCGACCCAGGGCTCGGACCGAATTCGCGTCCTCACCATTGCGCCCTTGATCGGCGAGGCCGTTCGGCGCATTGCGGATGAAAGTTCGGTTTCCAGCTTGTTCGATTGATCTTCAAGAGGTTC
>CAILIO010000236.1 GCA_903834285.1 uncultured Sphingomonadales bacterium | reverse complement strand
GCAAACGTCAACCGACTGCTGGCGGTCTTCGCCGGCCCGAGCAGCGAGATCAGCGGGTTCGAAACGACCTGAACAAGGACGACGCCGCTGGCGAGAATGAACAGCGCGAAGAGAAAGAGCACATAGAGCGCGCTCTGCGAGGCGGGGATGAACAGCAGGCAGCCCGCCATCATCGTGAGCAGCCCCACGGCCGCACCGCGCATATAGCCGATGCGCTTGACCAGCAGGGCTCCCGGCACGCCGATCAACGCATAGGCGGTGAAAAAGCAAAACTGCACCAGCATGGCCTGGGTGTAGTTGAGTGTGAAGAGGTCCTTCAGCTTGGGGATGATCACATCGTTGAGCGAGGTGATGCCGCCGAAGAGGAAGAACAGCGCCATGACGAAGATGCGCAGTTCGGGCGCATCGATATTGCCGTTGCCTGTAGCAGCGGTATCGGCAGCGGTGGTCGGGGCCATGGCCATGGGTCTAACTCTCCTTGCGGCCGATTATTCGCCGACCTTCAAGGCGCTGCTTGTGCCAAGCGGGCAGCGAAAGTCCACCCGATCCTGCCGCGCATACGTATCGCCGCCGTGGACAAAATCTTGGGAAGATCGCGCAATTTCCGTACCTTCAAACGTCAGGCCCCGCTCCGACGCGGTCGGAGCGGGGCCAAAAGTGAACGTTATCAGTGCGGTGTTACTTCGCGGCCACCTTGAGGTAAGCGATGACGTCAGCGCGGTCCTGCGGATTGCTGAGGCCCGGGAAGGCCATCCGCGTGCCGGCCACGTACTTCATCGGCGCGGTCAGGAACTGGTCGAGCGTGTCGGGCCCCCAGGTCACGCCCTTGCCCTTCATGCCGGCCGAGTAGCTGAAGTTGGCGAACGTACCCGACTTGCGACCGACGACGCCCTTGAGGCTGGGGCCCATGCGGATCGCACCGGTGTTGAGATCGTGGCAGGCCGCGCAGCGGGCGAAGACCGTCTTGCCGCGGGCGGCATCACCCGCCGGGCCGGCAGCCTGCGCCGCACCTGCTGCCGTGATGGCCGCGAGCGTCGCTGCGCCGAGCATGGCAAAACCAAGACGTGACTTCGAAAACTTCATGAGAAACTCCCCTGTCTGACCGCTGAGTCTGTAAAGTAGCCGGCCTGTATCCGAGCTTAATGCGCTGTTCGTCCGTATGAAAGCATCAGATAAAAGGTTCAGGCCCGGTTCGGTGCCGAAAGATAGACCTTGATCACCAGCTGATAGAGCTGGCTGCGCTCCGCCGGCGTCAGCGGACTGAGCAGCCCGGCCTCGTCGGTAAAGATGATCTCGCGCGCGGTGGTGAGCGTGGCGGCGCCCGTCTCGGTGATCCACAGCCCCCCTGCCCGGCGATCGAGCTTCGAGGGTTCGGAAACAAGGTGGCCGTTCATCGTAAGCTGGCGCACGAACTGGTGCACGGTCGGCCGCTCGATCTTGAAGAAACGCGAGAGATCGGACTGCTTGACGCCGGGATTGGCATTGACCAGCCAGAGGATGGCGACCTGCTTCGGCGTCACCTTGAAGGATTCCAGCTGGCGCTCAAGGCGCGAAAGCAGCAGCGTATTGAGCGTGCCGATATGGATGCCGAGAACCTGGTCTAGCCCATCGAGGTCAAGTCCGGGGGTCACGGCCTGCCGGCTCAGAGTCTCGCTCGACGTCTCCATGGGTGGGGGCGGGCCTTTCCTGCTCGCTTGAGATCAATTGACGCGAATGCATAAGGCGCACCGGTGCCGGACGCAAACTTTTGTCGCAGTGCAGCGTGAAACGCCTGTGATCGTTGCCGGACCCAGGTGCTTGGCGTTCTCGATTGCTTCACTTCGCTCACGAGGTCGCTGCCCCTCCTGCGCGCGGGCAGGAGGGGCTTCAGGGCTCAATGGCGGATAAGATAGTCGAAGGCCGAAAGGGCCGCCTTGGACCCCTCGCCCATCGCGATCACAATCTGCTTGAAAGGCACCGTGGTGACGTCACCCGCCGCGAACACGCCGGGGAGGCTCGTCGCGAGATGGTTGTCGATCTCGATCTCACCGTAATTGGTCATGGCGAGTGCGCCGCGCAGCCATTCGGTGTTGGGCACGAGACCGATCTGGACGAAGATGCCATCGAGCGCGAGCGTGTGGACGTCCTCGGTCTGACGGTCGCGGTAGACAAGGCCGGTGACCTTCTCGCCGTCGCCAGTCACCTCGGTCGTCAGCGCCGAGGTGATCACGGTGACATTGGGCAGGCTGCGCAGCTTGGTCTGCAGCACCGCGTCGGCGCGCAGCTGGTTGTCGTATTCGATCAGCGTGACGTGGGCGACGATGCCGGCCAAGTCGACCGCCGCCTCGACGCCCGAATTACCGCCGCCGATCACCGCGGTGCGCTTGCCCTTGTAGAGCGGGCCATCGCAGTGCGGACAATAGGCGACGCCCTTGTTGCGATATTCCTCCTCGCCCGGCACCCCGATCTGCCGCCAGCGTGCACCGGTGGAGAGGATGACGGTTTTCGCGCGAAGGCTGGCGCCGCTTTCCAGCTCCACGGTGGCGAGGCCGTCGCCATTGGCGGGCTTGAGACCCACCGCCTTCTGCAGGTTCATCACGTCGACATCGTAATCCTTCACGTGCTGCTCAAGCTGGGCGACAAGGCGCGGGCCTTCGGTGTGCTGGACCGAGATGAAGTTCTCGATGCCCATGGTATCGAGCACCTGTCCGCCGAAACGTTCGGTGACGACGCCGGTGCGGATGCCCTTGCGCGCGGCGTATATCGCTGCCGCCGCACCAGCCGGGCCGCCACCGACGACGAGCACGTCGAACGGCTCCTTGGCAGCGATCTTCTCGGCCGCGCGTGCCACCGCACCGGTATCAAGCTTGGCGACGATTTGCGCGAGGTCCATCCGGCCTTGGCCGAACAGTTCGCCGTTGAGGAACACCTGCGGCACGGCCATGATCTTGCGCTGCTCGACTTCGTCCTGGAACAGCGAGCCATCGATGGCGACATGCGTGACGGCAGGATTGAGCGCAGCCATGATATTGAGCGCCTGCACGACATCGGGGCAGTTCTGGCAGGTCAGCGAGAAGAACGTCTCGAAGTGCAGCGGGCCTTCAAGACCGCGCACGGTGTCGAGGAGATCGGCTTCTTCCTTGGGCGGATGGTCACCGACATGGAGCAGCGCAAGGATCAGCGAGGTGAACTCGTGCCCCAGCGGCAGGCCAGCGAAAGTGACGCGTGCGGCCTCGCCCACGGCGCCAATCGCAAAGCTGGGACGGCGGGCGTCTGTGCCGTCGAACCGTGCGCTGACCTTGTCGGAAAGGACCGCGATTTCCTCGACGAGGCTCTTCATGTCGGCGCTTTTCGCGCCCTCACCCACGCTGGCGACCAGCTCGATCGGTCGGCGCAGATTGCCGAGATAGGTCTTGAGCTGGGCGGTCGTGGCGGTGTCGAGCATCGGCATGGGCCGGGTTCCTTAAGGTCAGCGGGCAAGCGGGCCGGTTCGCGCAGGGGCAATCACCTGCGCGCGGGAAAGTCGTGGACTAAAAAACGAGGCCGGGCGGCAGCGAACGGGGAGGGATTGGCCGCCGCCCGGCGGTTTGCGAGAGGCCGTGCGGGGGGATGCCGGCACTCTCGCGAAGGGTCGTCAGTTCGTTGCAGATCAGATCTTGCCGACGAGGTCGATCGAAGGCGCCAGCGTCTCGCCGCCTTCTTCCCACTTGGCCGGGCAGACCTGGCCGGGGTGCTCACGCCAGTACTTGGCGGCCTTGATCTTGCGGACGAGCTCGGTCGCGTTGCGGCCCACGCCCTCGGGGGTGATCTCGATCAGCTGGATCACGCCGTCCGGATCGACGACAAAGGTGCCGCGGTCGGCGAGGCCGACGCCGGGGCGCAGGTTGTCGAAGTTGTTGGTCAGCGTGTGGTTCTGGTCACCGACGAGATAGTAGGTTATCTTGCCGATCGCCGGCGAGCTGTCTGCCCAGGCCTTGTGGCTGAAGTGCGTGTCGGTCGAGACGCCGAACACTTCGACGCCGAGGCCCTGCAGCTCGGCATAATTGTCCTGCAGGTCTTCGAGTTCGGTCGGGCAGACGAAGGTGAAATCGGCCGGGTAGAAGAAGAACACCGCCCACTTGCCGGCGATATCCGCCTCGGTCACGTCGACGAACTTGCCTTCCTTGTAGGCCGTGTTGGCGAAGGGCTTGATCGGGGTGTTGATCAGGGACATGCGTCGCTTCCTTGTGATCGCGGACCGGGATGGTCCGTTTGAATGGGGAGCCTTGATGGCGAGGGCGGCTTAGCGCGAGTCGATGGGCGGCGCTAATGATCAATCCTGAGCATATTGATTGACTGGATCGATCAATCGGCAGCACGGGTTAACCCGCCCCGAACATGGTTAGCGGCCAGATCTTCCGCAATAGGGAGTGGGCACGATAGCCGGCTTCACGCGCCTCGCACGGTGCTGATGGCAATGCCCCATAGCAATCAATCTCGCGGAAAGTACCCGAGGCGATGAAAGGCGTCGTATTCAACCTGCTTGAGGATGCAGTGGTGCGCGAGCACGGGCTGCTGGCATGGGACAGCCTGCTCGAGATGGCGGGGCTGGAAGGCTCATACACCTCGCTCGGCAGCTATCCCGATAGCGAAGTGATCCAGCTGGTCGATGCGGCGTCCACCGCACTGCGGCTGAGCGCTGGGGAAGTGCTGCGCTGGTTCGGGCGGAGCGCCATTCCCTTGCTCCACGAGCGCTACGAGATGTTCTTCACGCCGCACAAGAGCACGCAATCGTTCGTGGCAAGCATCAACGACATCATCCACCCGGAAGTGCGCAAGCTCTATGCCGGGGCGGGTTGCCCGCATTTCCATTTCCACGATCTGGACGACGGGCGCACCGGCCTTGCCTACCAGTCGCCCCGACGGATGTGCCGGCTGGCGCACGGGTTCATTGAAGGCGCGGCGGACCACTACGGCGACCGCGTCGAGATCGAGCATCTCTCGTGTATGCTCGACGGGCATCCGGTCTGCCGGATCGCACTGGACTGGGCGCCGTGAGCCCGCGGACATGAAGCAGGACGCGATCCCCCTCGTCGCCGACGTCGCCACGGCGGTCGATCGGCTGGAACGCCTCGTGCAGCGCGAGCGCGAAGGGCGGCTGCAGGCCGAGGCGATTGCCGAGCGGGGCCTGCGCGAGCTGTACGAGAGCCAGGTGCGGCTCGCGCTGCTGCAGCGCATCACCGATTGCGCCAATCGCTCGAACGATTTCAGGGAGGCGATCGACGAAGTGCTCAAGGAGATCTGCGAGCACATGAAATGGGCCTTCGGCACGGCCTACCGCGTGGAAGGCGGCGGCAGGGCGGTCTCCTGCGATGCCTGGTATACCGCTGAGCCGGCGCGGCTGTTTCCGCTGGTGGAAGCAACCCGCGAGCGGACTTTCACAAGCGGCGAAGGGTTGCCCGGCCGCGTGCTGCGCGATGTCCATCCGCACTGGATCGATGAGGGCGAGCTGGCCGCCAAGTCATGCCGCCGGGTGGCGGCAGCGGCGTGCGGAATCCGGTCAGCCTGCGGCTTCCCGGTGATCATCGGCGACGAGATCGTCTGCGTGCTCGAATTCTTCGCGCGCACCGCGATGATCGACAAGGATGCGATCCTGCTCACGGTGACACAGGCGGCGACCCAACTGGCGCGTGTGATCGAGCGCGAGCGCGCGCGGGCCGCGCTGCTCCACGATGCGTTGCACGATGCGATGACGGGCTTGCCTAACCGCACGCTGCTCGATGAACGCTCGCGCGCGGCGTTCGAACGCCTGCCCGAGACCCGCGAGGGGCTGGCGGTGCTGGTGATCGATCTCGACGGGTTCAAGGCGATCAACGACAAGTATGGCCACCACGCGGGCGATATCGTGCTGGTGGAGACGGCCCGGCGCTTCAACGAGGTGATCAGCAGGTGCATGAGCGGGCGGCGGCGCGGCGACACGCCCGGCTGGCGCGCGACCCTCGCGCGGGTGGGCGGCGACGAATTCGTCGTCGTGCTTGATGCACTGCCCGACCCCGGCATTGCGATGGCTCTCTCCGGCGCGCTGATCGATGCGTTGAAAGCGCCGATCCAGGTCGCGGGCGAATACGTCAACGTCGGCCTTTCTATCGGCATCGCGCACAGCGGCACGAGCTACGCCACGGTCGAGCAGCTGCGGCAGGACGCGGACCTTGCGATGTACGAGGCCAAGTCCGGCGGGCACGGCGGCGTAGTGACTTTCTCGGAGACGCTGGGCAACGAGCGGCGCAACCGCATGACGCTGGAAAACGAGCTGCGCGACGCGATCCGGGAGAACCAGTTCACGCTCTATTACCAGCCAATCTTCGCGCTCGGCGAAGGCGAACGCCTGCGCGGGTTCGAGGCGCTGATCCGCTGGAACCACCCCGATCGCGGCCTGGTCGAGCCCGGCCGTTTCATCCCTGCTG
>CAILIO010000235.1 GCA_903834285.1 uncultured Sphingomonadales bacterium | reverse complement strand
GCTTCCTCGATCACCGCGCGATGATCGTCACGCTATGGCCCAATGGCCACAGCCGCATGGCAACGCCCAACCGCCGCGAGGGCTGGATCGATCCCGGCACCAAGGGCATGCCCGAGATCCCGACGATTTCGGAGTTCGTGGCCAAGAACAACGTCAGCTATTCGATCTACCCCAATTTCATCATGCCGCCCGCCCCCACCGGCATTCCGCTGCTGCAGTTCTGGCCGATGGGCCCAAGGCGCACCCGCGTCGTCTCGACCTGGCTCGCGCCCGATCACGATGCCGCCAATCCCCACCCGCTGTGGGAGATGCGCATCAAGAACTGGGAGCGCATCCTCTACGAGGACCTGCAATTTGCCCCGCAGATCCAGGAATCGGTCGAAGGTCCCGGTTTCAAGGGCATGTCGCTCAACTATCAGGAGCGCCGCATCTACAACTGGCACGAAGAGCTCGACCGCCGCATCGGCGCGGAGAATGTGCCCGAGCACTTGCGCGTGACACCAGTGCTCGCGCCGTTCATCGTCCGCGAATGAGCGATGGCCTTTCGCCGCTGGGCACGCCATGGCGGACCTTTGAAGACCTGGCAGTGGGCGAGACCAGGCTCTCGCCCCTGCGCACGGTGACCGAGGCGGAAATCGTCGAGTTCGCCCGTGCGCATGATCCGCAGTGGTTCCACACCGATCCCGAAGCCGCGCGCGCCTCGGTCTTCGGCGAGGTGGTGGCGAGCGGCATCCACGTCCTCGCGATCTGGCGGCAGATGGACCACGCGATCAACGGCGACATCGATTTCGTCTGCGGCGTGGGCTGGGACCGCCTGCGCCTCAAGCGCGCGGTCCGCGCGGGTGACACCTTGCGCGTCTCCAGCGAGATCCTCAGCCTCGAGCCCTCCCGCAGCGGCAAGCCACGCGGCACCGCCGTCACGCGCTATGTCGTGATGCTCGAGGACGGCACCGAATGCGTGACCTTCGAGAGCACCAACCTCGTCTACACGCTGGGTGCGCGCGACAGGTCGGCTACCAGCGCTTCGGCTGAAGCATAAGCCGCGTCCATCGCCGCTGCGACGGCTTCGGGCGGGCCGTATGTCGGGCGCAGATGGACGACATGCACGTCGGTAATCCCGATGAAGCCGAGCCACGCCTGCATGAAGCGCACCTGATGGTCGAGCTCCGCGCCGGGGGCACCGGGCCGGATATCGAGCGCACCCGAGGCGACCAGGATCGCCCGCTTGCCCGCGCCCAGCCCTTCGACGCCGTTTTCCGAAACGCGAAACGCCATGCCCGGCTGCGTGATCGTGTCGATATACTGCTTGAGCTGCCAGGGAATGCCGAAGTTCCACATCGGCACGCTGAACACCACCGTGTCGAAGGAGAGGAAATGCGCTACCGCCGCGCCGATCCGGTCCCACGTCGCGCGCACTTCATCCGCCACTTCGCGGCCCTCGATCAGCGCATAGCGCCCCTCGATCACCGGCCCGGTCAGTGCTGGCAAGTCTGCGCTGCACAGGTCAAGCGTCTCGACCACCGCGCCCGGGCTCGCTTCCACCAACCGCGCAAGCAGCCGCTGCGCCACCTTCACCGAGCGCGATCGTTTGCCGCGCGGAGAGCCGATCACATGCAGGATGCGCTGCGTCATTTTGCCACAATCCTTGCTCCCTTCCCCGATGGGGAAGGGCTGAGGAAGGGGGTTCGGCGCTTGCCGAGAGAGCGCAGCGTACCCCTCCCCAACCCCTCCCCGAACGGGGAGGGACTCAGCAGCCGCAAACCAAAGCTCGTGGCCATCACAGGTCCCCCGCCTGCTTCTGGCCCGGCCCGTAAATGTAATCGTCGAGCACCTTGTGGAAGTGGCGGATCCGCAGTTCCTGCTCGCCGATCCACAGCCCCGGGAAGCTCTCGCTCTGCATCCCCGCCTGCACCGTCGGCAGGTTGTAGGCATCCTGATCGAGCACTTGCCCGATGCTGCGATCGCCATGCTTGAAGCGGCGATGCTTGGCGCGTTCCGGCCAGGGCTCGCCTTCCGGCACCAGCTCGAATACCCAGACGTCGTAGAGCATCTTGTTCGGATCGCTCGCGTGCGGGCGCTGGCGGAACAGCATGATGTCGTCCGCATGCACGTTGAGCGCCACATTGGGGAAGATCATGTAGTGGTAGTCATCGGTAAGCTGATCGTCGTTCAGCGCCGAATAGTCCTTCCCCTGCGCCTTGCCGTTGGCCCGCTTGAACAGCTGCACATCGCGCCGGATATCGCTGACGCGACCCTCATACTCCGCCGGGTCCATGCCTGCGTGGCGCATGATCTCGTCGATCGCCGGCGGGATCGTGCTCGGCATCGCCACACGCGGGCTGATCGCGGCAAACGGTATCAGGTAACGGTTGTGCCGCTCGTAGCAGTCGATCTGCACGTTGACGTCATCGAGATACCATAAGAGCTGTGGGTGAATGCCCTGCACATGATAAGTCTCATTGAACGCGTCGACAGAGGCCTTCCAGTTGCAATCCCACTCCACCGTCACATCGCGCTTCCACGCCATCCGCTCGGGGCGATAGGGCTCGAGATGCTCCTTGAGCGGCGCGATGTAGTCATCGAATGGCTCGACCTCCGGGTTCAGCGAGAACCACACGAAGCTGTTCCACTCCGCCACCGGCAGGCTCGGCAAGGTCATGCCTGGAGGCCCGCCCTGCGGGAAAGTGCATCGATCCGGCAGCCGCTCGATCTTGCCATCGAGCCCGTAGGTCCAGTGGTGGTACATGCAGCGGAACGCCTGCGCATTGCCGATCCCTTCCGGCCGCAAGCGGTTGCCGCGATGGAGGCACACATTGGGAAAGCAGCGCAGCGAGCCATCATGCTGGCGCACGATCAGCACGCTTTCCTTGCCGATTTCGGTGCAGATGTAGTCACCTGGCCCCGGAATGTCGTCGGCCCGTCCGCCGAGCAGCCAGACCTTCGACCACACCCGCTCCCATTCGAGCTTCATGAACTCGGTCGAGTAGTACCGCGCCGCCGGGATCACTTCGTGCCCAAGCTCCGGATCGGGCGCCTTCTCGACCGGCGTGCGGCTGGGATTGTCCTCGGGCGACACGCGGATCACGTCGACGACGCGCTTCACGTCCATCTTCGACGTGTCCCATGTCACCGGCTTGTGGGTCACGGGCTGGTCCATTTCAGAAATGCGTCCGGTTGGTGAAGGCGCCATCGACCACGAGGTGCGAGCCGCTGCACCAGCTGGCCGCCTCGCTCGCGAGGAACACGATCGCGCGCGCCACTTCCTCGGGCTTCCCCAGCCGCCCCATCGGCTGCTGGCGCAGCTGCGACTGGTAGAACTTCTCCATCGTGCCCTTGATCATGTCCCAGTTGCCGCCCTCGAACTCGATCGGCCCGGGTGAGACGACATTGACGCGGATGCCGTCCTTGCCGTGCGCCAGCGCGAGCTGCTTGCCATAGGTGATCAGCGAGGCCTTCATCGCGTTGTACGCCTGCGGGCCGCCCATCGCCTCCAGCGCGCTCGTCGTCGCCACCAGCACGATCGAGCCGCGCTTCTGCGCCGCCATTGCCGGGATCACCGCCTCGATCGCACGAACCGGGCCCATCACGTCGGTCTCGAATGCGTTGTGCCAGTACTTCTCGCTGCCCATGCCGCCGCCCGCCGAGCTCAGGGGCACCAGCACATCGACGCCTTCGAGCGCCTCGATCGCCCATTCGAACCACGCCTTGTACTCATCCGCGCGCTTCACGTTGACGGGCTTGCCGACGACCTTGGTGCCATAGCGCGAGAGCGCAGCGACCGCGTCCTTCACGCTGTCCTCGCCGCGCGCGCTGATCGCAGTGTCGGCGCCTTCGCGGGCCAGAATCTCGGCAACCGCATAGCCGATGCCGCGCGCGCCGCCGACGACGATCGCCTTCTTGCCCTGAAGTCCCAGATCCATGCCTTGTCCTTTCCTGCAGCGTGGCTACCATCGCGCGCCCGGCGCATGGCTCTAAAGGCCCGCTCCTCTTACCGCCGCGCACTCTATGAGGAGGGCCGCAAGCCGCCAAGAAAAAAACATGCTTGAATGCTTTTTTGTGGTCCTTCATAGCGGACTAAATCGCCGCCGAACCAAGGCTGGAAAAGGGAGAATCATGAGGCACACGGGCCTAACAATCGCCGCCGGAACCAGCACCGGATCTGGGGCATGAGCGGGCGCGGCAAGGGCCCGCTCGCAGGCGTGCGCGTGCTCGATCTGACAGCCGTGCTGATGGGCCCCTATGCCACGCAGATCTTCGCCGATCTTGGCGCGGACGTGATCAAGATCGAAGGCCCCTCGGGCGATACCACGCGCTTCATCCCGCCCGGGCCGGACCCGACACGCGGGGCGATGTTCCTCAACGTCAATCGCGGCAAGCGCAGCCTCGCGCTCGATCTCAAGCAGCCTTCCGCGCGCGACGCCGTGCTGCGGCTGGCGAAGGACGCGGACGTCTTCATTCATTCGATGCGCGCGCAGGCCATAGCCCGGCTGGGGCTGGACTATGCTGCGCTGAAGGCCGCCAATCCGCGGATCATCTACGCCAATCTCTATGGTTATGGCCGCACCGGCCCCTACCGCGACTACCCGGCCTACGACGATATCGTGCAGGCCGCCTCGGGCATCGTCGATCTGCAAGCCAAGCTTTCGGGCGGCGAGCCGACCTACAGCGCCACCGTCATTGCCGACAAGGTCGCCGGCCTTACCGGCGCCTATGCCGTGATTGCTGCGCTCTATGCGCGCGAGAAGACGGGCGAAGGCCAGGAAATCGAAGTACCGATGTTCGAGACGCTGGTTTCGTTCGCGGCCACCGAGCATATCTGCGGCTCATTGTTCGATCCGCCACTGGGGCCGCCCGAATACCCCCGCGCCACTTCGCCCTCGCGCCGCCCCTACAAGACGGCGGACGGCCATGTCGGCGTGATGATCTACAACGACAAACAGTGGCAGGCCTTCTTCCGCGAACTCGGCAATCCGGCATGGTCGAACGATCCGATGTTCGCCTCGATGCGCAGCCGCAGCCAGAATATCTCGGCGGTGCTCGCAGAAGTCGAAAAGGTCATGGTAACCCGCACCACCGAAGCGTGGATGGACTTGTTCCGACGCGCCGAAATCCCCGCAACCCCCATCGCCTCGCTGCAGGACCTGCTCCACGATCAGCATCTGGTCGAGACAGGCTTCTGGCACAGCGCGGAAACGGAGCTTGGCACCTTGCGCTATCCCGGCATTCCCACGAACTTTTCCGGCACCCCCGGCGCGATCGGCGATCCCGGTCCGAGCCTCGGCGCAGACAACGCCGCGGTGCTGGCTGAGGCCGGCTTCGGCGAGGACGAAATCGCGGCCATGGTCGCCAGCGGCGCGGTGCTGCCATGAGCGGTCCGGGAGCCGAATGGGATGCCGCCCTTGCCGAGAGCCGCTTTCTCCTCCAGCGCCCGACGGACGGCGGCGGCACCACGGTGTTCCCGCCGCGCGCCTTTGCACCGGGCACCGGTGCAGAGCTCGAATGGTTCGAGGCATCAGGCCTCGGCACCGTCTATTCCGCGACCTGGATCCAGCGCAAGCCGCCCGAGCCGCCCTACAACGTCGTGCTCGTCGATCTTGCCGAAGGCGCGCGGATGATGGGCTGCGTGGAAGGCGTGACCCCCGAAACGCTGCACATCGGCATGGCGGTCAAGGCGCGCATCGTCGGCGGCGAGACCCCCAAGATAGTGTTTGATCCAGTGGAGCAGGCCCATGGGTGATGTATTCCCGCGCGGCCGCGTTTCGGTCGCAGGCGCTTCCACGTT
The DNA here is from genome assembly GCA_903834285.1 of uncultured Sphingomonadales bacterium. Classification (GTDB taxonomy): domain Bacteria; phylum Pseudomonadota; class Alphaproteobacteria; order Sphingomonadales; family Sphingomonadaceae; genus Novosphingobium. The sequence goes on along the minus strand of CAILIO010000235.1, from coordinate 13,390 downwards.
CGGTGTTGGCGAAATGCCCGGCCATTCGACGATCGAGATGGCGGGCAAGGCCGTTCAGCTCGCGCTCGCTGATGCCCAGATCGGGCTGCCGGAAGTCGATGGCCTGTTTATCGCGCTGCCCGATGATCTCTTTGCCGGCCTCAGCCTCGCGCAATATCTCGGCCTCCACCCGCGCTTCACCGACAACAACCGCGCCGGCGGGGCCTCGTTCATGAGCCACCTCGTGACGGCGTGCATGATGCTCGACGCGGGCTATCTCGATTGCGCCGTGATCGCCTATGGCGCGAACCAGCGTTCGAGCGGCGGCAAGCTTTCCACTCCGGCGCGGCCCGACCGGTGGGACGCGCCCTACAATCCGATGTACCCGCTTTCGTTCTACGCGCTCGCGGCCGCGCGCCACATGCACCAGTATGGCACCTCGCGTGAGGAACTGGCGAGCGTCGCGGTTGCCGCACGGCTCTGGGCCAACACCAATCCCGAAGCTTTCGCCAAGGGCCCGCTGACGGTGGAGGACGTGATCGCCTCGCGCCTCATCAGCAGCCCGATCCGCGCGCGCGATTGCTGCCTCGTGACCGACGGCGCTGCTGCGCTCGTCCTCACCCGCACCGACCGCGCCAAAGACGGGCCCCAACCGCTTGTCCCCGTGCTGGGCGCCGCGGCGGCGACCTGGTACAATTCGGTCACGCAGGCGGACGACATCACGGTCACCGCCGCCGCCGAATCCGGCCCGCGCGCGATGGCGATGGCGGGGCTCACGCTAGGCCAGATCGACACGGTCCAGCTCTACGATGCCTTCACCATCAACACGATCCTGTTCCTCGAAGACCTCGGCTTCTGTCCCAAGGGCGAAGGCGGCCCGTTCGTGGCGAGCGGTGCGATTTCGCCGGGCGGCTCGCTCCCGGTCAATACCAACGGCGGCGGCCTCTCGTGCTGCCACCCGGGTATGTACGGGATGTTCGCCATGGTCGAGGCAGTACGCCAGATGCGCGGGACAGCGGCAAACCAGATCGCCGGCGCCAAGACGGCCCTCGCCCATGGCAACGGCGGAACGCTTTCGGCGCAGGCGTCGGTGATTTTCGGGAATGCGGAGACGGTTTGACCGCTTAAGCCAACCCACACCTCGTCATTGCGAGGAGCGCAGCGACGAAGCAATCCAGAGCCTCGCGCACATCCGCTCTGGATTGCTTCGCTACGCTCGCAATGACGAAGCTTAGACTGACAACACGAGCGTGAGACTCACCCCAGCCCCAGTTCCTCGATCAATTCGCCGCGCAGCTTGAACTTCTGGATCTTCGAAGTCGACATCGGCCACTCCCTGACCATGCGCACGTGGCGCGGGATCTTGAAGCCTGCCAGCTTGCCTTTGCAATGCGCGATGAGCTCGGCCTCGCTGGCCTGCGAACCCTCTGCGAGTTCGACGAAGGCCGCCGCCACCTCGACATAGCGGTCGTCCGGAATGCCGACGACTTGCGCCAGCTTCACCGCTGGGTGCGACTGCAGCATGGCTTCGATCTCGGCGGCCGCAACGTTCTCGCCGCCCACCTTGAGCATGTCCTTGGTGCGGCCATGGAACATCACGTTGCCACCCGCATCGACCGAGCCGACATCGCCGGTGTAGAACCAGCCGTCACGCAGCGCCTCAGCGGACTTTTCGGGTGCATTGTAATAGCCATTGAGCATATGCGGCCCGCGCAGCACGATCTCACCGCGCTCGTCCATGCCGCAGTCGTGCCCGGTTTCGGGATCGACGATGCGCATGTCCCAGTCCTCGAGCGGGAAGCCGCAGCGCCCTGTGCGCACCTCGAAGCTGTCGTCGAGCCGGCTCGTCGAAACCGTCCCCGCCGCCTCGGTCAGACCATACGTCCCCACCTGGATCGTGTGCGGCATGGCCGCCACGACGGCATCCTTGATCCACGCCGGCTGCACCGCGAAATTCGAATTCATCACGCGCAGCTTCGAAAGGTCGGTCGTCTTGAACGTGGGGTGATTGATCAGGTCCTGCATGATCGTGACGAAGCTGGGATAGGCAATCGTCGCGCCTTCCGCGCCGAGCATGGCGAGCGCCTGCCCCGCCTCGAAATGCGGGACGGTCATGTAGACCCCGCCGAGATCGAGAATCATCGTCATCGGCAGGATGCCGGCGATGTGGAAGATCGGCAGCGGCGACCAGACTTTGTCCTCAGCCGTGCAGAGGTAGCGCTTGCCGAGATTGCGGCTGTTGCCCACTTGCGCGCGATGCGAGATCAGCGCCCCCTTGGGGTTCGCGGTCGTCCCGCTGGTATAGAGGATCATCGCGATGTCTTCAGCATCGACATCTTCGATCCGCCGCTCGATCAACTCGGGCTCGGTGCCCTCGCCGAGTGCCAGCGTCTCGTCCACCGCCAACATCGCGTCCGCGCCTTCGGGATCGAGCGAGATGATCGTGTGGAGCATCGGCGCTTCGTCAAGGCTCAGGCCGCGTGCCGGGTCCGCCCCCATGAGCGACGGCAGCGCGGCGCGCACCCGGTCGCGGTAGTCGAGACCCTCGGCCACCTGTCCCGCCGTCACCAGCACGACCAGATCGGCATCGCGCACCAAATAGGCCAGCTCATGCGACTGGTAGCGCGCATTGATCGGCACCGCGACCGCGCCCGCCATCGCAATGCCGTAGAACGCCTCGATGAACTGCGGGCAGGTCGGCATGAAGAGGCCGACATGCTGGCCGGGCTGCACGCCCAGCGCGATCATCGCCGCGGCCCAGGCCCTCGCGGAACTATCGAGATCGGCGTAAGTGATCCGCCGATCAGGGAAGACGAGCGCCTCGCGGGGACCAAAGTTCTGCGCCGAAGCGCGGATCATGCCGCCCATGGTGAGCACAGGTGCAGCGGCGTGTGACAGCTGGTCGGTCATGCATCCCCCGGCCCCTTGGGCCTCTTGTCGGTCTTGTGCCGGAGATACACAGCATGCTGAAAAAGACAATCATATCTGTCTTTTTCCGTGTGATGCGTTACCCCTTGCACAAGCGCGGCGCGCAAGTGCCGCGCCGTTGATTCGATGCGCTTCATGCCGCCCGAAGCCGGTCGCCGCGATCCGCGTGCGGGGACTTGTCCCCGAGCCGGTCAAGGCAGCAGTTTTACGAGGCGTGAAAACGCATTAAGGATGGTTTCATGGCGTACCGGCACCGGTGCGCAGCGGTTCAGGCACGTAAAACACATGGCTCTTTCACGCACGCGGGCAGCGCGCCCCGCTCCTAGGCCCACCCGCCCGGCGGCCGATCGTACGCGCACCCTGCAGGCGGCCAAGGCGGCACAGACCCGCGCCCGCCTGATCGACGCGACGGTGCGCTGCCTCGTCAAGCACGGCTATGCCAACACGACCACACCCAAGGTGGCCGAGGAAGCCGGCCTTTCGCGGGGCGCCATGGTCCATCACTTCGAAAACGGTTCGGCGCTGATCAAGGCGGCTATCACCGAACTTCACGAAAAGCGCCTGCGCGCCTTCCGCCGTGCGGCCGACCGGCCCGAGCACGAAGTCACCGATCTGGTCGAGACCTACTGGCGCCAGCTCCAGAAGCCTGCGTTCATCGCGTTTCACGAGCTCGCCGTCGCCGCACGCACCGATGCGGATCTCGCCTCGATCCTCTCGCCCTTGCAGGACGAATTCCGCGAGAAGTTCAACGCGCAGGCGGAGCAGCTCTTCCCCGAATGGCTCGGTTCGCCCAACTTTGCGCTCGCGATGACACTCTCTCAAACCGTCCTCGAAGGCATGGCCATTTCGCTCCAGACGGGCGGGATGGAGCTGGTGCAGGTCGAACCAATGCTCCGCCATCTCGAAGCACAGATCAGCGCGCTCGCACCGGCCTCGCAGGGCTGATCAAGCGCGGTTTTGTGCGAGCATCCGGAGCGCCGCCAAGTCCCGGCGCGCCTTGCGAAAATGAAGCCTGAGAGGTCAATTCAAAATCAAACCTGTTTGTTTTTTCTGTGCGGGTGTTCTAGCTATGCGGGAACGACCGATTGGGGGATGAACAGTTGAACGCGCCTGATATGCACGCCCCGCGCATCTTCCGTCCCGAACCCGGCGATCCCGGTCGTCCCAAGCGCGGGCTTGACGAGGAAGCGCTGCGGACGCAGCAGACCATTTTCCGCGACGACCTGCTCGCCGGACACACCATCCTCATTTCGGGCGCAGGCAGCGGCATGGGCAAGGCCGCCGCGTTCCTCGCCGCCAAGCTTGGCGCCAATGTCGCGATCTGCGGCCGTACGCGTGAAAAGCTCGATGGCACTGCCGACCTGATCCGCGAGGCCACCGGCCGCGAGATCCTGTGCGTTGCGGCCAATATCCGCGATCCCGATGCGGTCGAAGGGCTGATCGGCGCGGTCCATGATCACTTCGGCGGGCTCGACACCTTGGTCAACAACGCCGGCGGCCAGTTCCCGCAGGACGCGATCGATTTCAGCCGCAAGGGCTGGCTCGCGGTGATCGACACCAATCTCAACGGCACCTGGTGGATGATGCAGGAAGCCGCCAAGCGCTGGCGCACTGATGGCAAGCCCGGCCATGTCATCAACATCGTGGCCAATGTCGAACGCGGCATGCCGCAAGCCGCGCACACCTGCGCCGCGCGCGCGGGTGTGATCTACCTCTCGAAGACGGTCGCCACCGAGTGGGCACCGCACGACATCCGGGTCAACTGCATCGGCCCCGGCGTGATCGAGACCGAGGGCTTCCGTATGTATCCGGAAGAAGCGCTGGCCCGCTTCCACAATGCCAACCCGATGAAAACACGCGGCAATGCATGGGACGTGGCAGAGGCCATCGCCTATCTCGCCAGCCCAGCCGGGCGCTTCATCAATGGCGACCTGATGATCATCGACGGCGGACAGGCGCAGTGGGGCGTCGTCTGGCCGGCCGGCATGCCGGATTATTTTTCGGACGACGGCGCGGCCTGAACCGCGCTGGCAAAAACAGGAGAGCGAGTATGGGCCGGCTTGAAGGCAAGGTGGCACTGGTCACCGGCGGCGGATCGGGACTGGGCGCGGCGGACTGCGAAGCGCTCGCCGCCGAAGGTGCCAAGGTCGTCGTCACCGACGTGTACCTTGCTGCCGCGCAGGCCGTGGCGGACAAGATCGGCGCCAATGCCATGGCGCTGGCACTCGATGTCGCCGACGAAGCGCAGTGGATCGCGACTTATGCCGCGATTGAGGAAAAGTTCGGCGGCCTGCATGTCCTCGTCAACAACGCGGGCGTCGTGCTCAATGCCGACGTGGAAGACACCAGCCTGGACAAGTTCCGCTGGGTCAATTCGATCATGATCGATGGCGTGTACCTCGGCATGAAGCACGCGATTCCCTTGATGAACAAGAGCGGCGGCGGCTCGATCATCAACATGTCTTCGGTTGGCGCTCTGCTCGGCTATCCGATCTTCTTCGCCTATTCCGCGGCCAAGGGCGCGGTCCGCTCGATGACCAAGTCGGTGGCGGTCATGGCGCAGGTCAAGGGCTACAAGATCCGCTGCAACTCGGTCCACCCCGGCGCGATCGAGACGCCGATGGTCCAGCAGGCCGAAGGCCGCCCCGGCGAGGCCAAGGACATCCCCGAAGGCGTCCTGCCGCACGGCTCGCCCGGCCACCCGAAGGACGTCGCCGCGCTGATCGTGTTCCTTGCGAGCGACGAGAGCCGCTACATCACCGGCGCCGAACTGGTGATCGACAACGGGCTCACGATCCGGCCGTTCTGAGGGTTAGGCGCCACCACGTACTAACCTAAACTCTCGTCATTGCGAGCGAAGTGAAGCAATCCAGAGCGTCAGTGCACGACCGCTCTGGATTGCTTCGTCGCTACGCTCCTCGCAATGACGAAGTGTGGAGTGGCCCTCAAGCCCCCATCATCCGATCCAGTTCGGCATGGAAGTGCCGCAGACGGCCTTCCTGCTCGCTCCACAGCGGCCCACGGAAGCCCCGCGAACGGGCGCCCTTCTGTACCACCGGCAGCAAGTCGCTGTCCTGATCGAGCACTTCGCCAAGGCACGGCGGTTCACCCAGCTTGGTGTGGATCACGTCCGGCCGGGTGCGGCCCGATAGGTCGACCTCCGCACCCATCCCCATCCACGCCGGCGCCGAATAACCCGGCGCATCGACATGGCGATAGAGGATGCAGGTATCGTAGGTGAACTGGTTCGGATCAGTGGGGTGCGGAATGAAGCGGTGGAGGAACACAGCTTCCGGATGGCAGCCGATCTGGACGTTCGGAAACACTGAATAAACCACCGAGTCCGACAGTTGGCTGTCGCTGAAGCGCTCGTAGCGCAGTCCCAGCTCGTCCGAGCGCTTGCGCTTGGCCACTTGCACAGCCGACCGGGTCTCGCGTGCAGAACCTTCGTACGTCTCGGGATCGATGCCGGCATCGCGCAGCATCATCTGGATGCCGGGATTGACGCTTTCCTGATCGGGAAAGCGCGGGCTCGGCTGCGCAAACGGCACGAACTGGCGGCTGAGCCCGCCTGGCCACAGGTCGATCTGCGTGCGATCATCCATGAGGCACTGCGTCTGCGGGTGAACGGCGTGGAGGTGGTAAATCTCGGCAAAGGCATCGACCCCGCCCTTCCAGTTCGAACCCCAATCCGATCGGCGATGCTGCACCACATACATCTGGTCGATTTCGTAGAGTTCGAGCTGCGGCAGGATCGGCCCCAGGAACTCGGCAAGCGGCTTGATGTCCGCATCCATGGCAACGAACAGGAAGCCCGCCGCCACTTCGCAGCGCACCGAGGAAAGATCGGTGCCGTGGCACAGTACTTCGGGCCGGAAGGTCTCGGCATCAGTGATCTCGACGCAGGTGCCATCCAGCGCGAACTTCCACGAGTGGAACGGGCAGGTGAAGCGGTCCACCGAACCGAGATCACCGGTGACGAGCTGGCTGCCCCGGTGCGGGCACACGTTGTAGTGCGCGCGCACCGAACCATCATCATCGCGCACCACGATGAAGCTCTCCGGCCCGATATCGAACTTCATGAAATCGCCGGGCTCGGGAATGTCCGAGACCGGACCCGCCAGCAGCCAGCTTTTCGCGAAGACCTTGTCCCATTCCGCCGCTGTGTAGGCGGGATCAACATAGCGATCCGGCGAGCAACGGCCCGTGCCATTGTCGATCCGCGGCGCGCGCGCATCGAAAGGGAACTGCTTGCCGGTGTGAATGTCCCAGAGATCCAAGGCGTTCATTGTCGTTTCCCGATCATGATTGCGGGCCGCCGTCGGGTTTCCCCACACGACGGCCCGCAGGCTTTTCGTCTTGTCTTGCCGCCAATCCCCGTGATCAGGGCCCGCGGAATTTCACGCCGACTTCGACGCCGTAGTAGCGCGGTGCGCCGAAGTTCGAGTTGAGCCACAGGCCCGCCACGTTCTGCGAAGCGATCCGGTAGCGTTCGTCGGTCAGGTTCCGGCCGATCGCCTTGACGTAGTACTTGTCGTCGATCTGCGAGATCGTGAGCGAGGCGTTCACCAGCGTACGTGCGTTGAGGAAGGTGTTGCCCGCTGCATCGGTAATCGACTGGGTGTTGAGGTTCTTCGCGGTATAGGCCGCCGAAGCATTGGCGATGATCTTGTAGTTCGTGCCAAGCGGGACCTCATAGGCACCGTCGAGCGTCCACTGCCACTTGGGCGCGCGGTCCAGCGGCGCGTCCGCGAGGTTGTAGCCGGCACCGGGCGCCGAGTACTGGTTGTACTTGCCGTCCTGGTAGCCCAGCACGCCGCGCAGGGTGAAGCCCTTGAACAGGCGCGCGGTGGCTTCGGCCTCAATACCCTTCACCGTGGCACTCGCCGCGTTGACGAACAGCGTGACCTGGTTCGGGTTGCCGTTCACCACGATCGGCACGTTGAGCTGCTTCTGCAGATCCTTGTACTTCACGTAGAAGCCGGTGAGGTTGAAGCGCAGGCGGTGATCGAGGAGCTCGGTCTTCACGCCCACTTCGAACGAATCCGCCGTTTCGGGACGCGTGGCGCGCGCCGCTTCGCGGAAGGCGTTGAGATCGCTGGCGAACGCCGCGAAGCCGCCGATCTGGTCGTTGAACCCGCCGCTCTTGAAGCCGCGCGAGTAGTTCGCATAGGCGTAGATATCCGGCGTCGCCTGATAGCCGAGCGTGACGCGCCAGGTCGGCTTGTTCGACTTGTTGTTCACGGTGACCACATTGGCCGGGAACTTGAACACGCTGGCGTCCAGCGCCTCGTTGATCTTGATCGAGGGATCGAAACCACCGCCCAGCTGCGGAATGAACGCCTGGTTGCGGCCATACCAGGTCTTGTTTTCCCAAGTATAGCGCATGCCGCCGGTGAGCGAGAGCTCGGGCGTGATCTTGTAGGTGCCCTCGGCGAAGACCGCCTTCGAGTTGGACCGCTGCGCGTTGCACAGGATGTAGGGCGTGTCGTTCCAGTTGCCGAAGGGCAGCGGCCCCGAGGTCAGATCGAGGAATCCGAGGATCTGCGCCACGCAGAAGTCTACCGTCTCGCGCTGGTAGAACCCGCCGACCACCGCATCGAACGCCGTGCCGGTGTTGGTGGCAAAGCGCAGTTCCTGCTGGAACGTCTTGCGGTTGTCGTCACGCGTCGCATCGAAGAACGACAGCGGCGTGCCGTCCTTGCCGATCGGCGAGGCGCCGGCATAAGAGTTCGGAATGCGCGAGAGCTGGCGGCGCCAGCCGGTGACCGAAGTGAGCTTGCCGAAATCGAAATCGTAGTCGGCGTTGAGATAGAAGCCGTCCACCGAAATCCGCTGGCCGTTCTTCATCTTGATCAGCCCGTCCTGACGGAACGAGACCGCCGCATTGTCGAGCGGGTCGCTGCTGTTCGGGTTCTGGCGGATCGTGTTGAGGATATCGGTCAGGAACGGAGTCTTGCCGGTATAGACATAGTTCTCGTTGACCGAGGGCACGGTCTCCGAGCGGTCGCGCAGCCATTCATACTGGGCGAGGATGTGCAGGCGGCTGGTGGGCTCCCACAGCAGCTTGCCGCGCAGGTTGACCACGTCCTTGCCGCCGGACGTCCGGCCATCGAGGCAGCCCGAAACGCCCGAGAAATTGCTCGGCACGAAGCTGACCACCGGGCCGTAGCAGGCGCCGTTGTGATAATAGCCGTCTGACTTCTCGGCACCGGCGACAACGCGCAGCGCCATGTTGTCGAAGATCGGAACGTTGGCCGAGAGCTGCAGCTTGCGGGTGCCGAACGAGCCAAGCTCGCCGCGACCTTCCACGCCGATCACGCCGAGTTCGGGGCGCTTGGTCTTCACCGTGACCGCGCCGCCGGTGGTGTTCTTGCCGAACAGCGTGCCCTGCGGCCCGCGCAGCACTTCAACCTGCGCGATGTCGAAGGTGTCGAGCAGCTGGGTCTGCACCGAAGGCACCACGAAGTCGTCGACGAGCACCGCAACCGGCGGCTCGAAATAGACGATGATCGAGGTCTGACCCACGCCGCGCATCGCGAACGAGGCAGCGTTGAAGTTGGTGATCGTGCTGGCCGAGAAGTTCGGCACGAAAGCGGCGAGATCGCCGATATCGCGCGGGCTCGACTGGCGGATCAGGTTGGAATCGACTGCGGAAACCGCAACCGGCGTGCGCTGCAGGTTGGAATCGCGCCGCGTCGCCGTCACAACGATTTCGTTGAGGCGATCGCTCGCCAGTTCGTCTGCGCCCGACTGTGCCTGGCTCGCCTGCGGCTTCGCCGCTTGCGCTTCATCGCTCGCAAATGCCGGTGTCGCGATCATCGCCGCAGCGATTGCGCCAAATGCCGCCGACCAGCGAAGGTCCCTCAGTGCCATCCCCATCTCCTCATGCCCCGCATTTCAGTGCGGTGTGGCAGCAAGGATAACCCCCGGGGCGCATTTTGCAAGCAGACATGTATGTTTTTTTAAAGAGGCCGGAAGGGTCCCCGTAACGCCCGCGCCGTCTACTGCCCGCGCTGCATATACCGCTGTATCCAAGCCAGCAAACGGCGCATCTCCGCCGTGCATCTGCCCACTGCGATGCACCACCGGGCCAAACCCATGCCCCCCGGCAACCTTCCAAACATTCATGATTGTTTTCAGGCCAAGGCCGGGTATCATGGTTCCAAGCAGGGCCTGCAAACAAGCGGTCCGCGGGAGAGAGAGAGAGCACATCTTCATGCCTGATCAGGGGGCCAGCCAGGGCGCCGGTCTTGAGGCGCGCATCGCGCGGCTCGAGGCCGAATCGCAGATCCGCCAGCTGGTCGCGCGGTACAGCTTCGACATCGATGATCGCCGCACTGATGCGGTGCGCGCGCTGTTTGCCGATGATGCCGTGCTGCGTTCGCATGACGGGGTGATGCATGCGGCCGGCCCGGATGCGATCATGGCCCAGTTCGATGGCCGCTTCGCCGTGCTCGGGCCGGGCCACCATGTCATGCACGACATCCAGATCGATTTCGTGGACGAGGCCCATGCCACCGGACGCGTTGCCGGCCATGCCGAATTGATGCGCCACGGCAAGATGATGGTTGCCGCCATCCGCTACGATGATCGCTACCGCAAGACCGATGCCGGCTGGAAATTCGCCGAGCGGGTGATCGGCTTCCTCTATTACGTGCCGGTCGAGGCCTATCCCGGCATTCTCGCGCGGCCCGATCGCAACCACGCCTATGCCGAGCCGAAGCTCGCCGACTACCCCGAGCGGCTGCCGGACTGGATCGCCTACGAAGAGGCGCACCGCGCCTAGACCCCGCCAAGACCCTGAAAGAGACCCTGATGGCCTTTTCCTTTCTCTCCCGCTTCCGCATCCTTGCAGACAAGGAAGCCGAATTCACTGCGCTCGCCAAAGAGATGGAAGCGCTCGCGCCGGGCGAGCCGGGCACGCTTGCCTATCAGTTCTACCGACTTGCCGAACCCGGCATGTTCGCGGTCTACGAACGCTTCACCGATGAGGACGCGGACAAGGCGCACGGGGCATACCCCCACAACCAGCCGCTGATCGAGCGGATGATCGCGTGCATGGACGGCTCCTACACGCGCGAGCTGCTCTATGATCTCGAACCAACTGTGCAAGGATAAGGCAATGGCCGCCAAGAGTTTCATTGCCGAGCTGCGCACCAAGCCGGAAAAGCGGGACGAGCTGATCGCGCTCCAGACCGAGCTCAAGAAGCTGGTGTTCGAGCACGAACCGGGCGCGCTGGTCTACGAGCTGTTCCAGTCCGAGGAAGACCCGGACCTGTTCCAGTGCGTCGCCACGTTCAAGGATGACGCCGCGTTCGAAACGCACATGCACATCGATTTTCACGACCGGCTGGTCCCGCCCGTCCTGGCCTGCCTCGCCGAAGACATGAAGCTTTCGTTCTACCGCTCGCTCGATTGAGATTGGGGTCTCACGCCATGTTGTTCAAATCCGCCCTTTTCCCGGCAAGTCGTCTTGCGGTCCTTACCGGCCTCGCTGCACTTGCCCTTTCCGCCGGGCTAAGCGCCGCGCCGACCGAGCGCATCAAGTCCTCCGACGACATGAATTCCCATGCCGGCCCGCGCATCGATCCGACGACCGCGCCAGGCCGCCCGCTGTTCGAGCAGCATTGCGCGATGTGCCACCTCGGCGGCGTGCCCAAGGCGCCTTCACCCGGCTTCCTCGCGATGCTCGCCCCCGATGCCATCGTCAACGCGATGACCACCGGCGTGATGCGCCAGCAGGCCGCCAGCCTCACCCCGGCGGAAAAGATCCAGGTCGCCGAATACCTCACGCGCACGCCCTATGCCGCCTATCAGCGCCCGGCCCCGCCGCCGCGCTGCAAGGGCGCCGCGGCCAAGTTCGACATGACCGACGTGCCGGCCGATATCGGCTGGGGGCATGACAACCGCCGCTTTATTCCCGCCGGGATCGCGGGCCTCGCCAAGGCCGATGTGCCCAAGCTCAAACTCAAGTGGGCCTTCGCTTATCCGGCAGCGACGCATATCCGCTCGCAGCCCACGATCGGCTGGGGCACGCTCTTCGTCGGCAGCCAGGACGGCACCGTCTACGCCTTCGATCCGGACACGGGTTGCACCAAGTGGACGACCCGCCTCAGCGCCGAAGTGCGCACCGGGATCGTGGCGGAGGCTGACACCAAGCGGCTCTACTTCGGCGACCTTCTCGGCAAGGTCCACGCGCTCGATGCCATGACCGGCAAGGAGCTCTGGGCCAGCAAGATGAGCGATCACGCCGATGCCACGATCACCGGCACGCCCACCCTGGGCGGCGGGCTGCTCTATGTGCCGGTCTCCTCGCTGGAGGTCGTGCAGGCCGGCAATCCCGCCTATCCTTGCTGCACCTTCCGCGGCTCGGTCGTTGCAGTCGATCCCGCCACCGGCGCCGAGAAGTGGCGCGCCTACACCGCGGGCCAGCCCGTGCCGCAGGGCAAGACCGTGGACGGCACCCCGATCCTCGGCCCCTCCGGCGCCCCGGTCTGGAACAGTCCGACCTACGACGCCGCCACGAACCGCGTCTACTTCGGCTCGGGCGAGAACTATTCCACCCCTGCCGACGACGGCTCTGACGCGGTGTTCGCGGTCGACGCCAAGACCGGCGCGCGCATCTGGCACACCCAGCTCACACTGGGCGATGCTTGGAACGTCGGCTGCATGATGGGCCTCGGCTCGTGCCCCAAGGAAGGCGGGCCTGACTACGACGTCGCCGCTTCGCCGCTGCTGATAGACACCGGGACAGCCAATAACGGGGTTGGCGCCAAGATGCTCGTCATCGGGCAGAAATCCGGTGAGGCCTGGGGGCTCGATCCCGAAACCGGCAAGGTCAAGTGGATGACCCGGCTCGGCCACGGCGGCACGCAGGGCGGCGTCCACTTCGGCATGGCGGCGGAAGGCAACCGCGTGTTCGTTCCGATCAACGACATGGCCGATACCGGCGATGCCCGCCTCTATGATCCAGCCATCCGCGGCGCCGGCCTCCATGCGCTCGATGCGGCCACTGGCAACGTGATCTGGCATGCCCGCGCGAAAGACAACTGCGGCGGCCGCAAGTTCTGCGATCCGGGTATCTCCGCCGCCGTCACTGCCATTCCCGGCGTGATCTTCGGCGGCCACCTCGATGGCATGCTGCGCGCTTACGATGCCGATACCGGCGCTGTGCTCTGGCAGTACGACACGACCCAGCCGATGCCCGCCATCGGCGGCCAGACCGCCAAGGGCGGCTCGATGAGCGGCCCCGGCGCGGCGGTGTGGAAGGGCAAGGTCTTCGTGAACTCGGGCTACGGCATGTACAGCCACTCACCCGGCAACGCGCTGATGGTGTTCGAGGTGGGGAAGTAAAGCGGGGGGCCACGCCCTCCATCACGCTACACCCCCTTTCGTCATGGCGAGCGCAGCGAAGCAATCCAGAGCAGCACGCACTGCCGCTCTGGATTGCTTCGTCGCTGCGCTCCTCGCAATGACGATG
>CAILIO010000234.1 GCA_903834285.1 uncultured Sphingomonadales bacterium | reverse complement strand
CTGCAGGAGCAGGACCCCTACAACAACGTGATCCGTACCACGATCGAGGCGATGGCCGCGATGCTGGGCGGCACGCAGTCGCTCCACACCAATGCGCTCGATGAAGCGATCGCGCTGCCGACCGACTTTTCCGCGCGCATCGCGCGGAACACGCAGATCGTGATCCAGGAAGAGACCGGGATGACCAAGGTGGTCGATCCGCTCGGCGGGTCGTACTACATCGAGGCGCTGACGCAGGAGCTGGTCGACAAGGCTTGGGAGATCATCGAGCGCGTGGAAAGCGAAGGCGGCATGGCCAAGGCAGTGGCGGCGGGCTGGCCCAAGGCGATGATCGAGGAAGCCGCTGCCGGACGGCAAGCGCGGGTGGACAAGGGCGATGACGTGATCGTCGGTGTCAACAAGTACCGCCTCGCCAGCGAAGACCAGCTCGACACGCTCGAAGTGGACAACGTGGCGGTGCGCGAAGGCCAGATCGCGCGGCTGAAATGGGTGCGCGAGAACCGCGATGAAACAAAGTGCCGTGCGGCTCTGAACGCGCTGACTGAAGGCGCGAAGACTGGCGGGAACCTGCTCGAACTCGCTGTGGAAGCGGCACGCCAGCGCGCGACGCTCGGCGAGATTTCGGACGCGATGGAGCTGGTGTTCGGCCGCCACGGCACGTTCCCCACCCCGGTCAAGGGCGTCTACAGCGCCTATTACGCAGGCGACGCGCGCTACCAGCAGGTCGTTGATGGCGTCGAAGCGGTTGGTCGCCGTTTGGGCCGTGCGCCGCGCATGCTCGTCTCCAAGATGGGTCAGGACGGCCACGACCGCGGCGCGAACGTGATCGCCTCTGCCTTCGGCGACATGGGCTTCGACATCACCAGCAGCCCGCTGTTTCAGACGCCCGAGGAGGCAGCCAAGCTGGCGCTGGAGAACGAGGTCGATGCAGTCGGCGCGTCTTCTCTGGCGGCAGGCCACAAGACGCTGATCCCCGAACTGATCCGCCATCTGCGCGAGGCGGGCCGCAGCGATATCAAGGTGATCGCGGGCGGGGTGATCCCGCCGCAGGACTACGACTTCCTGCGCGAGGCCGGGGTGCAGGGCATCTATGGCCCGGGCACCAATGTAGTCGAGGCTGCGGCGGATGTGCTGCGGCTGTTGGGGCACAATATGCCGCCTGCGGGCGAAGAACTGGCGGCGTCGGAGTGAGCGCGTGACCACCACGCCCAAAGGCTATGTCGTCGCCGAAGTCGACGTCCACGACCCCGAAGTGTTCGCCGCCTATCGCGCTGCGGTCCCCGAGGTCATCGCGCAGTTCGGCGGTCGCTATGTAACACGCGGCGGTGCGATCACGGGCGTCGAGGGTGAGACGCCAACGGGCCGCATCGTGATTGTCGAATTTCCGAGCAAGGCGCAGGCCGAAGCCTTTGTTCAGTCCGCCGAATACGCCCCCGTTGCGGCGATCCGCCAGCGGGCAAGTTCCTCGCGCCTCTTCGTTGTTGAAGGTGTAGATCTCTGATGTTCAAGAAAATCCTCATCGCCAACCGTGGCGAAATTGCCTGCCGCGTCATCAAGACCGCGCGGCGTATGGGTATCCAGACCGTGGCGGTCTATTCGGATGCCGATGCGCGTGCGCCGTTTGTGAAAATGGCGGATGAAGCGGTGCATATCGGGCCTTCGCCTGCTGCGCAGAGCTACCTCATCGCCGACAAGATCATCGCGGCGTGCAAGCAGACCGGGGCCGATGCGGTCCATCCGGGCTATGGGTTCCTTTCGGAGCGCACGAGCTTTGCGGAAGCGCTGGCGGCGGAAGGCATCGCGTTTGTCGGCCCGCCGGTGAACGCGATTGCCGCGATGGGCGACAAGATCGAGTCCAAGAAGCTCGCTCTGAAGGCAGGCGTCAATGTCGTTCCCGGCTTCGTGGGCGAGATCGAGGATACCGAGCATGCGGTGCGCATTGCGGACGAGATCGGCTATCCGGTGATGATGAAGGCCTCGGCCGGCGGCGGCGGCAAGGGCATGCGGCTGGCGTACTCCGAAAAGGACGTGCGCGAGGGCTTCGAGGCGACCAAGCGCGAGGGGCTGAACTCGTTCGGCGATGACCGCGTGTTCATCGAGAAGTTCATTCTGAACCCGCGCCACATCGAGATCCAGATCCTCGGCGATCAGCATGGCAACATTCTCTATCTCAACGAACGCGAATGCTCGATCCAGCGTCGGCACCAGAAGGTGGTCGAGGAAGCGCCCTCCCCGTTCGTGACGCCGAAGATGCGCAAGGCGATGGGCGAGCAGTGCGTCGCGCTCAGCCGCGCGGTGGGATACTATTCGGCGGGCACGGTCGAGCTGATCGTTTCGGGCGCGGACCCGAGCGGCGAGAGCTTCTACTTCCTCGAAATGAACACCCGCCTGCAGGTGGAGCACCCGGTTACCGAGGCGATCACGGGCATCGACCTCGTCGAGCAGATGATTCGCGTGGCGGCGGGCGAGAAGCTGGCGTTCACGCAGGACGACATCGGCATCGACGGCTGGGCCATTGAAAACCGCGTCTATGCCGAAGACCCCTATCGCGGGTTCCTGCCCTCGACCGGGCGGCTGGTGCGCTACGATCCGCCGGTGGAAGGCTGGACCGACGACGGCGCGGCCAATGGTCGGCGCGGCGTGGACGGCGTCCGCGTGGACGACGGCGTCTACGAAGGCGGCGAAGTCTCGATGTTCTACGATCCGATGATCGCCAAGCTGGTGACCTGGGGCGAGACACGCGACGAGGCGGCGGACCGGCAGATCGAGGCGCTCGACGCGTTCGAGATCGAGGGGCTGGGCCACAACATCGATTTCGTTTCGGCGATCATGCAGCACCCGCGCTTCCGTTCGGGCGAGCTGACCACCGGGTTCATCGCCGAGGAATATCCCGACGGCTTCCACGGCGCGGCGACATCGGACGAAACGCTGCGATCGCTCGCCGCACTGGCGGGCTTCCTGGCGACGGCGCGGGCGGACCGGGCACGGCAGGTGGATGGTCAGCTCGGCGATACGCTCGATCCGCCGTCCGAATGGGCGGTGCGGATCGGCGAGACCGACTATGCCGTGACCGTCGACGAGGAAGCGATCACTGTCGATGGTGCCGAGATCGACCTTGCGCTCGAATACACGCCGGGGGACAGGGTGGTGGCCGCCGAAGTTGGCGGCAAGCCGCTGACGGTAAAGGTCGCCGCGCGTGCGGCCGGGTTCAGGCTGACGACGCGCGGGTGCAGCCACGATGTGCGCGTGCTCCCGGCACGGATCGCGCCGCTGACCAGCCACATGATCGCCAAGGTCGCGCCCGACATGTCGAAGTACCTCGTTTGCCCGATGCCCGGGCTGCTCGTGGCGCTGCATGTGGGTGTTGGCGATAGCGTCGAGGCGGGGCAGCCGCTCGCGGTGGTCGAGGCGATGAAGATGGAGAACATCCTGCGCGCCGAGAAATCGGGCCGGGTAAAAGCGGTGAACGCGGCGCAGGGGGAAAGCCTTGCAGTGGATGCGATCATCCTCGAAATGGAGTAGAAGCCTGGCTGATACCTACGCTGAGTTTCCTGCATGGGCACCCGAGGCTAGGTTGACGTTTACGTAAGCGCCACTTATGCGCGCGCCACAAGTTTGAGAAAGGCCTGACACGATGAAAGCCCTGGTCTGCGTGAAGCGGGTGATCGACTACAACGTGAAGCCGCGCGTGAAGGCGGATGGCACGGGGGTTGACCTCGCCAACGTCAAGATGAGCATGAACCCGTTCGACGAGATCGCGGTCGAGGAAGCCATCCGTCTCAAGGAAAAGGGCGTGGTTACCGAGATCGTGGCGGTTTCGGTTGGGCCGGCCAAGGCGCAGGAAACGCTGCGCACCGCGCTCGCCATGGGCGCGGATCGCGCGATCCTCGTTGTGAGCGAGACCGAAGTCGAGCCGCTCGCCGTTGCCAAGATCATCAAGGCGATTGCCGATGAGGAGCAGCCGGGCCTGATCATCACCGGCAAGCAGGCGATCGACGACGACGCGAACCAGGTCGGCCAGATGGTCGCCGCGCTGCTCGGCCGTCCACAGGGCACTTTCGCCAACGAGATCGCGGTCGAGGGCGACAGCGTCGTCGTGAAGCGCGAGATCGACGGCGGTCTGGAGACGGTGAAGCTGGCGCTGCCCGCGATCGTCACCACCGACTTGCGCCTCAATGAGCCGCGCTACGCCTCGCTGCCCAACATCATGAAGGCGAAGTCCAAGCCGCTCGCGAGCAAGACGCCGGAAGATTATGGCGTCGACACCGCGCCGCGTCTCAAGACGCTCAAGGTCACCGAACCGCCGGTGCGCAGCGCGGGCATCAAGGTGCCTGACGTCGATGCGCTGGTTGCCAAGCTCAAGGAAATGGGAGTCGCCTGATGTCCAAGACACTCGTTTGGGTCGAACACGACAACGCTTCGGTCAAGGACGCGACGCTCGCCGTCGTCACCGCTGCCGCGCAGATCGGTGAAGTGACGGCGCTGGTTGCGGGCTCGGGCTGTGATGCCGCCGCAGCCGCCGCTGCGCAGATCGCCGGCGTGAGCAAGGTGCTCAAGGCTGATGACGCGGCTTATGCCAATGCGCTCGCCGAAAACGTCGCGCCGCTCGTTGCCGGGCTGATGGCGGACTACGACGTGTTCGTCGCGCCCGCCACGACCACCGGCAAGAACATCGCGCCGCGCGTCGCCGCGCTGCTCGATGTGATGCAGGTTTCGGACATCCTCTCGGTCGAAGGCCCCAAGACCTTCACCCGCCCGATCTACGCCGGCAACGCGATCGCGACGGTCGAATCGACCGATGCCAAGCTGGTCGTCACCGTACGCGGCACGGCCTTTGCCAAGGCGGAAGCCACCGGCGGTTCGGCGGCGGTGGAAGCTGTGGCTGCGGCGGGCGATGCCGGCACTTCGAGCTTCATCGGTTCGGAAATCGCCAAGAGCGAGCGTCCGGAACTGACTTCGGCCAAGATCATCGTCTCGGGCGGCCGGGCACTGAAGGACGCGGACACCTTCCAGAGCGTGATCATCCCGCTCGCTGACAAGCTCGGCGCGGGCGTCGGCGCCAGCCGCGCGGCGGTCGACGCGGGCTATGTGCCCAACGATTACCAGGTCGGCCAGACCGGCAAGATCGTGGCGCCGGAAGTCTACATCGCGGTCGGCATCTCGGGCGCGATCCAGCACCTTGCGGGGATGAAGGATTCGAAGACCATCATCGCCATCAACAAGGACGAGGACGCCCCGATCTTCCAGGTCGCGGATATCGGCCTCGTCGGCGATCTGTTTACGCTCGTGCCGGAACTGACCGGCAAGCTCTGAGCTTCGCTTCAGGACGGCAAACCCGGGAAAGGCTCCACCGCGGTGGAGCCTTTTCTGTTTGGATGTTTTGCTGCTCGTCGATACGTTTCTTGCATGGGGATATTCAGGCGATACTGCGCAGCATTGCTGATGGGTCAGGTGCTGCTGCCACAAGCAGCGCGGGCGGCAGAACCGGTGCTCGAGCCGATCGACAAATGGGTGCTTAGCTACTCTGAGGATTCCTGCCGGCTGGCGCGGGCATTCGGCACGAACGATGACAAAGTCATACTGGTGATGGACCAGTTCATGCCTGCGGGCATCCTGGATCTCTCACTGATCGGAAAGCGGCTCGGCAGGTTCGATAGCAATCATGTTCCCCTGATCGCCACGTTTGGCCCGGGCCTGCCTGCGGGCCAATCCAGAGATGCGATCACCGGAACGGTGGGCCCGGACAAAACCACGATCCTCATGATCGGTGGGCGCGATCTGCTCAATCGGCCTCTGGTCAAGGGCGCTTCGGACGAGCTGTTCGTGACAACAAAGGAGCAGGAAGCCGCAGTAACCGAGTTGCACATTGACGCGAGTGCGCGGCGGCTCAAGCTACATACGGGTTCGTTGGCATCGCCGCTTGCCGCGATGCGCACCTGCATTGCTGACCTGGTCAAGACCTGGGGGCTCGATCCGGCGCAGCAGGAAGCGCTCTCCAAGCGCCCGGTGCCGACAACCAGTCCGACAAAGTGGCTGACGCCTAACGATTACCCGAAGGGGCCTCTCGCCATCGGTGCCAGTGCCATCGTCCGTTTCCGGATCATGGTGGGTGCTGATGGGCTCCCCACCAAGTGCGCCATCCAGCAGGCGACCCTTTCGCCTGAGTTCACCAAGTTGACCTGCGATCTCCTGATGCGGCGCGCGCGGTTTACCCCTGCGCTGGACCACGAAGGCAAGCCCATCGCAAGCTTCTACACCAATTCTGTGCGCTGGCTCGCGTCTTAGGCCTCAGATTGCCAGCGTCAAACACTGGCTGAAATCGTCGACCACATAGTCCGCGAAAGCCTCGCATTCCTTGAAGCCGTACTTGCGGTAGAGCGCGACGGCGGGTGCGAAGGCTTCGGTGCGGCCGGTTTCGAGGCTCACACGGGTATAGCCACGCTGGCGCGCTATGGTGAGGAGGTGCTGGAGCATGGCCTCGCCCACGCCGCGCCCGCGCCATTCGGGGGCGGCGCGCATCGATTTGAGTTCGCCGTGGCTCGTATCGAGGTGCTTGATCGCGCCCATCGCCGCGAGCGCGCCATGCACACGCGCAGTGTAGAACGTCACGCCGGGCTGGCACAGCTTGTCGAGCGGCAGGGCGTGGACTTTGCAGGCGGGACTTTCGGCGTGCATGCCGCCGAGGTGAAGCGCCACGAGCGCCTGCACGTCCGCGCCCGAGAGGTCGTCTTCGGTGATCTCCAAGCCTTCAATCATGGCACCCCCGCTGGTCTTGCCGATCCGATCTGCTATCGCGGGCGCCATGACCGAGACAAGCAAAACCGAGGCTGGCAAAAGCCGCTGGGCCATCGCCATTCATGGCGGGGCCGGAGCGATGACGCCCGAGACGATGGATGCCGCAGTGTCCCAAGCGCACGAGGCGGCGCTGGGCGTGGCGCTCGATGCCGGGACCGCGGTGCTCGCAGCGGGTGGGTCGGCCCTGGACGCGGTCTGCGCTGCGGTTTCGGCGCTGGAGGATGATCCGCATTTCAACGCGGGGCGCGGCGCGGTGTTCACGTATCACGGGACCAACGAGCTCGATGCGGCGGTGATGGACGGCGCAGCGCGCGGGGCAGGTGCGGTCTGCGGGGTGACGCATACGCGCAATCCCGTGCAGCTGGCGCGCGCCGTGATGGAGAAGAGCCCGCATGTGTTCCTGAGCGGCGCGGGGGCGGAGGAGTTTGCGCGCGAGCAGGGCGTGGAAATGGTCGATCCGGATTGGTTCGCCACCGAAGCGCGCTGGCAGCAGTTGCAGGAGCTGAAGGCGAAGAAGCTCGGCTGGTTCGATGCGGGGCTGAAGTACGGGACGGTTGGCGCGGTGGCCGTCGATGCGGGCGGCCATGTCGCGGCGGCGACCTCGACCGGGGGCCTGACCGGCAAGCGCTGGGGCCGGATCGGCGATTCGCCGCTGATCGGCGCGGGGACTTATGCCGACGACCGGGCTGCGGCGATCAGTTGCACCGGATCGGGCGAACAGTTCATCCGGGCGGCCGTGGCGCACGAAATCTGCGCGCGGATGCGCATCGGCGGCGAGGAACCGCAGGCGGCGACCGAGGCGGTGCTCAGCGAAGTCGGCGCGATGGGCGGGGTCGGCGGCGTGATCTATGCGACGCCCGGCGGCGAGACGGGGTTCGCCTTCACCACGCCGGGCATGTTCCGCGGCCGGGCGGATAGCGAAGGTGTTCGCCAGATCGGAATATTCGGCTGATTGACTATCGTCCCCAAGGCGGGCAGCTTCCGCACGCCTGACGTTGAGACAAAACGGTTCGCCCGACTTCCTGGCAGCAACCAATGGCGCACCCCGGGTGCGCTGTCTCAGGAGGATATTGCATGAAATCGCTTCGTTTTGCCGCCGTGGCCGCGGTCGCGCTCGCTTGCGCAGTACCCGTTGCCGCAAGCGCGCAGCAGGTTCCGGTCGTTCCGGGTGACTATGTGACGGTGTCGATGATCAGCGTCGATGACGGCCACGACCTCGAATACATCAATCACCTCGCCGGCCTGTGGCGCAAAGGGCAGGATTTCGCGGTGAAGCAGGGCTGGATCACCGGCTACGAGATCCTCACCAACGAGTTCAAGCGCCCGGGCGAGCCGGACTACTACCTCCTCACCCGCTTTGCGAAGTTTGCCGATCCGGCCGAGGAGCAGAAGCGCGAAGACGCCTACACCGCCTATATGGCAACGACCAACGCGCAGCTGGAAGCCGCATCGGCCGATCGCGCGAAGTATCGTCACCAGATGGGCTCGGAACTCCTCCGCAGCTGGAAATGGCGCAACTGACGGATTGCTGAAGCATGCCGCGTCGGAGGACTGTCCGGCGCGGCAAGGCTCAGGCAGCGTGCTTGTCGGCCTTGCGGCGACCGAGCCGCAGGCCCTGCTCCAGTTGGGCGCGGAGCTGGAGATAGTAGGATTCGAGGAATACGCGCTCGGCGCGGTAGGGATAGGGGCGGCCGATCTTGCGGCTGATCGCTTCGGCAACATCGTCGAGCGCTGGGCCACGGCCCTCGCGCAGCACGCGTTCGAGCGTCTGGAGCTCGAGCTCGCCATAGACGGCCAGCTCTTCGGATGTGAAAGTAAAAGCCTGATCGGCCGCGGCGACCGGCGCGCTGACCGAAAGCGCCTCGCCCAGCTTGCGGCGCGGGGCCTCGACCACCCAGGTGCCCGCGATGACGTCGCCGCAGCGCAGGGCATCGCGGTTGAAGAACGGGAACAGCACGAAGATCGCGAACCAGACCGCGCCGGCCCAGCCAGCGAGATCGGTGTCGCTCCCTGCCGCCAAGGCGCCGCCGATGAACACGATCGGCATGAACAGCTCGATATCGCGGACGATGTTGCGCGCGATCACGGCCTCGGTGGTCAGCCGCTCGGTGCCGCGCGCGGCGATGCGGATGCCGGTCACGCGCTTTCCCGGGGTCGCGCCGCGGGGGCCGAGCTCGAAGAACAGGAACCACGCGTTGCGAAACAGGAACATTGCGATGATCCACACGATGGCGAGGGCCTGCAAAGCGCGCGCCTTGGGCGCATCCGCCTCGATATCCGCCATCTTGATGCCGAGGCCGCCCGCGATCCAGATCAGCGTGAGCGTGGTGACGATCATCGCCCCGACGATCATCACCAGATCGAGAAACAGCGCGGCGGCGCGCGCGCCGCGCGAGGCGAGGACGAAGGGCAGCGCCACGCCTTCGGGGGTGATCACCGTGCGGTTGCGGTTGCGGGGCTCGCGGCCGGCCATCAGGCGGCTTTCCCGTTTCCGCGCCAGACGAAGAAGTAGCCGGTCCAGAACACCAGCATGAAGGAGCCGACGATCAGGCGGCCGGCGGTATTGTCGATCAGCTGGCGGGCAAAACCTTCGAGGAGCCCCGCCACGATCAGCATCAGCACGACGCCGACCATGACTTGCGCGGCGCGGCGCCCGGCGGCAGCAGCGGCATCGAGCACGGCGGCCTCGCCGGGGAAGGCCATCGCGCGGCCGATATGGAGGCCCGCCGCACCGGCCAGCAGGATCGCGTAGAGTTCGGTTGTACCGTGGACCGAGAGCCAGCCGATGAGCTCCAGCGTCAGGCCCTGGCCGTGGTAGAGCCAGAGCAGCGCGCCGAGCATCGTGGTGTTCTGGATCAGCAGCATCGCGGAGGGCAGGCCGAAGGCAAAGCCGAGCGCGAAGGCGAGGATCGAGACTTGCGCATTGTTGGAAAACAGCGCGGCGGCGAAGACCGCGAGGCCCTGCTGGTCCTGCTGGCCGAACAGTGTGCCCAAGAGCACCGCGCGGCTGGCGCCCGGCACCCGGGCATCAGCCATGCCGCTGGGGATCAGTGCATAGTACCAATCGGGATCGCTGGCGACGAGCAGCCAGCCGGCCACCGCGCCGCAGACCATTAGCGCCAGCGCGATCAGGATCTCCTGGCTGATCGCCCGCACGCTGGCGCCCCATCCGCCGCCGAAGAAGCGCAGGAGCCAATCACCCAGCCCGGCGCGCGGGCCATAAACGATGAACCACGCGCGGCGGGTGAGCACTTCGAGCCAGGCCAGAGTTTCGGCATCGAGCGAGGTTTCGCGCGCGACGGCAAGGCTGGAG
The DNA here is from genome assembly GCA_903834285.1 of uncultured Sphingomonadales bacterium. Classification (GTDB taxonomy): domain Bacteria; phylum Pseudomonadota; class Alphaproteobacteria; order Sphingomonadales; family Sphingomonadaceae; genus Novosphingobium. Next base: position 3,210 of record CAILIO010000234.1, on the reverse strand, counting down.
ACGGCAGTGCGATAAAGCGCGGGGAGTGCGAGAAGATCGCCGTCCGAAATGCTGCGCAGGCGCCCGCGCTCGATCCGCGTGACGATGGCATCGAGCCGCATCCATTCGCCTTCACGTTCGAGCCGGAATCGGTCGGAGCGCAGCGCGGCGTCTTCGGCGGCGGCGATTTCGGCGCTGGCGGCGGGGCTGAACCAGCCGCCGAGCCGGCCGAGGAGGGAAGGTGCGGTCTCGCTCATCCGAGGCTCCCCGCGCGCTTGACCGCAAGATAGGCATCGAGCAGTCGGTTGCCGATGTGCTGGTGCGGGGCTTCCACAACGAGAATGCCCGCGCGGCGCAGACGCTGCAGCACGAGCGTGCGCTGGTGCTGCAAGGTGGTGGCGGTGACGGCCATGGCGGCATCCTGCGCGGTGCGAACGGGCGCGCGGACGAAATCGGCAAGCTCGGCATCGGCCATGACGACGAAGATCACGCGGTGGCGCTCGACGAGGCGGCGCATCGATTCGATCATCAACTCGGCGCTGGTGGGATCGGTGAATTCGGAGAAGACCACGATCAGCGAGCGCCGCCGCAGCCGCGACGCAAGCGTCGAGAGCGCGAGCGTGAAGTTGGGCTGCTCGGCGGTGTAGTCGAGCGCGGCGGCGGCTTCCTGCAGGCGGGCGAATTCGCGCGGGGCGGTGACAAAGGAGCTGAGGACCTGCGGCCGCTGGGCGAAACCGTAGACCGCGACGCGGTCCTGCGCGCCGAGTGCGATCCACGCGGTGGTGAGCGCGGCCGTGACGGCACGGTCGATACGCGGGAGGCCGGCAATGGGCTCGCACATCGTCTGCCCACAATCGAACGCGAAGACGATCTGGTTGTTGCGCTCGGTCTCGTATTCCTTGGCGAAGAGCCGGGCGTGACGGGCGGACGACTTCCAGTCGATGCGGCGGCGGTCCATGCCGGGCTCGTATTCGGCGAGCGCCTCGAACTCGGTGCCTTCGCCCCGTATCCGGCGCGCGACCATGCCGAACTGGGCATCGCGCAGGAACAGCTGGAGCGCGGGGCTGCGCACCGGCGCGATATTGGGGCGGATGCGGATCGTGGCATCAAGGTCCTGCCGGACCTGCCGGGTGGCAAGGCCAAGCGGGCCTTCCCAGCGCAGCCAGACCGCACCCACCGGGCCGAGCCCGCGGCGTGTGGGTGTCGTCTCGATCCGCGCGCTCCACGCCCCGCTGTCGCGCACGAGCGGCGCGACGAGCCGTCCGCCGGGGGCAAGGCGCGGATCGAGCGCGAGCGCGGCGACGAGCGCGGCGCGGGGCGCTTCAACCCGGAAATCCGCGAGCACGGTGAGCGCGAGCGGCTCACCCACTTCGCCGTCCTCGGGCACGATCACGCGCAGACCCGCCAGTGCGGGGGCGAGCAGGGCATCGAGCACGACCATGACCAGCAGCGCGCCGCCCAGCGCGGGGGCAGCGATCCACGCGCGCGGCGCTGCCGCCGCCAGTACCAGCGCCAGCGGCGCGGCGAGCGCCAGCAGCAGGGCGGTGCGCGCCGAGGGGTAGAACACCGGGAAGGGCCAGCGCAGGCGCATGGCTTACCTCGGCGCTTCGGTGCGCTGAATCAGGTCGCCGACGATGGTCTCCGCCGCGCGGCCTTCGATCTCGGCGGCAGGGCTGAGCAGCATGCGGTGGCGCAGTACGGCTATGGCGAGCGCCTTCACGTCGTCGGGGATCACATAGTCGCGCCCGTCGAGCGCGGCGCGGGCGCGGGCGGCACCGGCGAGAACCACCGCGGCGCGCGGACTGGCCCCGGCGGCGAGATCGGCGCTCTCGCGCGTCGCGCGCACGAGGCGGACGATATAGTCGACCACGGTTTCGGACATCGTGACGGTCATCACGGCGGCGACCGCGGCGGCAATCGCATCGCCCGCCGTCACGGCACTTACGCCCAGCGCGGCGGGGCTCGGCGCGCCGCGACCGGTGCCGTAGCGCGTGACGATCTGGGCTTCCTCCGCGGCGCTAGGATAATCGACGAGGAGCTTGAACAGGAAGCGGTCGAGCTGCGCTTCCGGCAGCGGGTAGACGCCCTGGCTCTCGATCGGGTTCTGCGTGGCGACGACCATGAAGCGGTCCGACAGCGCATAAGTCTCGCCATCGAGCGTGACGCGGCGCTCCTGCATGGCTTCGAGCAGCGCAGCCTGCGTCTTGGGCGGGGTGCGGTTGATCTCATCGCCCAGAAGCAGTTCGTGGAAGATCGGCCCGCGTGTGAGAGTGAACTGGCTGGTCTGGAAGTTGAACAGATTGGAGCCGAGAATGTCGCCGGGCATGAGGTCAGGCGTGAACTGGATGCGCCCGAAATCGAGCCCGAGCGTGGTGGCAAAGGTTTGTGCCAGCAGCGTCTTGGCGGTGCCCGGCGGGCCTTCGAGCAGGACGTGGCCGCCTGCCAGCAGCGCGATCAGCAAGTGATCGACCACGCTGTCCTGCCCGACTACGGCCTTGGCCACTTCGGCGCGGATCATGCCAGCCATGGTGCGGACTTCTTCAAGGGTCATTCGGTCAGGTCCTTTTCAAGGCGTTGCAGGGCAGCGGCGCGCTGCACCACATCGGCGGCGCCGCGGGCCGCGCGCAGGCGTGCGGAGAGTTCGGAGTAGCGCGGTCCGGTCTGGTCGAGCCGGGCCTGCAGGCGATCGATCGCGGCTTCGGTTTCCGCAAGAGAGCGGCCGCGCGGCAGGCCGAGCGCGAGGACCAGCCGCTCGCGCGAGCCGTCGGCATAAGGCGCGGCGATCAGACGCAGCCGCCGGGCGCGGCGGATGAGGCCGGCGGTGTTGCGCACCAGCACGGTCTTGCCGAGCGGGATCTCGCGCCCGGCGACGCGGGCCGGGCCGAAGCGGTTGAAGCTGCGCCAGCCTGCGGTGAAGAGGGCCATGAAGAAACACAGCGTGGCGGCCAGGAACGGCGGTTCGAAGGCCAGGGTCAGCAGATTGCGGCTCGCGCCGAGGCCGTTGAGCGTGAGATCGAAAGTGACGGCCGCCGGCTTGCCGCCCGCTGCCGCATATACGAGGCGGCGGGCCATGAGGCCGGTCTGCTTGTCGGCCATGCCCCAGTTGTCGAACAGGTCCGGTTCGAACACCAGCACGACCGGAAAGCTCGAGGTGAAGCTGTCGTTGGCGCCCTTCTCCTCCGGATCGCTACCCGCATGGCGCTCCATGCCGATCCAGTGTTCGAGCGCCTG
>CAILIO010000233.1 GCA_903834285.1 uncultured Sphingomonadales bacterium | reverse complement strand
GGACATTCTCGCTCGCATCAAGGACGAGGAAATCGAATGGGTTGATCTGCGCTTCACCGATCCCAAGGGCAAGTGGCAGCACCTCACGATGGTCTCCACCGTGCTCGGCGAGGACGAACTGGAAGACGGCCTCATGTTCGACGGTTCGTCGATCGAAGGCTGGAAGGCCATCAACGAATCCGACATGATCCTGAAGCCCGACCTCAGCGCGGTCTATGTCGATCCGTTCTCGGCGACCCCGATGATGATCATCTGCTGCGACATCGTCGAGCCCTCGACCGGCGAACTCTATGCCCGTGACCCGCGCTCGACCGCCAAGCGCGCCGAAGCCTTCGTCAAGGCGAGCGGCGTGGGCGACACGGTCTACGTCGGCCCCGAAGCCGAATTCTTCATCTTCGATGACGTCAAGTTCTACGATGGCTACGATGGCAACGGCTTCAAGATCGACGACATCGAGCTGCCAACCAACTCGAACCGCGATTACGAAGCCGGCAACCTCGCCCACCGTCCGCGCGCCAAGGGCGGCTACTTCCCGGTCGCGCCGGTCGACAGCTGCGTAGACATCCGCGCCGAGATGGTCCGCACCATGATCGACATGGGCCTGCCCTGCGACAAGCACCACCATGAGGTGGCCTCGGCCCAGCACGAGCTCGGCCTCACCTTCGGCACGCTCGTCCAGACCGCCGACCGGATGCAGGTCTACAAGTACGTCGTGCACCAGGTTGCGCAGGCTTATGGCAAGACCGCGACGTTCATGCCCAAGCCGATCAAGACCGACAACGGCAGCGGCATGCACACCCACATCTCGATCTGGGATGGGGGCAAGCCGCTCTTCGCCGGCAACGGCTATGCCGGCCTGTCTGACATGTGCCTCTACTTCATCGGCGGCGTGATCAAGCACGCGAAGGCATTGAACGCCTTCACCAACCCGACCACCAACAGCTACAAGCGCCTGGTGCCGGGCTACGAAGCCCCCGTGCTGCTCGCCTATTCGGCGCGCAACCGTTCGGCCTCGTGCCGCATCCCCTACGGTTCGGGCGCCAAGGCAAAGCGCGTGGAATTCCGCTTCCCCGACGCGATGGCCAACCCCTACCTCTGCTACTCGGCGCTGCTCATGGCCGGTCTCGACGGGATCAAGAACAAGATCCACCCGGGCGAAGCCATGGACAAGAACCTCTACGATCTGCCCCCGGCCGAACTCGCCGAAGTGCCGACCGTCTGCGGTAGCTTGCGTGAAGCGCTGGACTCGCTGGTCGCCGACCACGACTTCCTCCTTCAGGGCGGCGTGTTCACCAAGGACCAGATCGAAGCCTATATCGAACTCAAGTGGCCCGAAGTGATGCGCTGGGAAACCACGCCCTCGGCGGTCGAATTCGACATGTACTACAGCGCCTGATCCTTCGGGTTAGCGCTTGGTCAGAAAGGGGCGTCCGGGAAACCGGGCGCCTTTTTCTTTTTGGGAAGAAGTCCCCTCCTCTTCAGAGGTGGGGGTTGGGGGTGGTGGCTCTCCGCCCAAGCAACCGTTTCAGAAAAAAGATGCCTCCGGCGGGCAAGGGCCACCGCCCTTGCATCCCGATAACATTCTGTGGCGAGCACCGCAGATGCGGCGCGGCAATCGGGCACATTTTTCCCCAATAAATCCGAATAGAACATATTCGGAACTTTGCGCCCGATTTGTTTGGAGCTAGGTTCACACGCGTTGAAACTGGAGGCCGATGTGAAGGTTGCGGGTTTGTTTGCTGGGATTGGCGGTTTCGAGCGCGGCTTGTCGATGGCCGGACATGAAACCAGCCTGCTTTGCGAAATTTGGGAACCCGCGCGCGCTGTGCTTCGTGCTACAATGCCCGACGTCCCATGTGCGACAGACGTGTGCGAACTCAGCTCGCTTCCCCACGACATCGATTTGCTTGTCGGAGGATTTCCGTGTCAGGATTTAAGCCAAGCGGGTTTGACCGCGGGCATCAGCGGAACCCGATCCGGTCTAGTTGGAGAAGTCTTTCGGTTACTCGACGAACGCCCGGTTCCTTGGGTGGTGCTGGAGAACGTTTCGTTCATGCTCCAGTTGGAAAAGGGACGGGGCATGCGTACGCTCATTGAAGCGTTTGAAGAGCGCGGCTATCGCTGGGCCTATCGCGTTGTAAACTCCCTCAGCTTTCTCCCACAACGCCGAGAACGAGTGTTGTTTGTCGCAACTAAGACCGACGTCGATCCTGCTAGTGTGATCCTCACTGATGAGGTCGAGCCGATGCTGCCGGAGACAAACCTCGATTACCGAGCCCATGGGTTCTATTGGACCGAAGGGATACGAGGCCTCGGATGGGCAACCGACGCGATCCCAACGCTAAAGAACGGCTCAACTGTTGGTATTGCGTCTCCCCCAGCGATTCTCTTGCCAACGGGCGAGGTTATCACACCTGACATCCGGGATGCAGAGCGTTTTCAGGGCTTCCCAGTAGATTGGACCAAGCCAGCAGAGCAGGTTGGCCGTGCATCCGTTCGTTGGTCGCTGGTTGGCAATGCGGTGTCGGTACCTGTTGCCGAGTGGCTCGGAGAGCGCCTCAAGCAGCCACTTCCGTACGAGCACGAACGCAACAACATGCTGCCTGCCACTGGCCGATGGCCGAGAGCCGCGCGCTTTGACGGCACAACCCGCCACGCCGTTGAAATCAACTCCTACCCGAAATGGAAACCTCGCCCTGCGCTGACCAATTTTCTTCAGTTCGAAGGAAAATTTTTGTCAGTTAGAGCGACAAGAGGCTTCCTATCACGAACAGAGCGCGCCAAACTGCGCTTCGCAGATGGCTTTCAGGATCGCATCAGAAATCATCTCTTCCGAATGGAAAGCCTTGCGGAACTCTCTGTGGCAGCTGAATAATTTATCGCAGAATGCCTACGCTAGATCTTTAAATCTCGTGGCATATATTCCCGAGAGACGCGACAGCATTGAATCATAGTGATAAATATCGCCTAATTGAGGAGCAGGATTGTTTTGAATTAGACTGACCGGGGTCCCATCGTTTCGCATATCAATAACAACGACTGAAAGTGCATCGTAGCCAACATCACCCACCTTTGCCCGACGGGGCAACTGCTTGATCTTATCAATCGCAAGCTGCGCGTCGCGTGGCTGTTTGTGGTGGCTCCATACAGGATCGGAATAGCGATCTTTCTTGTTTAGGTCGGGACTAAGGTATTCACCTGCAACATTTATCATGGTGAAACCTACAGCAACAGCCTGCTCGCTTGCACCATGAACTGTGAGGTGGGATGAATTTAGCTCATCGTAGAGCCTCGGCAACGCGCGTTGGTGAGCCGTCATGCACGCCTTCGCTTCAAGCGCCAGCAAAACAGAACCGACTGGGGCTCTTTTCAGGCAAGGAAGATCATTAAGAATCTCTTGCTCCGCATCGGTCAGAACTATGCCGTAGCCCGTCGCCAAACTTGCAAGCGTTTCATTGCTCTTTTCGCCATTTGGCGTGCAAAGAACCAGATCGAGATTCTTCTTTCGATCGTTCGAAAAATCCCGCATTTCATGGTTAATCCCGAAACAAACAACTCCTGCTTCGACATGACGACGCAACAGAGGGTTTGTCACTAACAAATCGAATACGACACCCCAACAGGCAACCTTTGAGTGATGATCACTTCTGGAGTGGTATTGCCATTTATTTCCACAGCGATCCTCACGAGTTTCTTCAGACAATGTTCGAACAAGAATTTGCGGTCCGTACATCAGATTTCATCCAAGGAGAACACTCAAAGAAGTATGCGAACCACAGATCGCCATCGAGACATCTCTATTGAAATGAACTTGATCAGCAAGTCAAACGATCTCGGATTCCCAGGCCAATCGCACCAGCCTCAAACTCCCATCCCCCACCACACACAAATTTCCTACATCCCCATGATCTGGCATAAGGCCCACAGGCCCTTACTGCCCCGCTCTTTGTCATAGTCGATCAAAACCGATCAGCAGCCGGTGACCTGTCACCTGTCACCCTCCGCGGATTTTATGTTTTACGTCAGAGCCTTGGCCGTAAAATCGAGGGTTACACAGTGTAACCCTGTGTAACCCTCAAACCGCGCCCCAGCCCCGGATTGACGGGGATGCAAGGGGAATACCCCTTGCCCGCCGGAGGCCAAGAATGCCCGCCGCCTCGCCTCAGTCCTTCACCCCCGACCTCGGAAAGTCGCGCAGGAACTTGCTGCGCCACGGGGTATTCATGCGCGGCACGGTGGGTATGCGGAAGCCGCCCGGGTTGTGACATTGCTGGCAGATCGTGCCGAAGGTGCCGTTGTGGACGTCGTCCTTCTTGTGGCAATCGATGCAGCGGTTGCCGACTTTCACCGTGTTGACTGATTTCGGATGGCAGCCAACACACGTCACCCGCGCGTGGAGGCCGATCAGCGCAAAGCCGGTCTTGGCGTGATCGAACTTGGCGACTTTCCATGTCGACTGGCTGTGGCAGCTGGCGCATTTGGGTCCGTCTGCGCCCCGATGCACATCGTCTTTTAGGTGGCAGCCCACGCAGGGCACCGGCGCGGCGCTGGGCCGGGCGGTGCGCGCGTGGCAGCCCGTGCAGGCCACCGTGCGATGCGCCCCGCGCAGCGGAAACGCCAGAACGCGCTCATGGTCGAACGCGATGGCGCGCCAGTTTGTGGTGAGGTGGCAATCCGCGCAGCGGGGGCCGGCCGCGCCGCGGTGCACGTCCTTTTGCAAGTGGCACGAGACGCAGGCGGTCGGCGCGCCATGCCATTGCTCCTTCACGTGACAGCCGAGGCACGGTGTCGTGCGGTGCGCCCCGGTCAGCGGATAGCGCGTGCGGTCATGATCGAACGGCAGCAGCTCGCGCCAGCGGTTTGTCGTGTGGCACGATTGGCATTGCGGGCCGAGGCGGCCTTTGTGCACATCCTGCCGGGTGTGACACGCAGCGCAGGCCTGCGGTGTTTCGCGGAACCGGGTCATCCCCACATGGCAGGCCGCGCATTTGGTGCGCAGATGCCCGCCGGTCAGGCGATAGGCGGACTGGGTCTGGTGGTTGAACGCCTTGAGATCGAGCAGCGGCACCAGCCGATGCCCGAGCCCTTTGTGTTCGACATGGCATTCCCGGCACGCAGCCGTCCGCGCCTTGGGGGTGGTCCCATGGAACCGCGTGGCACTGGCCCGGTCCCGCGCGATGCCCTTGTGACAGGTGAGACACTGGGCGGGCTGCGCCGCGCGTTTGAACGAGAGATGGCAGGCGTTGCAGCGCGTTTCGAGCCGCGCGTGGCCGCGCGACAAGGCCCCAGGGCTGACCAGCCGCTCGATCACCGTTTCCGCATGCACGGCAGCGAAGCTGCCCACCAGCGTTATCGCGAGGATCAGGGCGAGGCGCCAGAGCCGCCGCATCAATACGCATGCGCCATATAGACATGCACGAGCACCGCCGGCACCAGCACCATCGAGGGCGGCACGTGGAGGTAGTGCCAGGCCTCGGCCAGCGCGAGGAACCCGCGCTTCCCGCTGCGGCGCGCCGGACCCAGCAGATAGCGCGCGGCAAGCCCGCTAGCGACAACCAGCAGGGTCGTGGCCAAGGCAAAGCTGCTGTTGATCGAACCCCAGGCGAAGCGCGCATGGATCACCGCCGCGGCCGCGCCGAACAGGCCCAGCAGGATATGCGCGTTGTACCACCGCGAAACGGAGACCCGCCCCGCCCGCACGCGCTTGCGCCACGAGAAGCCGATTACCGCGAGCATCATCAGCCCTCCAGCCAGGCCGAGAAGATAGCCCGGCCAGGCATGCGGATCGAGTGCGGGATCAGTCCGGTGCTGCCAGCCCCAGCCCAGCACAGCGAGCACCAGCGCCGCCACCGTGAGATCGGCCAGCAACCAGCGCCCGGTGGCACCACGCGGCGGATCATCACTGCTGGTCTCCGCCCTCGCGTCCATCAATCTCACTTTGCGGATCTGCCCCAGCCCCGGCAATGTCCGGATCGCCAGAATTCACTGGAAATCCGATCATAAGTGTCCTCTCTCAAAGATCAAATGCAGGCTTGGGAATGACGTTTTTGCCTATCCGATACGCCTTGGGATGATCTCGCTCACCGCTCTTTTGCCGATCTACGCGGTGCCTCTGGCCGTGGCTGTCGCTGGCTGGGCGATCCACCACCAGCAGCGCAGCGCGCGCAATCGCGCCTTGCTGGTGCGGAGCCGCGCCGCCGGGCTGGCAGAGCCGCCGGGCCTCCATCCCCGCATCGATCCGGCGCGTTGCATCGGCTGCGGCGCCTGCGTCCGCGCCTGCCCTGAAGCAGGCGTCCTCGGCCTTGTCGGACGCACCGCAACCCTGATCGAACCCTCGGCCTGTGTCGGGCACGGGGTGTGCCGCGATGCCTGCCCCACGGCCGCCATCAGCCTCGCTTTCGGCACTGCGACGCAAGGGATCGCGGTGCCGGTGCTCGGCCCGGGCGGCGAGACCAACGTTCCCGGCATCCACATCGCGGGCGAGCTCGCCGGGCTCGGCCTGATCCGCAACGCGATCAACCAGGGGCGTGAGGTCATCGAGCATATCGCCGCCGCGCTGCGCCGCGAGGGCGCGCAGGCGGGCGAGGACCTGCTCGATGTGGTGATCGTGGGCTGCGGCCCAGCGGGCCTTGCGGCGAGCCTCGGTGCCAAGGCGCACGGCCTGAACTTTGTCACTCTCGATCAGTCGAGCCTCGGCGGGTCGGTGGCGCATTATCCGCGCGGCAAGCTGGTGATGACCGCGCCTGCGCAATTGCCGCTGATCGGCGCGGTGCAACTGGGCTCGGTCTCCAAGGATGAACTGCTCGCGTTCTGGGAGGAAGTCTTGAACAGGACGGGGCTGGCGCCCCGGTTCGAGGAACACGTGCGCAACGTTGAGCGCGATGGCGGCGCATTTGTGGTGGTTTCAGACAAAGCGACATACCGCACGCGCCGCGTGCTGCTCGCCATGGGGCGCGGCGGCACGCCCCGCCGGCTGGGCGTGCCGGGCGAAGAGCTCGCCAAAGTAGTCTACCGGCTGAGCGATCCCGACCAATATGCCGGGCAAAGGGTCATGATCATCGGTGGCGGCGATTCTGCGCTGGAGGCGGCCAAAGCCTTGACCGACGTCCCCGGCACCGCAATCACGTTGGTCTATCGCGGCAAAGCCTTCGCCAGTGCCTTGCCCGAGAACCGCGCGGCGGTCGAAGGGCTAGGCGCCGCCGGGACGGTCGCCATCCACCGCGCTGCTCGGCCCGTAGCGATTACCCCTGCGACCGTCGAGATCGAGGGGCCCGATGGTCTGCTCAGCCTTGCCAACGACGCAGTCATTGCCTGCCTCGGCGGCACCATGCCCCGCGAATGGCTGGCGCAGCTTGGTATCGCGGTCGAAACGCATCACGGCGTGATCGCGGGGCAGATGGGATAGCGTGGAAGTTTTTTGGTAGGTTCGCCCAACCGCGCTGGAACCTTTTTCCACAGCGCCATATGGACTCGGGATGAACGGTGATTGCGGCAGGATGAACGGAGCCGCACCGGACTCCTCGAATCGCTGCCAGTCCTTAGTGATGCTGCACATGCATAAGAACGTGGTCGCAGCCTTTCTCGCACTCCTCTCGATATTCGCCCTGCCCTCGGCAGCGCAGGCACGCCTGCAGTGCGTGACCTTTGCTCGGCAGGTTTCCGACGTGCAGATCAGCGGCAATGCGCGCGACTGGTGGGGCAATGCCGAAGGGCGCTATGATCGCGGTCATGCGCCCAAGATTGGCGCTGTGCTCGCCTTCGCTGGTACGCATTCGATGCCCTATGGCCACGTCGCGGTCGTCCAAAAGGTCGTCGATGATCGCCACATCCTGATCGATCACGCCAACTGGTCGCGCCCCGGCATGGTCGAGCGCGGCGTGATGGCAGTGGACGTCTCCGCCGCCGGTGACTGGAGCGAAGTGCGCGTGTGGTATGCGCCGACCCGCTCGCTGGGCCTGCGCCCGAGCACGGCAAAGGGCTTCATCTATCCGCGGACTGTTACCGCGAGCGCCGAGACCGCTGCATCCGCTGGCTGATACGGTTTCCGGGTAGGCAAGCTCGCCCCGATTTGCCAACACCTGTGCCCATGATCAAACCGCTTCTTGCCGCTGCCATGCTGCCGTGGTGCTCCGCAGCATTCGCCGAATCCGCGCCGAGCGAGACCACGATGCCGCTCGCTGCGCGCGCAATCATCGATCACTACCACATGCAGAACATCCCTCATGAAGGGCCGTGGTTCCTGCAGACCTTCAAGAGTGACGATGTGATCGAAGGCGCGCTCGCGGCGCGCTATCCGGGCAAGCGTTGGGCCTATACCGCGATCTACGCGGTGTTCACCCGCAGCGATTTTTCGGCGATGCACCGGCTCGCCACCGATGAGCTCTGGCACTTCTACGGCGGCAGCCCGGCGCAGATCCTGATGCTCTATCCCGATGGCCACGGCGAGGTGAAGGTCTGGGGCAGCGAGGTCCTGAAAGGGGAAGAACCGCAGATCATGGTCCCGCGCGGCACATGGATGGGCGCGCGGCCCATCGGCGATCCGACGACAGCTTACAGCTTCGGGGCCAACACGCTTTCACCCGGTTTCGAGTATAGTGACTACGAACCCGGTTACCGCGACGAGCTCACCGCGCTCTACCCGAAGTTCGCCGCCGAGATCACCGCGCTGACCCGCGATGAATCCGCCCGCCGCCCCGCCGGCAACACCGCTCCGAAGCCTGCGCTGGTGCCACCGGTGGCGGTCGAGGAACTGATCGGCCGCACCGCGCCGCAGCGTTCGCAAGCGATCAGCCTCGCCCGCTTCGTCCTGCAGAAAGGCGCCGCCATCCCGATGACGGTGACGCGCGAGGGCACCGAAGTCATGGTCGTCGCCGAGGGCAAGGGCCGCGTGACCATCGGCGGCAAAGTGCAGGAGGTGGCGCAAGGCGCAGCCGTACTGCTGCCGCCGGGCGTGCCGCACCGCATCGATGCCGATACCCGGCTGGAATTCACCGTCAGTGTCACGCCCGCCTGGCAGGCCTCGGACATGACGATCTTACCAGAGAAACCCTGAGGAAGCCAATCAGGATGCCCGGCGCAGCACCGCGTCGGTGTCCTGCTCGGCCAGCAGACCGCGCGCGGTTTCTGCCGGCACCGCAGCCCAGAACAGGTAGCCTTGCACCAGTTCGCAGCCGGCGGCCTGCACCAGCAGGCGCTGCACTTCGGTCTCGACGCCTTCGGCCACGACTTTCATGCGCAGCGTTTTGCCCAGCGTCACGATCGCACAGAGGATCGAGTGCGCGTCGCGGTCGCGCTCGATGTTCTGCACGAACGAGCGGTCGATCTTGATCCGGTCGAACTGGAACGAGCGCAGGTATGACAGCGAGGAATAGCCGATCCCGAAATCGTCGAGCGCAACGCGGATGCCCATGCGGTTGAGCTCGCGCAGCACGCTGATCACATGCGCGCTGCGATCGAGCATGACGCCTTCGGTCACTTCGAACACCAGCCGCTGCGGGTCCATGCCGGTTTCCTTGAGCAGCTCGGCCAACATGGGCAGGAAATCCCCTGCCATGATCTGCAGCGGCGAGAGATTGACCGAAATGTCGCAGTCCGGCCAATCGCGGCATTCGGTGAAGACGTGGCGCAGCACCCAGGTGCCGAGCGCGATCATCAGGCCGCCCTGTTCGGCAATTGGCACGAAGAGGTCCGGACGGATCTCGCCGCGCTCTGGGTGGTTCCAGCGCAGCAGCGCCTCGAAGCCGAGGATCGTTCCGGTGCCGGTATCGACCACCGGCTGATAGGCAACCGAAAGTTCACCGCGGGTAATCGCGAGGCGCAGCTCCATTTCCATCTCGCGCCGCAATTTGACGCTGGCGTCCATGTCCGGCGTGAAGCGGCGATAGCGCCCCCGCCCGCGCTGTTTCGCACGGTAGAGCGCGATATCGGCGCGGCGCAGCAGCTCGCCGGGGTCCTCGCTCTGCTCCGGCCCCCAGCTGATTCCGCAGCTGACCGAGACTTCAAGCGTGTTGCCGGATATCACGAAGGGGCGGCGCATGAGCTGGATAATCTTGCTGCCGAGCCGGTCTGCAGCGCGCGCGCCCTCGTCGCTGGCGTGGAGCAGCACGAATTCATCGCCGCCGAAGCGCGCGATGAAGGCCTCGCGCGGCAGCGCCTCACGCAAGCGGTGCGCGACCTGGCGCACCAGTTCATCGCCAACGTGGTGGCCCATGGTGTCATTGACCAGCTTGAAGCCATCGATGTCGATATAGGCGACGAAGAGGTTGCCCTGCGCCTCGCCGTCGATGAACTCGCCGAGCAGGGTACGCAGGCGCTGCATGTAATAGACGCGGTTGGGCAGACCCGTCATCGCATCATGAAGCGCGTTGTGCTGGGCCTGCGCCTCGCTGGCCTTGAGCTCGTTGGCAGTCATGCGCATGCGGCGCACGATGATCGAGCCGCCCGCGACGACGCCAAGGAAGAACAGGATGAACGTCGCCAGCACGGGTGCGGTGCGCTGGACGATCTTGGGCCCGGGCACTTTGGCGGTCCAGGTGATCCAGCCGATGTGATCGCCGAACGCGGTGCTCAGCGGCACGGCATTGGCACTGCCAATCCGCGCCTCATCCGGCACGAAGCTGAGATCGCGCAGCACGAGATCGCCGCCCATCTTGGTGAGGATCGAACCATCGAGATAGCGCAGAGTGGCGACGTAGTTGGGCTCGCGCCGCAGCAGGCTGTAGTCGTTGTCGGGCACGATCGAGACGACCGAGAGGAAGGCAGGGCGGCCGCGGCGGAGCACCGGGGTTGCCGCCCAGCGGTTGAGCGGCTGCCCCGAGGCGGCAACGGGCCAGTCGATATCGGCGAGCTTCTTCATCCCCGCGATCCGCCCGCCCAGCGGCACGTTGTGCTTGGCCCGCGCGATCAGATCCTCGACGTGCCAGCGCACTTCCTCGTAGCCGAGATCCTCGGTCGGCCGCCCTTGCGCCCAGCCATGGACGAGCGAGCCATTCGGGCGCACCAGGAACATCGCATCGGTTTCGAGGTTGTTCCACACGAAATCGCCGAGGAAGTGGTCCGCCCAGGCTTCGTTGTCCGCCAGCACGGCATTGCGCATGGCATCGTCCCAGGTGAGCTGCACTTTCTGCGCCGCCGTGATCGAGCTGCCGAGCTGGTCGAGATAGCGGGTGACGAGCACGCGCTCGTCCTCGCGCGCCAGTTCGTCGGCAATGCGGGTCGAGCGGGAGAACACCGCGACCAGCAACGCGGACAGGGCAATCAGCGAGAGAAACGTTGCGAGCGCGATCCACCCGGTGCGCAAATTGCGCGCGGACGATCGCGTGCCAAGGCCGCGGCTGATGTGGTCCAGACCCATTGAACCAGACTTACGATGAGGAAGGAAACAAAGGGTTAGCGCGGGTTACGCAATCGAGGGCCGGATGCTTCGAAACTGGCGGAATTCCAACAGGCTTGAAAGGTTAGCATGGCCTTTCCGCCCTATGGGCGACGGCAGGCCCCGCCGCCCTTTGCCAAACGCGTTGCAATCCCGCACCGAACTTGCCATCGTCAGGCGTAACCCCCACTTTGCGTGGCAACCTAACCATATCGGGAGAAGACCGATGCGTGAGCATCTCCAGCACTATATCAACGGCGCGTTTGTCGACAGCGAAGGCGGCAAGCGCCACGAAGTGATCAACCCGACGACCGAAGAAGCCTGTGCGGTTATCACGCTTGGCAGCCAGGCCGATGTCGACAAGGCTGTCGCCGCCGCCAAGGCGGCGTTCCCGGCGTTTGCCGCGACCCCGGTGGAAGAGCGCAAGGCGCTGCTCGAGCGTATCCTGGCCGAATACAAGAAGCGCATCCCCGATTTCGCCGCTGTGATCAGCGAAGAAATGGGCGCGCCGATCAGCTTCGCCGGCACCGCGCAAGTTGGCGCTGGCATGGGCTACATTCTCGGCACGCTTGAGGCGCTTGAAGGCTTTGAATGGGAAGCTCCGGTCCCGGGTGCCAATGCCCGCTTCGTCCATGAACCGATCGGCGTGGTTGCTGCGATCACGCCGTGGAACTGGCCGCTCAACCAGATCTGCGCCAAGATCGCGCCCTGCATCGCCGCCGGTAACACCGTGGTGCTCAAGCCTTCGGAAGAGTGCCCGTCCAACGCGCTGATCATGGCTGAAGTGATGCATGCCGCGGGCGTTCCCGCCGGCGTGTTCAACCTCGTGCAGGGTGATGGCCTCGGCGTCGGCGTGGCGCTCACCGTCCACCCGGATGTCGACATGGTGAGCTTCACCGGCTCGACCCGCGCCGGCATCCAGATTGCCAAGAACGCGGCCGACACGGTCAAGCGCGTGCACCAGGAACTGGGCGGCAAGTCGCCCAACCTCGTGCTCGAGGACGCAGACTTTGCCGCAACGCTGCCGGGCACGCTGCAGGGCGTGGTCGCCAACACCGGCCAGAGCTGCATCGCCCCCACCCGCCTGCTCGTTCCCAAGGCGCGCAAGGAAGAAGCCGAGACGTTCGTGAAGAACTACTTCGCGGCGGTGAAGGTCGGCAATCCGGCCGAGGAAGGCATGCACATCGGACCCGTCGTCAACAAGGCACAGTGGACCAAGATCCAGGCGCTGATCGACACCTCGATCGCCGAGGGCGCCGAACTGCTCGAAGGCGGCCCCGGCCTACCCGACAATGTCAACCGCGGCTATTTCGTGCGCCCGACGGTGTTCTCGGACGTGACGCCCGACATGACGATCTTCCGCGAGGAGACCTTCGGTCCAGTCGCCACGATCACCACCTATGACGGGATCGAAGAAGGCATCGAACTGGCCAACCGCACGGCTTACGGGCTTTCGGCGGTCGTTACCGGCGATGTCGAGACGGCCAAGGGCATTGTCGGCCGCCTGCGTGCGGGCCTCGTCGCAGTAAACCAATGGGGCGGCGTCAAGGGCGGTGCGTTCGGCGGCTACAAGCAGTCGGGCAACGGCCGCGAAGGCGGTGTCTACGGCCTGCGCGACTTCATGGAAGTGAAAACCATCGCGGGCGCGTAAACACTCCGCGCGAGCTGCAACAAGACCCCGCGCCGCTCCGGTGGCGCGGGGTTTCTTGTATTCTCAATAGTCCTTGCTGGCCTTCAAGTTGAGGCTTTCGTCGCCGATCGTCGAGATCGTGCCCAGCAGCACCAGCCAGCGCGTGATGCG
>CAILIO010000232.1 GCA_903834285.1 uncultured Sphingomonadales bacterium | reverse complement strand
CCATTTATTGCCAAAGAATCGGAACATGATCGAGTTCACGCCGAAGAAAGCAAATTCGTGGGTTGGCGGGCCAAGCTGAGCACGTACCCGCGTCAGGACGATGCAGAAGATCAAGAAGAGTGCGAAATACAGCGCCATGTACGGCACGGGTAACCCACCCGCGACCACGCCATACCAGAGCACGACGGCTGTGCAGATCAGCAGTCCAACGAATGCCGTCGTATGCCTTAGGCCGCCATCGGTTGAAGGCTTCCGTGATTTGATGTCTCGCCAGACCTCTTTGAGATACTCACGCGAGACCCATAGCGCCCCGAGGAACATGGCGAGAACGGCGCCCCAGGTCTGTTCGTCGAAATAGGGCGGTCCGGGTGCAAGCCCCGATCCGGAGAAGGTCTGCTGCGGAATGCCGTTTGAGGCCAGCACGATGTGCACGACCTTACGGAGCAAGAAGAAGACTACGAAGCTCAGCAGCATGTCGCTGGGCATAAAGAGCCCGACCGCAGCCATGAACGGATAGATGGAGATACGGAAGTCGCCCATTTGGCTGAGTGGCGGCTCTTTGAATATCTGATCAACCTGGATAAGGGTCTTCACCGGGATCGCGGGTAGGTTCGGATAGAGATAGTTGAGCCCGTTGAGGATGTCGATGCTCAGCATCACGATGAACGCAATCCACATCGCGCGGCTCTTCCACATCCCTCCGGTGCCGCCATTCTCGCTCATCGCGACCGGGAGCTGGATGAGTGGAAATGTGAGTCGCTCTCTCTCGGTCCAGGCGCCGCGCATCAGCGAGTTAAGGCACTGGCAGGCAAAGGTGACGGCCATCAGTAGCACGCCCCAGCCGAAAACTTTGGGCAAGAAGAGGGGCAGCTTGGTAAGGACGTAGCCGATGCCTTTACCCCCGCCTTCAACGTCCTTGAGCAGCGCGTAATCCTCGACGGCAAGCCAATTCGGCAGCTGCTTCATCAAGTAGTTCTTGTAAGTATCGCTCCACTTCGCGTGGAACGGCATCACGTAAAGCATGCTTTCGCCGAGGCTCATCCACTCGCCTGCTACCACTCCCCCAACGCTCACGATGCTGAAAATCGTAATCAGGTCTCGCTGATTAAACGCAAGACTTGGGACGAATCGGCGCAACGGCGCATTGATCAAGATGCAGAAAATCAGGGCGGAGATGGGAGGCACCATCATCGAAAAGATGGTGCTGTCGCGCGCGTCCACGATCGCAAAAGCAACGGGAATGATTAGCAGTAACCCGGTGAGGATCGCGCGAGCGCGCAGACCGAGGAGGCGATCCCCGGGCTCACTCTTTTCTGGTTCGCGGTCCGAATCGGGCGGGAGCGTCTTTGCCATCCGAGGCTATTGTACGCCATGGATGCCGCCCGGCCGCCCGGCGTGGTCAGCGGTAGCTTTCCACAAAAGGGCGACGGGTGATATAAATTTCTGCCGCGACAAACATTTGATCGATTGGGGCGCACTCAAATGAAGCAGGGCCTTCTCGTATGTGTCATGTTTCCTTGGAGTACGAACCTGGGCGAGGCGATCTGCTTTGAAAGTTTTGTCGCTTGGGGGTAATGTATCTGGGCTTGAGGCTGAGAATAAGCCGATCTCGGGAATATTAGACAACAGGAGTGATGGGCAAAGTTCGATGATCGGCGAGGTGCAAGTGACGGTTCAAGGAAAGGCACGGCTTCTCTGTGGCCTTTTGATCGCAGGCAATTCGACGTCTCGAGGGGGCATCTGGTGAAGTCGAGCGGGAAACGAAT
>CAILIO010000231.1 GCA_903834285.1 uncultured Sphingomonadales bacterium | reverse complement strand
GCCATGCACGCGGCGGTGCACGCGCGCCTTGCCGCGATCTTCGGTGAGGAAGCGGTCAAGATCCGGATTCTCTACGGCGGCTCTGTCAATGGCGAGAATGCCGCCGGGCTGCTTTCTGCATCCGGTGTGGGCGGAGCGCTGGTGGGCGGCGCGAGTCTGACTGCCGATGCCTTCCTGCCGATCGTGGCGGCGGCGGCCCAGCCGGAAGGCTGAGCGGACTCACCGCCGCCGCACCCGGCGCGAGATGGTGGCTTGCGCCCTTGCGCGGAGGTTTCCCACGCCCTAGATGCGCCCCATTCCTTTCAGGCGAACCGCGATGTCTCTTTTCATCTTTCTTACCGTCATCCAGGCGCTGGTGGCAGCCGCGCTGGTCGGCGTGATCCTTATCCAGAAGTCCGAAGGCGGCGGTCTCGGCGTCGGTGGCAGCCCGGCGGGCTTCATGTCGGCGCGCGGCGCGGCCGATTTCCTGACCCGCGCAACGACGGTGCTGGCAACCGCGTTCGTCGGTCTCAGCATCGTGCTCGCGGCGCTGGCAGTGAGCGCGACCTCGCACCGCGAGATCGATACCTCGCTGCAGCGCACGGGCCCGGCCGTGCCCGCGCCCGATCCGCTGGCCCCCCCACAGGGCGTCCCGGCGGCTGGCCCGGCGCAGGCGCAGCCTGAACCGGCGGCGCCGGCTCCTGCAGCTCCGGTCAAGAGCGCGCCGGCCAAGGCTGATCCGCTTGCGGGTGGCGCCAAGCAGTAACGCGTAAACGCCGGATTTTCCGGCACCATTTCCCCGGCGTTCCTGTCCGCGTTGAAGCGGCTGGGATCACCTGTCCGTGTTCGCCAGTTCCCGCGTCTGTGGATTGCCAGCCGGAATCCGGCGCTGACCGCTTGCGTATCCGGAGCTTCAGACGATAAGGCTCTCCTCCCATGGCGCGGTTCATTTTCATCACCGGCGGCGTGGTTTCCTCGCTTGGCAAGGGCCTCATGGCAGCGAGCCTCGCGGCCCTGTTGCAGGCGCGCGGGTTTCGCGTACGAATCCGCAAGTTCGACCCCTACTTGAACGTCGATCCGGGCACGATGAGCCCCTATCAGCACGGCGAAGTCTTCGTGACCGACGACGGCGCGGAGACGGATCTCGATCTCGGGCACTACGAGCGCTTCACCGGGGTTTCGGCGCGCCAGTCTGACAACATCACCTCGGGCCGCGTCTACCGCGACATCATCGCCAAGGAGCGGCGCGGCGACTACCTCGGCGCGACGGTGCAGGTGATTCCGCACGTGACCGACGCGATCAAGCAGTTCGCGCAGGATGCGACCGACGACTTAGACTTCGTGCTCTGCGAGATCGGCGGAACAGTGGGCGATATCGAGAGCCTGCCGTTCATCGAGGCGATCCGCCAGCTGCGCAATGAACTGGGGCGCGAGGCGACCTGCTTCGTCCATGTGACGCTGGTGCCCTATATCGCCGCGGCAGGTGAGCTGAAGACCAAGCCGACCCAGCATTCGGTGCGCGAGCTGACAGGGCTTGGCATCCAGCCCGATATCCTGCTTTGTCGCTGTGAAAAGCCGCTGCCCGAGGGCGAACGCGCCAAGATCGCGCTGTTCTGCAACGTTCGCAAGGAAGCGGTGATCCCTGCGCTCGATGCGCGCAGCATCTATGCGGTGCCGCTGCAATACCACGGTGAGGGGCTCGATTCGGAAGTGCTGCGGCACTTCGGGCTTTCGAGCACGGCGCCCGACCTTTCGCGCTGGACCGATATCGTCGACCGCCACCAGAACCCCGAAGGCGAAGTGACCATCGGCGTGGTCGGCAAGTATGTCGGGCTGCAAGATGCCTACAAGTCGCTGAACGAGGCGCTCACCCATGGCGGCATGGCCAACCGGGTGAAAGTCAATATTCGCTGGATCGATGCCGAGATCTTCGAGAAGGACGACGCGGAGATTGCGGCGCATCTCGAGCCGATGCACGGCATTCTGGTGCCCGGCGGGTTCGGCGAGCGCGGGACCGAAGGCAAGATCGCCAGCGTGCGCTTTGCGCGCGAGCGCGGCGTGCCGTTCTTCGGCATCTGCCTCGGCATGCAGATGGCCTGCATCGAAGGCGCGCGCAATCTGGCCGGGATCGCCGGCGCCAGTTCGACCGAGTTCGGCCCATCCGAAGAGCCGGTCGTCGGCATCATCACCGAATGGATGACGCCCGAGGGGCTCGAAACGCGCGCAGCGGGCGGCGACCTTGGCGGCACGATGCGGCTCGGTGCCTATGAGGCGCAGCTTTCCGGCAACAGCCATGTCGCGCAGATCTATGAGGCGAATGCGATCAGCGAGCGCCACCGGCATCGCTACGAAGTCAACGTCGCCTATCGCGAGCGGCTCGAGAACGGGGGCCTCGTGTTTTCCGGCATGTCGCCCGATGGGCTGCTGCCTGAGATCGTCGAGCGGCCGGACCATCCGTGGTTCATCGGGGTGCAGTTCCATCCCGAGCTCAAGAGCCGGCCGTTCGAGCCGCATCCGCTGTTCAAGAGCTTTATCACGGCGGCGGTGAAGCAGGCCCGATTGGTCTGAGAGCGCTGGCCTGAGGGGCTGCGTATACGAATACCGACTGGCCGCGCGCGGGCGGCGCTGTCACCACAGGGCATGCTCCGCTTTCTGACGCTCGCCGCGCTGCTCGCGCTTCCCTCGCTGGCCCAAGCGCCCGAACCTTTGCCGATCACCGAGGGAGTCAGCGAAGTCCGCCACCCGGCCTGGTCGAAGCGGGCCACGATCTACGAGGTCAATATCCGCCAGTATACACCCGAGGGCACCTTCCGGGCTTTCGAGAAGCACTTGCCGCGCCTGCGCCGGATGGGCGTGGATGTGCTGTGGATCATGCCGGTCAACCCGATCGCGAAGAAGGAGCGCAAGGGCTCGCTCGGCAGCTATTATGCGGTGAGCGACTACCTCGCGGTGAACCCCGAATATGGCGACATGGCCGATTTCGAGCATCTGGTGGCAGAGGCGCACCGGCAGGGCTTCAAGGTGATCCTCGACTGGGTGGCGAACCACACGGGCTGGGACCATGTCTGGACCCGCGAGCATCCGGATTGGTACAAGCGCAATGCCGCAGGCGAGCTTGAAGGCTACCATTACCGCGACCTCAGCGATGGCCACGAGGAAGTCTGGGCCGACGTGATCGGGCTCGACTACAGCAAGCAGGCCGTGCGCGACGGCATGATCAGCGCGATGACGTTCTGGCTCAAGGAAACCGGCATCGACGGCTTCCGTTGCGACGTGGCGTGGACGCTGCCGGTCGCATTCTGGGATCAGTCCCGCCGCGAGCTCGATGCGGTGAAGCCGGTGTTCATGCTGGCCGAGGCCGATACGCCCGAAATGCAGGCGCGCGCCTTTGACATGACGTATGACTGGAAGCTCTATCACCTCCTCATCGATGTGGCGAAGGGCAAGGCGGACGCGCGCGATCTGGCCAAGCTCTATACCGCGCCGTCGCGCCGCTATCCGGCGGGCGCGATGCGCATGACCTTCACCAGCGACCACGACGAGAATTCGTGGAACGGCACTGACAACGAGCTTTACGGGGAGGGCGCCGACGCCATGGCGGTGCTCGCCGCGACGCTGCCGGGCATGCCGCTCGTCTATAGCGGGCAGGAAGACGCCCTGAACAAGCGCCTGAAGTTTTTCGACAAGGACCCGATCCAGTGGGGCAACACGCCGCGCGCTGGGTTCTATCGCTCGCTGCTGGCGCTGAAACATGCACATCCGGCGCTGGCGAGCGCGATGGAGCCGGGCAATCTCGAGCTGATCGAGACCGGCAATCCGAAGGTCTTCGCGTTCCGCCGGATCACGGGCAAGGACCACGTTCGGGTCGAGGTCAATGTTACAGGGGAACCGCAGAGCTACGATGTGGCGGGCAAGGCGCGCAGCCTCGCGCCGTGGCGCTGGGTGATTTCAGCGCGGCGCTGATGCAAGAAGGGACGGCCCCACCGGGACCGCCCCTCCGCTGGAGAGATCGGGAGAGGTTACGCCGCTGCGCTGGTGTCGCCTTCGACCACTTTAAGCGGCTTGCTGGTGCCGCCAATCAGCACCTTCTTGGGCTTCATCGCCTCGGGCACTTCGCGCACGAGATCGATGATGAGCAGGCCGTCGGCAAGGTCGGCGGTTTCGACCCGGACGAAATCAGCCAGCTCGAACCGGCGCTCGAACGCGCGGTTGGCGATGCCGACGTGGAGGAAATGCCCGTCCTGCGCTTCGGTGCGCTGGCCCTTGACCACCAGCAGGTTCTGTTGCGCGGTGATGTCGAGATCGTGCGGCTTGAACCCGGCGACGGCGAGCGTGATGCGGTACTCGTCTTCGCCGCGGCGTTCGATGTTGAAGGGGGGGTAGTTGTCGCCGGCAGTGGCGCGGGCCTGGCGTTCCAGCAGGTCGAACAGGCGGTCAAAGCCCACGGTCGAGCGGCGATAGGGGGTGAAATCGAAACGTTCCATGTCTGCAATCCTCGTGTTTGAGCAATCTGCACATTGGTTGTTTTTGGGTGGCCGGGCCCGGATTGGCGCCCCGCCGGTTCTTGTGGTCACGCCCGCCTTGCGGCGCATGACACGAGCACCCATGTGTGTTAGCGATTTTCCGTTTTCAAGAGGTACTCATGAGTGATCCTGCGAGCCCCGCTGCAACTGTCGAGATCTACACCAAGTGGGGCTGCCCCTATTGCAGCCGCGCGCTGGCGCTGCTGGGCAGGAAGGGCGCGAACGTCACCGAATATGACATCACCTTCGGCGGCGAGAAGCGCGCCGAGATGCTGGCGCGCGCGCCCGGCGCGATGACGGTGCCGCAGATCTTCATCAACGGCCAGCTTGTCGGCGGCTCGGACGATCTTGCGGCGCTCGAAGCGGCAGGCGAGCTTGATCTGCTGCTCGCGGCATGAGCGCTGACACGCGGCGCATTGCGCTGCTGCAGATGACGACGGGCATCGATCCCGCAGCCAATGCCGCCGCGATGGCGCAAGCGGCGGAGCTCGCAGCGGCCGAGGGTGCGGTTATGCTGTTCACCCCCGAAATGTCCGGCCTGCTCGACCGGGACCGCGCGCGCGGCTCGCGTCATGTGGTGGCCGAAGCGGACAGCCCGGTGCTGGCCGAAGTCCGCAATGCCGCTGCCAAGGCAGGTATCTGGGTGCATATCGGCAGCCTTGCGGTGAAGGCAGAAGGAACCCGCTGGGCCAACCGCGCTTTCGTGATCACGCCGGCGGGCGAGATCGCCGCGCGTTATGACAAGATCCACATGTTCGACGTCGATCTCGCGACCGGCGAGACCTGGCGCGAGTCCGCCGCCTATCAGCCGGGCGAGGCGGTGGTGACGGTGGAGGACACGCCGCTGGGCCGGCTCGGCCTCACCATCTGCTATGACATCCGCTTCCCTGCCTTGTTCGAGGAACTGGGCCGGCGATGCTGCAATGCCATTGCCATTCCGGCCGCGTTCACCGTGCCGACCGGGCGCGCGCACTGGCACTTGATGCAGCGCGCGCGGGCGGTCGAGGCCAGCGCGTTCGTCGTCTCGGCCGCGCAAGCCGGCCGTCACGAGGACGGGCGCGAGACTTACGGGCACAGCCTGGTGGTTGATCCCTGGGGTGAGGTGCTGCTCGACATGGGCAGCGAGGGCGCGCGCGAAGGCGTGTTGGGCTTTGCGGAAATCGATCTTGCCCGTTTGGGCGAAGTGCGCGCGCAGGTGCCCAGCCTTGCCAACCGCCGCGCGATCCCTAGATCAAACCCATGATTGTATTCGATCTTGAATGCCGCGCGGGCGGCCACAGGTTTGAGGGGTGGTTCGCCAGTTCCGAGGATTTTTCCGGCCAGCAGGGGCGGGGGCTCGTCACCTGCCCGGTGTGCGGCGCGCCCGAGGTGGACAAGGCGCTCTCCGCCCCACGCCTGACGCGCAAGGGCAACCAGCTTCCCGCCGCACCGGCGGAGCCTCTCCACGATGCGCCGCAGCCGGTGGCGAACGGCCCGATGCCGCCCGAGGCGGTCGCCATGCTCAAGGCCGTTGCCGCGGTGCAGAGCGAAATGCTCAAGTCCTCGACCTGGGTTGGCGAGAAGTTCGCCGACGATGCCCGCGCGATGCATTATGGCGAAAAGGATCCCGCGATGATCCACGGCCGCGCGAGTCAGGCCGAAGTGCAGAGCCTGATCGAAGAAGGCGTGCCCGTTGCTCCGGTGATCGTGCCAGTGGTCCCGCCCGGCGAGGTCAATTGAACGGCCGGCAGATTCTTGGCGGTGATTGCCAGACGGCAACCCGCCGCTTAAAGGGCAAAGCGGGCGCCCGTAGCTCAGCCGGATAGAGCACCAGATTCCTAATCTGGGGGCCGTGGGTTCGAATCCCGCCGGGCGCACCATTTTTCAATAACTTAGGCACCAAAAAAGAATCTGGTGCGAGCTGCGGGCATCTGTAGCAATCACATAGCAAGCACGAGAGGCAATTTCGCGCAAGCCATTACCGCCACCAGCGCGCCAGACCCAAACCGACAAGATATGCCCCCGCATCCTTCCCTTTGACTGTCACGCGCGCCAGCGTTCGTCCATACTTGTCGGTGCCGATGCGCGCGATCATCACTTGCCCATGCGACAGGAAGCCTTGCAGCGCACCGCGCGCCCGATAGCCTGCCTGATAGTCGCACCATGCATAGGCGCGCCGGTAGTCCTCACACTTGGGGGAGCCGGGTAATTCCGGCGCATCGATATTGGCAATGCGGATGCGCTCGCCGCCGCAGCCGATTGAATCCCCGTCATGCACTGACAGCGAGGCGCACAAGGTCGCGGCTGCGAGAATTGCTAGTGCGCCCATGACCGAACCCCATTGCCGAATCGTTCTGCATTCGTTCTTTGTAACGCATGGGAACCAAACGCCTAGACAAGATCAGCGACTACGCCCGCCATGGGTTCAACCTTCGGATTGTCTGCCGGGGTTGTGGCCGGGCGAGCGTGATCGATGCTCGCGCGCTGTCTGCGCAATGTGTGGATGGGAGCCACAGCCGGAATATGGGTGCAATCGAGCGGCGGCTTAGGTGTGAGGCCTGTGGCCGTCG
>CAILIO010000230.1 GCA_903834285.1 uncultured Sphingomonadales bacterium | reverse complement strand
GGCATCTCGCTGTTCATCGTGCCCAAGTCTCACGTGAATGCCGATGGCTCGCTTGGTGCGCGCAACGATCTGCGTGCCGTGTCGATCGAGCACAAGCTGGGCATCAACGTCTCGCCCACTTGCGTCATGTCCTACGGCGACGGAACGACCGCTGGGGGCGAATGCATCGGCGAACTCGTCGGTCACGAGAACGAAGGCCTCAAGGCCATGTTCACGATGATGAACTCGGCGCGCATCAATGTCGGCAGCCAAGGCGTGCAAATCGCCGAGCGCGCGCTGCAGCAGGCCCGCACTTATGCGCGCGACCGCGTGCAGTCGGCCCGAGCCGGCTCGCCCGACAAGAACCCGGTACCGATCATCGAGCACCCCGATGTGCGCCGCATGATCCTCAGGATGCGCGCCCTCACGGAAGGCTCGCGCGCGCTCCTCTACTACACCGCAGGCCAGGTTGATCGCGGCCTGCTGGGTGACAAGGTCGCGGGAGCCCGCGCCGAGCTGCTCGTGCCGCTGCTCAAGGCCTGGGGCACCGATGTCGGCTGCGAAGTGGCCAGCCTCGGCATCCAGATCCATGGCGGCATGGGCTTCGTTGAGGAAACCGGCGCTGCGCAGCATTACCGCGACTCGCGCATCGCGCCGATTTACGAAGGCACCAACGGCATTCAGGCCGCCGACCTCGTCACCCGCAAGCTTGGCATGGAAGGGGGCGGCGTGCTGCAGGCGCTGATGGCGGATATCTCGGCCGAGATGCAGGACGTTCCCGAAGTGGCCGCGCTCGCCAAGGATGCGGCCGCCATCGGCACATGGATGGCCAGCGGCGATGCCACGCTCGATGACAAGCTCGCCGGCAGCGTGCCGTTCCTCACCATGTGCGCCGTCGCCGTTGCGGGCTGGCAGCTTGCGCGGCAGGCACGCGCCACCGGTTCGGCCGTGAAGACCGGCGTTACCAAGGTGTTCAACCGCACCATCGTCCCCGAAGCGCGCGGCCTCGGCGCGGCAGCCATGGCTGGCGCGGCGCTCTATTACGAACTCGGCAGCGAGGCGCTGACGGGATGAGCGCCAACGGGCCGCTGCTCGAACGCATCGCCGCCGCGCTTGAGCGCCTTGCTCCGCCCGCCCCGGCAGCGACAGACTGGCTGGCGCATCCCGCCTATGTCTGGACCGGCGCCAGCGTGCGCGCCGTCGAACCGCTCGAGGCTCCGGCACTGGCGTTGATCAAAGGTGTCGACGCCCAGAAGGCGGCCGTCGCCGAAAACGTCTTGCGCCTCGCCTCCGGCGCAGCGGCGCATGACATGCTGCTGTGGGGCTCGCGCGGAATGGGCAAGTCCGCGCTGGTCCGCGCCGCCGTCCGCGCCGCGCAGGAGGCGTATCCGAGCCGCATCGCGCTGGTCCAGGCCGCGCCGGATGAAAGCCTTGCCTCACTCCTTGCCGAATTGCGCGCGACAGACCGCTGCTTCCTTATTCTTCTCGACGATCTCGGATTTGACGCAGACGATGCCAGCTCGGCGCGGCGCTTGCGGTCATGGCTCGAAGGCGGTGTCGAGGCGCGCCCCGCCAACGTCCGCCTCGCGGTCACCTCCAACCGCCGCGCCATCGTCGAGCGGCACATGGCCGAGCAGGACGACCCGATCAATCCGCGCGACGTCGTCGACGACCGCCTCGCGCTGGCAGACCGCTTCGGCCTCTCGCTCGGCTTCCACGCCTGCTCGCAGGACGATTACCTCGCGATCATCGCGGGCTATGCAGCGCACTACGGCCTCGCTTTCGCCGAGGACGATGCGCTCACGTGGTCCAAGCAGCGCGGCAGCCGCTCGGGCCGCGTCGCTTGGCAATATGTCAACGAACTCGCGGGACGTACCGGTCGCAGCCTTTAATTTTGCGGCTTGGTCAGGTCCGAATCCATCGTCGGCTTGACGATGAACTTCGTGCCCGGCTTGGGCGCGGGCGGCATCGGGGTCGGCGGAATCGGCACGATGTCCGCCGCCGGCTTCGCGCCCGGCGCCACCACGCGCCAGATCACTCCGCCGGTATCATCACTCACAAGCAGAGCGCCATCCTTGGCGAAGGCGACCCAGGTCGGCCTGCCGTGTGCTTTCTCGTCCTTGGTGAGGAACCCGCTCAGCACCGGCACCGGCGGCTTCGGCAGCGCATTGCCGTTGTTGTCGAACGCCACGAAGACCACGTCATAGCCGGACAGCGGCTTGCGGTTCCACGAACCGTGCCGCGCCACGAAGGCGCCGCTGGCAAAACGCTCGCCCATCAGGTTGCCGCCGCGCGCAAACGCGAGCCCCAGCGCCGCGACGTGCGAGCCGAGACCGTACTCGGGCTTGCGGACATAGGAGAACATGTCGCGCGGCATCGGATCGTTCACGCGCCAGTCGATGTTCTTCTTCCAGTAGACCCAGGGCCAGCCATATTGCGCGCCGAGCGGCACGTTGGTGAGGTAATCGGGCACGAGATCGGAGCCGAGCATGTCGCGCTCGTTCACCGTGGTCCACAGCTCGCCGCTGCGCGGGTTCCAGTCGAGCCCGTTGGGGTTGCGCAAGCCCTCGGCGTATTCGCGCGAGCTCTTGCGGTCGAAATCATACTCGTAGATCGCCGCGCGGCCCTTCTCCTTGTCGAGCCCGTTCTCGCCGATGTTGGAGGAGGACCCGACCGTCACGTAGAGCAGATTGCCGTCCGGGCTCAGCACCAGATTGCGCGCCCAGTGGTTGCCACCGCCGGGTAGGTCCATCAGCTTTTCCGGCTTGCCATCCAGCGTGGTCTGCCCCGGCGTGAAGGACCAGGACACCACTGCATTGTGATTGCCAACATAGAGCCGCCCCGCGCGCAGGACCATGCCGAAAGGCGAATCCAGCCCGGGATTGCTCATCACGAAGCGCTGGTCGGCCACCCCATCGCCATTGCTATCGCGCAGCACCACGAGCTTGTTCGGCGAGGCCTCGCCCGCGCCCGCGGCCGACATCAGGTAGCCCATGACAAGGCCAGTGATCCCGCCGGGGCCGCGCTGCGCCGGGCCGTTGGTTTCGGCGGCGAGCACATCACCGTTGGGAAGAACGGTCAGCGTGCGCGGATGATCGAGCTTGTCGGCGAAGCGCGTCACGGAAAGCCCTTCCGCGGCTACCGGCGCTTCTCCGGCGGCCCAGCCCACCGGTTTGGCGACGCCGATGGTGGGGAACCACTGCGGCGCGGCCTCGGCCAGTTCGGGCTTGGGTCCGGTGGTCTTGTCGAGCGCGATCTGCGCGGTATCGCCGCGCAGGAGCCAAAAGGCCGCGAGGCCGAGAACAACGAGGACGAGGACGAGCCCGGTCAGGGTCTTGCGGATGGTGAACATGCCCCCATGTCTAGGAGCCGCACCGCCGTCCCGCAATGGTCCTCGCAGTGCAGGCTGCCGCTTGCTAGGAACCCGCCATGTACGATTTCGCCCCCGTCCCCGGCCAGCCCAAGTCCGTGCTCTATGCCGATCTGGTCGATGCCGCCAGCGCCATCACCCTTGATGAAGCCGATGCCGTGGCCAACATGGCCAATGTCGCCGCGCTCCTCGGCCAGTTCCTGCCCGATCTCAACTGGGCGGGCTTCTACCGCATGATCGGCGGCGAACTCGTGCTCGGCCCCTTTGTCGGCAAGCCCGCCTGCATCCGCATCGCGCTCGGTCAGGGCGTCTGCGGTACCGCTGCCGCCAGCGGTGACACGCAGTTGGTGCCCGATGTCCATGCCTTCCCCGGCCATATCGCATGCGATGCTGACAGCCGGTCCGAACTGGTTGTCCCCGTCGTCCGCGACGGCGCGGTCATCGCGGTCATCGATCTCGACAGCCCGCTCCCCGCGCGCTTCGATACGGAGGATGCCTCGGGGATCGAGGCGCTGGCCTTGGCGCTCGCCGAACGGATCTAGCCGCCCCTCCTGCCCCGATTCGGCACAGCGGCGCCATGCCGCTTGGTTCGCTGCGGCGGACGATGCTAAACAAGGCATTAACCTGGGTTTCGGCCGCACATGAGGCGCGGTCAAAGCGCCCGGCGCATGCTGACAGGGGAACACGATGGCCAGACTTATCCAGGCTCTTATGGCTGCAACCGTGGCTGCAGGCCTTGGGGCGCCGGCGCTCGCGCGCGAGCATGTTCAGGTCGCGCAAAACAGCTGGCAATCGGGCTATCCTGGTGCCTACCAGAGCACGTGGCAGGGCCAGTATCCGGTCGCGCCGATGCCGTATTACGGTGCGCCGGTCTACTCGGCTCCCGTCTATGCGCCGCCTGTCTACAGCGTCCCCGTCTATAATGCGCCCGTCTACAGCGCGCCCGTCGCCCCGCCGCAGGGCTACCTTCCCGCTCCGCAGGCAGCGCAGGATGCCGATCCCCACTACCGTGACATGGTCGAAAAGTGCCAGGGCGTCTCCACTCGCCACAGCGGAACGACCGGCGCGATCATCGGCGGTGTAGTCGGCGGTGTTGCTGGCAACCGGATCGCTTCGGGTGATCGTGCGATCGGCACGGTGGCGGGCGCCGCGGTAGGCGCCATAGCCGGCGGCGCGATCGGCAAGTCGGTCGACAAGAACCGCGAACGCGAATGCGACGAGTTCTTCAGCAGCTATGCACCGCCAGCCCCGGCCAACTATGGCTACGCCCCGCAGGCCGGAGGCTATCCCGCCGGCTATCCCGCCTATGGCTATCTGCCGATAACCGGTGCGCCGATGGGCTATGTCATGGTGCCTGCCAATGCCCCGCAGGCCGTCGCTCAGGCGCAGGGGCCCTGCACCGAAACACGGACGGTGAGCTACGAATATGTGCCCGTGAAACGCCGCTACATCGGCGTCCCGCCGCGCCGCACGGTGGTACACGACAAGCGCGTCAAACTTCCTTCCGGTAGCTGAACGGGCAGGCTTATGGCGCGGTGGCCACTTGCGGCAAAAGAGCCACGACCAGACCGACTTCGTGAGTCACCCCCGAAGGCAGTCGCATATAGACGCGTCCCCGATAATCCACATCAAACCGCATCGCGTCGGTTTGCAGGGTCCAGGCAAAATCGGCGGAGCTTGGCAGCGCCTTGCGCCCGGCAGGCCGCCGGGTGCCGTCGTAGGAATCGATCCGGCCGCTTCTGGTGATGTAGTAGTCGCTGGGATCATCGTAGAGGATGATCCGCGAAACGAGCACCAGATCGGATGATCTTTCGTCTTCGCCGTCGGGATCGTAGCGGGTTTGCCGCTTGGGCACGAGCCCGCGATTGTTGTGCTGCGCCTGGCTGATTTCGGCGTTGATCAGGGCTTCGGCATTTTGCCAGCCGTGGACGATCGCCGCGATCCGGTCCTTGCGACCGGGGTGCGTCGGCGTCGGCTGCTCGGGCAGGATGCGCGTTGCGGCGGAGGTGGTCTCAGCCAGCGAGGCGCCCAGACGGGCAAGGACGAAGCCGGAGAACTCGTCCGCCTCAAGCTCGTCGCGCCAAGGCTCGGTTGTCTGGCGCAATGTATGCCCCGCAAGATGATGCCCGACTTCGTGGGCGAGAATGCTCATCGCACCCCAGTCCGGACAAATGCGGTCCGCCACTTGCGCCATGAAGCGCGGGTCGAACAGGATCACGCGCCGCCCATTGATGATCTCCGCAGCAGCCGGGGCGGCGCGATCGACGATCATCTCAAAGTTCATTTCCAGCCCGCTCACGCGAACCACGCGCTCGACCTGCGTTCGTGCCTCCGCCAGATCAACCGTCCGCGCACTGTCTGGCCGGCCCATGTAGCCAAGCGCGCTAATGCTGGGCACGCGGCCCTCGTTGGGCCAGTAATCATTCAAGCGGGCTTCCGACCATTCCCTGCCAATTTCACACTGGCCTTTTTCGGGTGCTGGGCGCGGTGAGGATTGCGCTGTCTGGCTTTGGCCTGCCGCAGGGGCAGCCACTCCTGCCATGAGACCAAGCGCGATGGCAAACCCGAAGCTGGCCCCTCTCACGCGCCTGGTCTGCGTCCTGAGCTGTGCGCAAGCCGTTGCGGAGCAAGCCCGCGGGGCCTCGTACAGTCGTGCGCGATGATGACGGCACTTCGGATGACATTGCCTGACAACCACACCTCCCACGTTACGATCAGGCTTAGATGTATGAGCTTGAGGCCTACGAGATAATACATAAACTTGCTGATTCATCTCCGGCCTTTCGCCCGCAGGCTCGGCACAGAAGATCGTCTGCCTAGCGCATGATCCGGAAGGCATAGGCGTAGCGATCCTGCGGCGCGCCGCGAATTCCGCTGATCGTCACAGCATAAGTTCGGCCAGGAACAATGCCGTCGACTCGCCACGAGAGGCAATTGGCAACGCCAAAGCCTTCGTCGTCCCACAGTTGATCGCGAACAGGCAGCACTTGTGCACCATCGGTGATCGAGACTGTTGCCTGAGAGAAATCCACTGTGCCGCGTGCATCCACGTCGTTCGGGTCCTGGCTGACCGAGAAAGACAATCGCGCGCGGGACGAGAAGAACATGGCCGGATAATCACCCTGCGGCCAGGCCACGAACGCCGGAACGGCACCAGCAGATCCGAACCGACTCGAAGAATCGCCAACCGATCCGCCGGGAAAATCGAACACCTTCATCACGGCCGAATCGACCCGTACCCCGCCGGGCAGGACCGTGATGAAGCGGCCCAGCGCGGTCTGGTCGAGATAGGGATCGAGCATCCAGCGGCGATGCCCGATCTCGTCGCCATCGCCTTCGATCAGCCATTCCCCGAGGACGGCATTGTCGTCCTCATAGGCGAGATAAGGCGAGGAAACCCCGCCAAGCAAGTTGGAGCTGCCCGCCGCGGCGGCTCCGGCAGCGGTCCAGCACTTCCAGGATGATGGAGGATCATGGCTCAGTGCGCTGTTGGCGGCCATCATCATGGCCGCTTCCCCCGCCGCACGATCAGCTGCGGCATTATACCGCACGGGCCTAAGGCCATGCCGCGCTCTCAGGGCATTGAATGCGGACAGAAACGAGGCCTTTGCCTCGCCGCGCAGCACACCTGGAGTGCAGTTCCCGAGATCAGGTGGCTGGGCGTAGAGCGAAGCGGCATTGGACCAGGCCCGGGTATTGTCGGCGGACAGCACGTCGGAGGGTGCAGACGTCGGCGTACCGGAGGTCTCCCCGACATCCTCTTCGATCACCACCTCGTCCGCATCGGCGTCGTACTGGGCAGCCGCTGGCAAGGCGCTCAATCCCAGCAGCCCCGCAAGGGCAGAAAAAAGAATGCGACGACGCGCACGCGGCTTCAGGCAGGTTCCTGAGCGCATGCGCATCGCCGGATCTCTCAGCGGCGATCGCCGGCCATGCGGCCGTCGATCACAGCTTGCGGCCGATGAGTTCCTTCATGATCTCGTTCGTCCCGCCGAAGATGCGCGTCACACGTGCGCCGCGCCAGGCGCGCGCGATAGCGTATTCATTCATGTAGCCTGCACCGCCGTGGAGCTGGAGGCACTTGTCCATCACTTCCCACTGCAGTTCGGTGTGCCACAGCTTGGCCGCCGCACCTTCCTCGGCGGTCAGTTCGCGCTTGAGATGACGGGCCAGCGCCCAATCAAGATGCGCCCAGCCCACCTGCAGCTTCGACTTGAGATCGGCCAGCGTGAAGCGGGTGTTCTGGAAGTCGAGGATGGGCTTGCCGAAAGCCTTGCGCTCGCGGGTGAACTCCACCGTGTCATCAAACGCCTTCTGCGCCGAAGCCTGCGCGCTGACCGCGATCGAGAGGCGCTCCTGCGGCAGTTCGCTCATCAGGTAGATAAAGCCCTTGCCCTCTTCGCCAAGGCAATTGGTGATCGGCACGCGCACGTCCTCGAAGAACAGCTCCGAGGTTTCGGCTTCGTCCTGCCCGATCTTGTCGAGGTTGCGCCCGCGCTTGAAGCCCTCGCGGTCCGCCTCGACCAGCACGATCGAGACACCCTTCCACGCCGGCTGGACCTCGGTATCGGTCTTGCAGCAGACGAGGATCAGGTCGGCGTTCTGGCCATTGGTGATGTAGGTCTTGGACCCGTTGATCACGTAGTGATTGCCGTCCTTCTTGGCGCTGGTGCGCATGCCCTGAAGGTCGGAACCGGTCCCGGGCTCGGTCATTGCGATGGCGGTGACCACCTCGCCCGAGACCATCTTGGGCAGCCACTTGCGCTTCTGCTCTTCCGAACCATACGAAACGAGGTAGTTCACAACGATGTCGGACTGGAGCGAGAAGCCGGTGGCGACGCGGCCGTAGTAGGCGCTCTCTTCATCAACGATGGCGTTGTAGCCGAAGTCGAGGCCGAGCCCGCCGTATACCTCAGGGACGGTCGGGCAGAGCATGCCGAGCTCGCCGGCCTTAGGCCAGATCGCCTTGGGGACAATACCCGCTTCGGCCCATTCATTGGCATGCGGCGCGATCTCGGTTTCAAGGTAGCGCCGCACCGTCTGGCGAAACGCCTCATGGTCCGCGTTGTAGGCAGTGCGGGGAATCAGATCGAGCGACATGGCAGGCTCTCCGGTTTCGGGTCTGTTATTACCCTGAAAGATAGGCAAACCCGCCCGGCGCGGTCAATCAAAATTAAGCGAGCGATTAACTAGTCCTTCGGGGCAGAATCAGGAGACGTCAGATCGCCCCGCCGGTCAGCCGCTGGCAGATCAGGTCAAGCTGATCGAGCGTTTTGTAGCGGATCATCACCGCGCCCGTGCGCGGATCGGCGTCGGTCTGGATGGTGACCTTGAGCCCGAGGAACTCCTCGAGATGCGCCTGCACCGCCGCGATATCTGCCGAGCTCGCTGGATCGCGCTCGGCCCGCGCCCGCCGCGGCGCCGCATCGGGCCGCATGGCCCGCTTCGCCAGCCGCTCGATGTCGCGCACCGAATGGCCCTTGGCGACCGTCTCTCGCGCGAGCGGAACCGGATCGGGAAGGACCGCGAGTGCGCGGGCATGGCCCATCGAAAGCTGTGCGCGCTCGACCATGTCGAGCACTTCGCTGGGTAGGACGAGCAACCGCATGAGGTTCGCGACATGGCTGCGCGACTTGTCGACGAAAGTGGCGATTTCCTGCTGTGTTAATCCGTCCTGCTCGGAAAGGCGCTGATAAGCCCGCGCTTCCTCGATGGGATTGAGATCTTCGCGCTGGAGGTTCTCGATCAGCGCCAGCGCGGTCACTTCGCGGTCATCCAGTTGCCGGACGATCGCCGGGATTTCGTGAACACGCGCCCGCTGCGCCGCCCGCCAGCGCCGCTCGCCCGCGACCAGCTGATAGCGACCGCCGCCCATGGGCCGCACCACGACCGGTTGGATCACACCGCGCGCGGCAATCGAGCGCGCGAGTTCCTCGAGCGCATCTTCGTCGAAGTGCCGCCGCGGCTGGTCTGGATGCGGCTCGATCAAGGCAACCGAAAGAGAGGCTAGGCCGCTGACAACCTGCTCTCCGGGCGCGGAAACCGAGATTCGCGAAACCGCCTCCTCGCGGCGCGTCTCACCCAGCAGCGCGCCGAGACCACGGCCCAACGCGGGCCGCTTCGCGGCCTTGACGGCCGCGCCGGTGTCCGTGCTGCCGTCACCTGGGCCGCTCATGCTGCTTTCCTCCGCTCCGGCAGGCGGCCGATGAGCTCGCGCGCCAACTTCATGTAGGCCTGCGATCCGGCGCAAGCGTGGTCATAGATCAGCGCCGGAAGGCCATGGCTCGGCGCTTCGGACAGTTTGACATTGCGTGGG
This sequence comes from uncultured Sphingomonadales bacterium, assembly GCA_903834285.1. Lineage (GTDB taxonomy): Bacteria > Pseudomonadota > Alphaproteobacteria > Sphingomonadales > Sphingomonadaceae > Novosphingobium. The sequence continues at coordinate 62,056 of CAILIO010000230.1, read as the reverse complement.
ATCACCGCATCAAACACCAGGCCGTGCAGACATGAGCGCACATCGTCGGCCACCTGGTCGGTCAACCGGTTGCGCCGGTCATACATGGTGAGCACGATGCCAAGGATGCTCAGGTCCGGGTTGAACCGCTCCTGCACGCGCTCCACGGTCTGGAGAAGCTGGCTCAGCCCTTCGAGCGCGAAGAACTCGCACTGCAGCGGCACGAGCAGCGAGTGGGCTGCGGACATGGCGTTGAGCGTGAGCAAGCCCAGCGAAGGCGGGCAATCGATCAGGCAGATCTCGTGCCCCGCATCTTCGGCCAAGGCCGCGCGCAGCTTGCCCGTCCGGTCGGTCTCGCTGACCAGCTCGACCTCGGCGCCGGACAAGTCCACGGTCGCCGGGATGAGGTCCAGCCCCGGGATCCGCGTCGGGATCATGCACGAAGCCACGCTCGCCTGCTCGATGAGCAGATCATAGGACGACCGCTCACGCTCCGCTGCCGATACGCCGATCCCGGTCGAGGCGTTGCCCTGCGGATCGAGATCGATCAGCAGCACCTTCCACCCCGTCGCCGCCAGCGCCGTAGCTATATTGATCGCGGTGGTGGTCTTGCCCACCCCGCCCTTCTGATTCGCGACGGCTATCGTGATCATCGACCTCAACCTCGCTTGCGTGATGCGTGTTTGCCCGTGTGCCCGTGCAGGTGGCCGACGATGATGCCCGCCGTCGCATCGGTCAACGACTGTTCCACGTGAAACACGCGATTCCATTCGGTGCCGAGCGTTTCCAGTTCATGCTGCGCCTTGGTCCCCTTCGGCAACAGCCAGAGCGTCTCCGGTGTGGAAAAACGCGCCGCCGCATCCAGCAACCGATCCAACGGCGCGAAGGCCCGCGCGGAAATCACCTGCCATGTGCGGTCGGTCAAATCCTCCACGCGGGACAGGACAACTTCCACATTCTGAAGACTCATCGCCGCGGCAGCCCGTGCAAGCCACTCGGTCCGCAGACGCCGGGAATCAACCAGCGTCACCAGCCGTTTTGGCTGAAGAGCCGCGATCACCAGACCCGGGAAGCCCGCGCCGCTGCCCAGATCGAGCCAGGAGCCCTCCGGCATTGTTTCACGTGAAACATGGAGCAGCTGCGCACTGTCGAGGATATGCCGCTGCCAGACCGCATCGAGCGATGGCCGTGACACCAGATTCTGGCGTGTATTCTCTTCAACGAGCGCCGCAACCAATACGTCTAGCCGACCGAGAGCATCCGGATGCCGCGCCGCCAGCCAATCGCGCGCCTCTGCCTCACCCCCGGCCATCACGCCGCCACCCGCCGCCGCGCGGCCACCAACAGGCTCGCCATAGCTGCTGGCGTGATTCCTGGCATGCGCCCTGCTGCCGCCAGGGTATCAGGCCGCGCCCGCTCCAAACGCTCGACCATCTCGCGCGAAAGCCCCGGCACCGCGCCATAGGGAAAGTGATCACCAAGCGGCACGCCATCGCTGGCCCTCAATTGCCTCAGTTCCGCCTCTTGTCGTGCGAGATAGGGCGCATAGGCGGCATCCTCCGCCATCTCCTCGGCAAGCGTGGGATCGATGGCTTCATCGTCGAGCCAGGGCGCCAATGCGGCTATAGTCACTTCCGGAAACCGCAGCCACTCGGCAAGCTGCCGGCGAACACCATCACCGCGCACCATGACGCCATGCGCCATGAGTTCGCTCGGTAGCACCGGCGTCTCCAACCGGGCAGCAAGCCGAACCCGCCGCTCCTCCCGCGCTACAAACCACGCCGCGCGTTCGGCACCAACGCACCCCGCCGCCAGGCCCAGCGGCGTCAGCCGGCTCGCCGCATTGTTCGCCCGGAGGCGCAGCCGGTATTCGGCTCGCGCCGTCAGCATGCGGTAAGGCTCCGATACACCATGCAGGGTCAGGTCATCGACCATCACCGCCATGTAGCTCGAAGCGCGGTCGAGCGCCGGCGGCTCCCGGCCCAGCACAGCCGCAGCGGCATGCATCCCCGCGACCAGACCTTGCGCAGCCGCTTCCTCATACCCGGTTGTGCCGTTGATCTGCCCTGCACAATACAGCCCCGGCATGTCGCGGAGCTCGAGGCTTCGCCGCAGCGCGCGCGGATCGATGTGATCATACTCCACCGCATAGCCCGGCACGAGGATCTCGACGGTCTCAAGCCCCTCCATCGAGCGCATCATGGCGACCTGAATATCGGTCGGCAATGACGTCGAGACGCCATTGGGATAGATCACGTGATCATCGAGACCCTCCGGCTCGAGGAATACCTGATGACCATCGCGATCGCCGAAGCGGTGGATCTTGTCTTCGATCGAAGGGCAATAACGCGGCCCCTGCGCATCGATCGCACCACTGAACAGAGGCGAGCGATCAAGCCCTGCGCGGATGGCGTCATGGGTTCGCGCATTGGTGCGGGCAATCGCGCAGAATACCTGCGGCTGCGGGCGTGCGCCGGTCAGTGGCGACATCGTCCAATACTCGGCATCGCTCGCCTGCACCGGCAAGCGCGACCAATCGATCGTCCGCCCGTCGAGGCGCGGCGGCGTACCGGTCTTGAGCCGCGCCATCGGCAGCCCCGCCCCGCGCAACTGCTGCGCCAGCCGGTGGGCGGCACTCTCGTCGATACGCCCGCCCTCCATCCGTTCCTCACCGCGGTACAGCCGCCCGCCGAGAAACGTGCCGGTGCAGAGCACAACCGCACGCGCCATCAGCGCGGTCCCGTCGGCCAGATCAACGCCGCAGACCGCACCACCAGCAAGCCGCAACGCGGCGGCTTCCCCGGCCACGACCGTCAGCCCATCTTGCGCCGCGACCATGCGCTGGATCGCGGCGCGAAACAGTCGCCGGTCTGCCTGCACGCGCGGGCCCTGGACCGCGCTGCCCTTGCTGCGATTGAGCATCCGGTAATGGATCGCGGCCTCATCCGCCGCGCGGGCGATCAGCCCATCAAAGGCGTCGACCTCACGCACAAGGTGGCCTTTGCCCAACCCGCCAATCGCGGGATTACAGGACATGGCCCCGATCATTGACGGATCAAAGCTCACCAGGGCCGTGCTTGCGCCCATGCGCGCCGCGACCGCCGCCGCCTCGACGCCGGCGTGACCGCCGCCGACCACGATGATGTCGAACTGCTGCATGGTCATCGCGATATGCGATTCGCGCTGCTTCGTCAAAGCGCGCAGGGCAGCCTCAGTGTTTCACGTGGAACATCACTTCCCGATGCAGAACCTTCCGAACAGCGCATCGAGCATGTCCTCGGTCCCGGCACGCCCGACGAGCCGATCGAGCGCCGCGCGCGCCAGCCTGAGGTTCTCGGCCGCGAGCAACGGATCGCTGCACCGCGCAGCCTCGCTCACCGCCCCGGCAACTTCGGCGAGCAGCACATGCTGCCGGGCATTGAGCGCGACCGCTCCCGGCTCGGGGAGCGCTGAACGAGCGTGATCGACCAACCCCTCCCGCAGAGCATCAAGCCCTTCCCCGGTCAGCCCGGAAACCCTAAACCGCGCGCGGCGCTTTACGGGTCCATCCGCCCGGTCGCACTGCGCGGCAATCTCCCAAACTGTCCGGTCAGCCGGACCGTCGCCCTCAGGCCCCAGCCAGAGCACGAGATCGGCCCGCTCCGCTTCGGCCCGGGCACGCGCTATCCCGATCTGCTCGATGGTCCCGGCCCCATCGTCCCGTAAACCCGCGGTATCGACAAAGGCGAACGGCACCCCGCCAATCGCGACCGTACGCACCAGGATATCGCGCGTCGTGCCCGGTTCGGCGGCCGTAATCGCCGCCTCATCCTCAACCAAGACATTGAAGAGGGTGGATTTCCCCACATTCGGAGGGCCCGCAAGGACAACCCGGAAACCTTCGCGCAGCGGCTCTGCGCGGGGACGCGCCAGCCAAGAAACCAATTCCTCCGCCAGAGCCGCGCAGCCTTGCGCCAGACCCGGCGGCATCTCGCCGCCATCGTCGATTTCGTCATCGCCAGCAAAGTCGAGCAACGCCTCGAGCGACGCTGAGAGCGACAGAACCCTGCCGCGCCATTCCGCTACCAACCGTGAAAGCGCGCCGCCCGCCATGGTCAGAGCACCACGCCGCTGCAGTTCGGTCTCGGCAGAGAGCAGGTCGGCCAGCCCTTCGGCTTCGGCAAGATCGATGCGGCCATTGGCAAAGGCCCGGCGCGTAAACTCACCCGCCTCGGCGCGGCGCAATCCCGGCAGCGCATCCAAGGCCGCTTCCACAGCCGCAACCACGGCACGGCCACCATGCAGGTGCAACTCGGCGCTGTCTTCACCCGTCGCGGTACCCGGCCCCGGCAACCATAGCGTGACCGCCCGGTCCAGCACTTCCCCGACACCATCGCGCAGTGCTGCCAGTATTGCGCGGCGCGGCGGCGGGAGCGAGCCGGCCAATGCAATGAGCGCAGCGGCGGCCCGCGGCCCGCTCACGCGGATCACCGCAATCGCTGCTGGTGGTGCGCCGGACGAAAGCGCGAAGATCGTGTCAGTCACTGCGGCAATTCGTTCAGGTCTTGGGCTTGTCGCCCCCGGAAGCCCCGGCCTTAAACCCGGCCATGGCCGCGCCCGCGCCTTGCTCGACGAACTGCTGGAACAGCTTGAGACCCATCTCGCCCATCGGCGCAATCTGCTTGGCGAAGCCCTGAAGCTGATCAACGCTGTTCATGCCCTGCATCGCCTTGGCAATCGCGTCGACGTAGACGTCATTCGCGCGCGTCACATCCGGCAAACCCAGGAACCGGCGCGCCTCTTCCGGCGTGCATTCCACCTCGACGTTGACTTTCATGGACGCGCCTTTCGCTCAACCGCAGCAACACTGTCATGTGCTCTTGGCAAAGTCCATCGACAGCGCCAATCAGGGCATCGACGAACAACCATCCGAAAAGGATCAGCACCATGGGCGAGATGACGACAATCCCCTCCTATGACGGCGAGACCGAGATTCCGGTCTACATCGCCACGCCGGAAGATCAGACAGAGGCCGCGATCATCGTCATTCCGGAAATCTTCGGCGTGAACGCTGGAATCCGCCAGAAGTGCGATGACTGGGCCGCGCTCGGCTATGTCGCGCTGGCGCCGGATATCTTCTGGCGCTTTGCTCCGGGGGCAGAACTCGACCCGGATGTGCCGGAACAGTTCCAGACCGCGATCGGCTACTTCGGCCAGTACAACCCCGATCTTGGCGTGCAGGATATCGAGGCAGCCATCCGCTGGCTGCGCCACGAGCAGGCCGTCGACAAGGTCGGCCTCGTCGGCTTCTGCCTCGGTGGGCGCATGGCCTATATGGCGGCTGCGCGCACCGATATCGATGCCTCGGTCGGCTACTACGGCGTGATGATCGACCAGATGCTGAACGAAGCCCACGCCATCGCCAATCCCTTGATGCTGCATATCCCGACTGCGGACCACTTCGTCGGGCCGGAAGCACAGGCTGCGATCCATGCCGCGCTGGATGTGCATCCCAAGGTTGTGCTCCATGACTACGTCGGGCTGGACCACGGCTTTGCGGCAGAAATGGGCTCGCGCCGTGACGTCGCGGGCGCCGAACTGGCGGATGATCGCACCCGCGCCTTCTTCGAAGCGCACCTGACCTGAGCTAGGCCGCTGTCCCGTCGTAGCCCGCAATGCCTTCGAGCAGGCGGGCTATGGCGACGCGGTCTTCCTCGGGTACTTCGGGCCGCCAGATCTCGAACAGGAGAACAGTGCGGGTCTCGGGGCCCGCGTTGCGCGCTTCGTGCTCCATCGAATCGTCAAATATCAGAGGCACGCTTGGTTCCCACGTGCGCGTCTCGCTGCCCACGCGCAATGTGCAGGCTGGCGCGGTGCGTATCGGCACGTGGCAGATCAGGCGCGTGTTGAGCATGCCGGTGTGCGGCGCGATGTGCGTTCCAGGCCTCAACCGTGACCACAGCGCATTGGGTGCGCGGCCGGGGATCATTGGCATCGGCGCATGGGCCAGCGCCGCCATAGTCACCGGACAACGCGCGGCATTTGCGGCGACGGGCGCACCGTCCTTCCAGAAGAAGAATGCCCCCCACGAGGGATCACCCAGTAAGGGATTGTTGGGCGCGGGCCGGTCTTCTAAGGCTGTTACATAAGGCGCGAACGTATCCGCAGCTTCCTCGGCCATGACAGTGGCGAGCTCCGCCTGCATCGCTGGCAGCAGATCGAGCACGGCCTTTGTCCAAGTGAACCCCGCCGGATCATAGAACCGCCGCTGCGGCAAACCGGGATAGTAGAACAACGAGGGTTGCTGCAGGTCGATCTCGCGCGTGCCTTTGAGCAACCCCAGCGCTTCCTCCATCGCTGGCGACAGGCCGCCTGCCATTACCGCATCCAGATGCTGCAGGAATAGGCCCTGCGCTTTCCCCATGAATGCCTGCGCGGCCGCTGCCATGCTTTCCATGCCGCGCGGGATGCCGGTCACCGCAGCCTGTGCTAGCGCTGTCGTGTAGAAGCTGACGGCCGCCCGGTCATCGCGTGCCCGCTGCCGGAGTTGTCCCTTAGCGAGGAGCGCGCCGACATCGCGGGGGGTCAGCGCCAATTGCCGATCGAGCGCGGCTTCCGCCGCAGCGTGATTGCCAAGCGCCAGTTCGGCCTGCGCCAACGCCGGCCAGGGCATGCGCTCACCCCCCGCATCCGCCGCCGCCCGCAGCGCTGCCGCCGCCCGCGCCGGCTCGCGCGCCTTGAGCGCAGCCAGCCCTTCGGAAATCAGAGCGTCAGGCGAAGCGGTTGTCATCCGCCTGTGACTAGCGCAAACCTGCGCTGGATCAATGCCGGGCGCCACCCGAGCGGGCAAGGGCGCGGCAGGACTACGAGGAGAGAAACCCCATGCACACCGGCCTCGCCGCATGGCACCGCTACATGCACACCGGCGACACCGCCCTGCTGGCCGACCTGATCGCGCCCGATGCGGTGTTTCATTCGCCGGTGGTGCACACCCCGCAAGAAGGCCACGCCAAGGTCCTGATGTACCTCACCGCCGCGGGTCAGGTCTTTGCCGATACCGGCTTCACGTATGTCCGCGAACTCGTCGACGGGCCCGAAGCCCTGCTCGAGTTCACCGCGACAGTCGACAGTGTCCACATCAACGGCATCGACCTGATTCGCTTCGATCTTGAAGGAAAGATCATCGATTTCAAGGTGATGGTGCGACCCTTGAAGGCCATGAACAAGCTGTGGGAGATGATGGCGGCGGCGCTGCAGAACACCTGAGCGCCGCCCGCCGCCCTTACTGATTCATCGTCGCGAAGAAGTCCTCGTTGGACTTCGAGTTCTTCATCTTGTCGAGCAGAAATTCCATCGCATCGATGGTGCCCATCTGCATGAGGATCCGGCGCAGCACCCACATCTTGCTGAGTTGATCCTGCGGCACGAGCAGCTCTTCCTTGCGGGTGCCGCTTTTGCCCACATCCAGCGCCGGGAAGATGCGCTTGTCCGCCACCTTGCGGTCGAGCACGATTTCCGAGTTGCCGGTGCCCTTGAACTCTTCGAAAATGACTTCGTCCATGCGGCTGCCGGTATCGATCAGCGCGGTGGCGATGATCGACAGCGAGCCGCCCTCCTCGATGTTGCGCGCCGCACCGAAGAAGCGCTTGGGGCGCTGCAGCGCGTTGGCGTCGACACCGCCGGTCAGCACCTTGCCCGAGCTTGGCACCACGGTGTTGTAGGCGCGTCCGAGACGCGTGATCGAATCGAGCAGGATCACGACATCGCGCTTGTGCTCAACCAGGCGCTTTGCCTTCTCGATTACCATTTCGGCGACCTGCACGTGGCGGGTGGCAGGCTCGTCGAAGGTCGAGGAAATCACCTCGCCCTTCACGCTGCGCTGCATGTCGGTCACTTCCTCGGGGCGTTCGTCGACCAGCAGCACCAGCAGAAACACTTCCGGATGGTTGTCGGTGATCGCCTTGGCCATGTTCTGCAGCAGCACGGTCTTGCCGGTGCGCGGCGGCGCCACAATCAGCGCGCGCTGGCCCTTGCCCTGCGGACTGACGAGATCGATCACGCGGGCCGACTTGTCCTTGACGGTCGGGTCCAGCGTATCGAGCCGCAGGCGCTCGTTCGGGTAGAGCGGGGTCAGGTTGTCGAAATTCACCCGGTGGCGCACCGCATCAGGATCATCGAAGTTGACCTTGATCAGCCGCGTGATCGCGAAATAGCGCTCGCCGTCCTTGGGTGCGCGGATCTCGCCTTCAACGGTGTCGCCGGTGCGCAGGCCCCATTTGCGAACCTGGTTGGGCGAGACATAGATGTCGTCCGGCCCGGCCAGATAATTCGCCTCGGGGCTGCGGAGGAAACCGAAGCCATCGGGCAAGACTTCGATCGTGCCAATGCCGAGGATTTCCTCGCCGTCTTCCGCCACTTCCTTGAGGATGGCGAACATGAGGTCCTGCCGGCGCAGCGTGCTCGCGCCCTCGACATCGAGTTCCTCGGCCATCTGGACGAGTTCGGCGGGCGTCTTCTTCTTGAGTTCCTTGAGATGCATCTTTTTTATCCGAGTAGGGGCAATCACGCGCGCCGGAGGGTCGTTGGGCTTGGGGAAAGCGGACCAAAGGGGGCAGGGCGCGAACGCGCTGCCAAACCGGAATGCACAAGCGCGTTTAGGCCGCGCTGGAGTATGCGTCAATCACAGAACAACGCGGATCAGAACGGCTTCACGATCACCAGCACCACGATCAACGCCGCGGTTACCCCCGGAACCTCGTTGAGCAGGCGCAATTGCCGCCCGGTCAGTTGCCGCTCGCCCCGCGCCAGCTTGCCGGCATAGCTTGCAAGCCACAGGTGATAAGCGCTCATCACCAGCACCAGCACCAGCTTGGCGTGGAACCATCCTTGCGTGAACCACTCCCCGCTCACCGCCAGCGCCAGCCCGAAGCCCCAGACCACGAACAACGAAGGCCACATGATGATCTTCATCAGCTTAGCCTCGCGATCGATCCAGATGGCGTTCTCGGGCGAACCTTCGGGCGCTTCCTGATGATAGACGAAAAAACGCGGTAACATGAACAGCCCCGCCATCCAGAAGATCACGAAAATGACATGGCCGGCCTTGAGCCAGAGATAGAGCATCGCAAGTACCTGCAGCATAACAGCGAATGTAGCGGATTCCTGCCCAATCCGTAAGGGAGAGAACGAGAAAGTGCCCTCGTGGCGCGGCAATCGCGCGTGGTCAAGCGCAGGCTTGCCGGAACGGTCTTGCCGCGAAGGGCTTGCAGACATCGGGGCATCGGCTTACCGGACAGGCCCATGACCCGCTTGCGCCAGTCTGTGTTCCGGCATCGCCATTTCGCGATGCTTGCGCTCGTGCTGGCCATTGCGCTGAGGGCGCTGATCCCGCAGGGCATGATGACCGCACCCGATGCGGCGCGCGGCATCACCGTCCTGCTCTGCGACGGTTCGGGTGCGGCTGCGCGGCTCGCCGTGCCCCTCGGCGAGAAACCGGGCAAGACCCACGCAGCCCAAAACTGCCCCTTTGCAGTCCTCGCCCAGACCGGAGCGGCCGATACCCCCCGGGGCTGGACAATCGCGCCGCGTATGCAGCCGGCCCTGGCGCAGCAGCGTTCGCCTGAAACCATCGGGCTCGTGAAAACCTTCCTCACACATCCACCAGCAAGAGCACCGCCCGTCGCGGCCTGAACTTTCTCATCCGAAGTTCGCCGTGCGCCGCGTGCGCCGGTACCCTGCTCTATCGATGGATCTCTTCATGCGCGCTTTATCCCTTGCGGCGCTCTCCGCCGCGTTCACGCCGATCCCTGCCTTTGCCTGCGCCAGCTGCGGCTGCACTTTCACCTCGGACTGGCTCTCGCAAGGTCTGGTGACCCAGCCCGGTCAGGCCGTGACCATCCGCTACGACTTTATTCCCCAATCACGCCTGCAATCGGGCACCGATCCGATCGACTTCAAGACCGTCGCGCTCCCGCCCAAACGCGAGATCGAACGCCGCACCGATAACCACTACCTGACCTTTGCCTACGATCGCCAGTTCGCGAGCGATTGGGGCATCAACGTCGCGCTCCCCGTCATCTGGCGGCCGCACCGAACCATTGCCGAGGATACGACCGAGGAAACCCGCTCGAACGGCAAGGGTATCGGCGACCTGCGCGTGCAGGTGCGCTGGCAGGGCCTCTCGCGCCCCGGCAGTGTCACCGGTTTGCAAGTGGGGCTGGTCCTGCCGACCGGCCCGTTTCATCGCACCTTCAGCAGTGGACCCGGCGCGGGCGAGACCATAGATCGCGGCCTCCAGCCTGGCACCGGCACCGTGCAGGCGCTGATTGGCGCCTATCACTACCGGCGTCTCGGCAGCAAGGTCGCGCTCATCGTCCAGGGCCAGGTCACTGTTCCGCTAGCCAAGCGCGAAGGCTTCCGTCCGGGCGCCGTCGGCGAAGCTTCGCTCTCGCTGCAATACCTCGATTTCAAGCTCGGCTCGACACGCGGACGCCTGATCCCAGAAATCCAGATCAACACCCGCATTTCCGGACACGAAAGCGGGCTTGCCTCTGACCAGGAAAACAGCGGCGGCGAACAGGTTTACATCGCGCCGGCTATCAACGCCAAGATCACACCGACGCTATCGGTTTATGCACGGGTGCAAGTCCCGCTCTACCAGCGCGTCAGCGGCTACCAGCTGGTGCCGCGCATGGTCGGCTCAACCGGAATACAAGTCCGGTTCTGACCCGTTCAGCGCTCCCAGGCCCGCACGACTTCGAGCAGCCGCTCTACGTGCGGGATGGGGGTGAACTGGCCGATGCCGTGGCCCAGATTGAACACATGCGGCCGGTCGGCAAACACATCGAGCACGCGCCGCGCGCCGTCGTCCAGCGCTGGACCGCCCGCCAGCAACAGCAACGGATCGAGATTGCCCTGCACCGGCAGTCCAGCCGGGAGCGTCTTGGCCGCCCAAACCGGGTCGATTGTCTCGTCCACCCCGATGGCGTCCACGCCAGTGCCCTCAGCATAAGCTGCAAGTTTCTCGCCCGCGCCCTTCGGGAAACCGATGATTGGCACATCGGGGTGCAGTTTATGCATCGCTTCGGTGATCCGGGCATTGGGCCCGATCACCCAGCGCTCGAACTCCGCAGGCGCAAGGCTGCCGGCCCAGCTGTCGAACAGCTGCAGGCCTTCCGCGCCAGCCTTCACCTGGCCGCTGAGGTATTCCACCGTCACATCAACGATCGCATCGATAATCGCCTGGAACGCACCCGGATCACGATAGGCAAGCGCGCGCGTCTCGTGCTGGTCGCGGCTGCCTTCGCCCGCCACCATGTAGGTCGCGATTGTCCAGGGGCTGCCCGCAAAGCCCAGCATGGTCGCCTCAGGCGGCAAGGCCGCGCTCACCAGGCCCACGGTGTCATAGATCGGCGAAAGGCGCTCAGGCACGCTCCTGAGTGTCTCCAGACCGGCATCGAGCAGGCGAGGGGAAAGCGCCGGGCCCTCACCGGCAAGGAACTGGAGATCCTGACCCATCGCATAGGGCACGATCAGGATGTCCGAAAAGAGGATCGCCCCATCGAAGCCAAAGCGGCGCAGCGGTTGGAGGGTGATTTCTGCGGCTGCCTCGGCGTCATAGACCAGCGCCAGGAAACCGCCCTTTTCAGCCCGCAACTCGCGGTACTCCGGGAGGTAACGCCCCGCCTGACGCATCAGCCAGATTGGACGGCGGGCAAGGTTGGCCCCCTTGAGGGTGGCGAGAAGCGGCTTTTCGGCAGGGCTAGGCATCAGTGCGTCGGTCCAAATCACATCTATAGATTCTTTTGAATCAGATTGGAGTAGTTAGTTGGCCCTGTGGAAAGCGGGGACGACATGCATCTGCCCGAATTGTCCTGCTCTCTCCACAAAAAAGCGTGTCAGCGACTCTGAACGCTTTCGGGGGCAAGCGAAACTTGTCCCCGTTGTCCCCCGCCTGTGGACAGATCCGCGCGCCTGTTGGCAACGTGGCTGCCCGCAGACCCAAGCCGGGTACACAATCGCATCGCAAACTTGTCGCCGCTTTCCTCCCGTGGTTTATCCTAGTGCTATCCACAGCTCCTTCCCGGGGTTGATCGGGAACCTGAATGGCACGCCTGCACCTGCATCTTTTGTCGGATTCGACCGGCGAAACGCTCGAAATGATCGCTAAGGCCGCGCTGGCGCAGTTCGACGATGCCGATGTCGTGCGTCATTTCTGGCCGATGGTCCGCTCGCAACAGCATCTTGACCGCATCATGGGGGAAATCACCGCCAATCCCGGCCTTGTGCTGTTCACCATGGTCAATGCCGAAACGCGCGAGCTTCTGCAAAGCCGTTGTGCCGCCCTGGGGCTGCCAAGCGTTCCCGCGCTCGATGCGGTCACGCTCGCGCTCGAGGCGCAGCTCGGGCAGGCGGCCAAAGGCCGGCCGGGCCGCCAGCACGCGATGGACGATGCCTATTTCCGCCGGGTCGAGGCGATCCAGTTCACGATTGCCCATGACGACGGTATTGCGTGGGAAGACTGGGAAGCCGCGGACATCGTGCTTGCGGGTGTCTCGCGCTCGTCCAAGACCCCGACCGCGATCTACCTCGCCAACCGCGGATACCGCGTGGCGAACATTCCCATCGTGGTCGAAAGCCCGCCGCCACCTGCGCTGTTCAGCTTGCGGCGGCCGCTTGTCGTGGGCCTGACGACCAGCCCCGAACGGCTGATCCAGGTGCGGCGGAACCGGCTTCTTTCCTTGAATCAGGCGCCCGAGACGGCTTATGTCGACAGCGACCACGTGGCGCGCGAGGTGCAATACGCGCGGCGCATGTTTGCTGACAATGGCTGGCCTGTGATTGACGTCTCGCGCCGTTCCATCGAGGAAACCGCAGCCGCCGTGATCAATCTCTATAACGAGCGCCGTCCGGACGGCGCTGCCAGCGGTGGAGGCCATGCATTTTGAAGGTGAGAACATGCTGATACTGGCGTCACAAAGCGCGAGCCGGAAGGCCATGCTGAGCGCGGCGGGCGTGTTGTTCGAGGCGCGCGGTTCGGATGTCGACGAGGCCGAGATCAAGCGCGAGCTGATCGGCGTCTGCGGCAACGAGATCGCAATGATACTGGCCGAGGCCAAGGCGCTTGCCGTTTCGGTCGGGGCGCCGGGGCGGCTGGTGCTGGGCGGCGATTCGCTGGTTGAGGTTTGCGGCCGCACGTTCGACAAGCCCGCGACCCGCGAGGATGCCGCGCGGCATCTCGCGTTCTTTTCCGGCCAGACCATGCACTTGCATTCCGCGGCCATTCTCGCGCGCGATGCCGTCCCGGTCTGGCGTCATGTCGAAACCGCCAAGCTGCGCGTGCGCACGCTCTCAAGCGAATTCATCGAAGGCTATCTGGCGCAGGAATGGCCCGCCGTTGGCGGCTGCGTCGGCGTGTTCCGGATCGAGGCGCTGGGCGTCCAGCTCTTCGAACATATCGAAGGCAGCCATTTCACCGTGCTCGGCATGCCCCTCCTCGCCCTGCTGGCTGCGCTGCGCGCGCAGGGAGAGCTGCCGGTATGAGTCTCCCATACGCCGAAGTGATCGGCGATCCGATTGCCCAGTCCAAGTCTCCGGCGATCCACGGCTTCTGGCTACAAATTTATGATATAAAAGCAGATTACAAGGCCACGCACGTTCACACGGGCGAACTTGGTGAATTCCTAAACACCCGCCGCAGCGATCCCCAGTGGCGCGGCTGCAACGTCACCATGCCCCACAAGCAGGCTGTGATCCCGCTGCTCGATCGCATCGACCCGCTCGCTGTTGCGGTCGGTGCGGTGAACACCATCGTGCCCGAGGCAGGCCAACTCGTCGGCTACAACACTGATGTCCCCGGCTTCCTCGAACCCTTGCACGCCGAACTTGAGCGCACGCACTATTTCCGCATGGCCCGCGTCCTCGGCACCGGCGGCGCCGCGCGCGCCATCATCAAGGGCCTCGCCGATGCGCAGCTTGTGATCGTGCTGGCAGGTCGCAATCCAGACAAGGCCCGCGCGCTGCTCGATGAGCTTGATCCCGCCGGCGAACACCATGTCGTCGACATCGCCCACTTTGCGGATCCCACCGACTTCGCCTTCGATGATCGCGACGGCTGCCTTGATCTCATCGTCAACGCGTCCTCGCTCGGTATGACCGGACAGCCTCCGCTGGGATTTGACCTGAGCCACGCCCCGCCAGGCTCGATTTTCTACGACATCGTGACCAGCCCGCTCAACACGCCGTTCCTACAGTCGGCCCGTGCTGCCGGCTTTCGCACTATTGACGGTCTGTCGATGCTCATCGGTCAGGCCGACCACGCGTTTCGCCGCTTTTTCGGCGCGGAGCCGCCCCGCGATGTGGATGTCGAGCTTCGCAAGTTGCTTGGCGCGTGAGCCGCCCCTTCATCCTCGGCCTGACCGGCTCGATCGGCATGGGCAAGTCCGCCGTTGCTCTGATGCTGCGCGAACTTGGCGTGCCGGTGTTCGATGCCGACGCCACTGTCCATCGCCTTCAGGGGCCCGGCGGAAGCTTGCTTCCGGCCATCGAGGCTGCGTTTCCCGGCACGACCGGCGCTGGCGGTGTGGATCGTCCAGCGCTCGGTGCGCACGTGTTCGGCGATGCCGAGGCGCTTGCCCGGCTCGAGGCCATCGTTCACCCGGCGGTCGCGGAGGAGCGAGCGACCTTCATGCTGGAGCATGCCGGGCAGCCCATCGTCGTGTTCGACATTCCGTTGCTTTACGAAAAAGGCCATGGCGCCGGGCTTGATGCGGTTGTCGTCGTCTCTGCCCCTGCCAAAATGCAACGCGATCGCGTGCTTGCGCGGCCCGGCATGACGCCGGAAAGATTCACGCAGATACTGGCCCTCCAAGTGCCAGATGCCGATAAGCGTGCCCGGGCCGATCACCTGATCGATACCGGCGTCACGCTGTCTGAAACCCGCGCGCAGGTTTCGGCGCTGGTCGCTTCCATTCGGCAAAAAAACCCGCGCTGAAGCCTTGCAAGCCCCTGCCCGCGGGTCCAGACTACTTCAAATGCGTGAGATCGTTTTCGATACAGAGACGACCGGCCTCGACCCGCAGAGCGGTGATCGGCTGGTAGAAATTGGCTGCATCGAAATGCTCAACCGTGTGCCTACTGGCGCCGTTTTTCATGCATATTTCAATCCCGAACGATCCATGCCGGCCGAAGCTGAAGCCGTGCACGGTCTCTCAAGCGCTTTTCTGGCCGACAAGCCGCGCTTTGCCGAACGCGCCGACGAATTGCTCGCATTCCTCGGTGAAGCGCCTCTGGTCGCGCACAACGCAGGGTTCGACTTCGGCTTCCTCAATGCCGAGCTTGCCATGTGCGAACTGCCCCCGGTCGACCGGGGGCGCATGGTCGATACGGTGGCGATTGCCCGCCGCAAGCATCCTGGGGCTAAGCTCAGTCTGGATGCGCTTTGCTCGCGGTACGGGATCGATCGCAGCCACCGGGTCCGCCACGGCGCGCTGCTCGACGCGGAACTTCTGGCGCAGCTTTATGTCGAGCTCATGGGCGGCCGGCAGATCGGTCTGGAACTCGCGGCCGAAGTCGAGATCAAGGCAGCGGTGGTGGCTGTTCCGGTCCGCACCTCTTCCTCCCGCACACCTCGCCCCGCACGGCCGCATGCACCCAATGCAGAGGAGCAGGCCCGGCATGCTGCATTTGTCGAGGCGATCAAAGACGCCATCTGGCTGCAATGATTCCGCCTCGCCCGGTTCATCCCGGGCAATTGATTGAGCGAAGGAGAATGGACTTATGGATATTCGCGTTTCGGGCCACCAGGTTGATACCGGCGCCGCCTTCGAAGCTCATGCAGAAGAGCGCCTCTCCGCGATTGTCGACAAGTACTTTTCGCGCGCGCTTACCTCACACGTCACGCTTGGTAAGGCACCGCACGGCGGGTTCCGCTGCGATATCGTCACCCATGTCGCGCAGGGCCTGATTCTGAAGGGAAGTGCAGTGGCGCAGGATGCCCACATCGCCCTCGACCAGTCGGCCGAAAAGATCGACAAACAGCTGCGCCGTTACAAGCGCCGGATCACCGCACGACAGGATCAGGCCGACCATGCCCGGCGCGAAGACGACGCGGCCTATACCGTATTCGTTGTCGAAGAGACCGAAACCGAAGAACCCGCCGATGCGCCGCTGGTGATCGCCGAAACGCGCGTCGACGTGCCTACGGCCAGCGTCTCGGATGCGGTCATGATGCTTGATCTGCGCAATACCAACGCGCTTTTGTTCAAGAACGCGGGTACTGGTGTGCACAACATGGTCTATCGACGCGGCGATGGTTCGATCGGCTGGGTAGAACCAACCAAGTAAGCGAAGCGGTAACAGCAGGTGGCGATCTGATGTCCACTGCGGGGATCAGGGTCAGGGCGAACGCGATTCGGTACTTGCACCGCGCCGCGTTCGGGCGCATGGGCCGCTCCACATCAGGCGCGCAAGCGCATTTTCCGGCATCACTGTTTCCATGACCGCTCTTTTTTCGATCGATCTTCAGGCGGTGCGCATTGTTCGTGCCGAAACCAAGACGCAGATCCTCCGCGAGCTCGCGGATTGCTTCGGCGAGGTTTACGGGCTTGACCGCGCGACGGTGCTCGAACGGATCGAGGAGCGTGAAACGCTGGGCAGCACCGGCTTCGGGCGTGGCGTTGCTATTCCCCATGCAAGACTTGAGAGCCTTGCGCGGCCGGTTGCGGCCTTCTTCCGTCTCGAAAGTCCCGTCGATTTCACATCGTCGGATGGCATGCCGGTTGATTGCGTTTTTGGCCTTCTCTCACCCGAGCAGGCCGGTGCAACGCACTTGCAGGCCCTCGCGGCGATTTCGCGTCTCATGCGCGACGAGCGCATGCATGAACGGCTGATTGCCGCCCCCGATGCCGATGCGATCTACGCATTGCTCGTCAATGTCATCGACCGCGACGCAGCCTAGAAAATCAGTCGTGTTGGATGTCGCAGGCAGCGCGGTGACGTGGGTTGAGGCAACGTTTCAATCCTCGCCCATCGCTCATTCAACCCTTCCAGCATGAGCGCGGGCCGCCTTCCGGCAGGCTTGGAAGCGTCGGCCCTGATTCGCTTGGCAGAGGCCAATGGCGGATTTGGCATGGTGCTCCACCGGGGCGAGCCTGACAGCGGCACGATTCTGATTGTTATCCTCGATAATCAAGGCTTTGGCCAGTCGCTCGCGCGCGCGTTCGAGCGCCTGCCAAAACCGGATGGAACGCGCGGATGGGCACTTTCGAAAGAGCAAGACACTGAAAATAAACAAGAGTTTGAGATCTATCTGACGCGGCGCATGGCGCAGGATCGGGATTTGTGGGTGGTCGAACTGACCATCGCTGAAGGTGAACGGTTTATCCTGAATCTGGCGGCAACGGAGAACAGCCCCGGATTCACAGGTTGACTTGCCCTGCGCACTCCATAAGGGGCGCCACTCTACCAGGCGTAGGCAGCGATGGGATGGCAAAGAGGCCACCCCCGCCAGCGCGCAGACGGGGGGCGGACGCCAAGGCCTTCGAGCGGAATCCGATGTTGCAGAAATGACCTGCGAAACCGGAACCTATCGCGCCTTGCGCCGACGTTCACCGCCCAATGACAAAGATGCATGAGTCACCAGTTCCGCGTTGCCAGTGCCGTGTGCATTGCCGCTAGTCTTGCTACCATCCTGTTCAGCACCGGTGGATCCGGCGCCAAGGCACAGGATATCCAGATCCCCGTTGCCGAGGCAACTGGATCGTCGGCCATAACCGTTGAACCCCGTCAGAGCGTGTTCCGGCCAGTCGAACAGCCCCTTCCCCAACCGGAGCGGATCGATCCCAACAATGGGGAAGCGTCTCCGAGCGCGGCATCGCTCGCCGATCTCGTTGAGCGCACCCCGCTTCCCGCTTCGCTCTCACGCGAGATGGAGTGCCTTGCTGGCGCGATATACTTCGAAGCCCGCAGCGAGACCCTGGCTGGCCAGCTCGCCGTCGGCCGGGTGATCGTGACGCGCGCCGCATCGGGTCGCTTCCCCAGTTCCTACTGCGGTGTGGTCTACCAGCCTTCGCAGTTCTCGTTTGTTCACGCCAATGCGATGCCGGTAGTGAATCACGACAACCGCTTATGGCAGCAGGCCGTGAAGATCGCGCTCATTGCCGATAGCGGCGCTTGGCAAAGTCCGGTGGAAGGCGCGATGTTCTTCCACGCCGCGCATGTCACGCCGGCCTGGGGCAAGACCCGCATGGCGCGCGTCGACAACCACGTCTTCTATCGCTGAACGTTTCCTATCGGGCGCGATTGCCTTTCGCGCCCGATACGGGAGCTTCGAGATTAGTGTCTGAAGTGGCGCATGCCGGTGAACACCATGGCAATGCCGGCTGCGTCTGCGGCGGCGATGACTTCATCGTCGCGGATCGAGCCGCCCGGCTGGATAACGGCCGTCGCGCCGGCTTCTACTGCGGCCATGAGGCCGTCGGCAAACGGGAAGAAAGCATCGGAAGCAACTGCTGAGCCCGCAGTGCGTGGGGTGGCCCATCCATGGGTCTTGGCCGCTTCTTGGGCTTTCACCGCCGCAATCCGGGCGCTGTCTCGCCGGTTCATCTGGCCCGCCCCGATCCCGGCGGTCACGCCTTCGCGAGCGTAGACGATCGCGTTCGATTTGACGTGCTTGGCCACAGTCCAGGCAAAGCGGCAGTCCGCCAGCTCCTGCTTGGTTGGCTGGCGCTTGGTGACCACCTGCAGCATCTCGTCAGTCAGTGTGCCGTTGTCACGATCCTGTACGAGAACGCCTCCCACGATCGGAACCGTCACCAGACTCTTGCGGTTTGGGGCGGGCAGCTCATCGATCAGCAGGAGCCGCAAATTCTTCTTGCGCGCAAAGGTCGCAAGCGCGGCGTCATCTGCTCCCGGAGCGACAACGACTTCGGTGAAGATCTCGCAGATGGCTTCAGCCGTGGGGCCATCAAGCGGGCGGTTCAATGCGACGATCCCGCCGAATGCGGAAACCGAATCGCACGCAAGCGCGGCTTGCCAGGCCTCCAGCGGGGTTTCAGCGACGGCCACGCCGCACGGGTTGGCGTGCTTGACGATCACCACCGCAGGGTTGTCAGGTCCGAACTCGGCAATGAGTTCCAGCGCCGCATTGGCATCATTGTAATTGTTGTAGGACAGTTCCTTGCCCTGCATTTGCCGGGCCTGTGGAAGACCTTGTATCGCGCCGCCTAGTGCCGGGACGTAGAGTGCGGCGCTCTGGTGGGGATTCTCGCCGTAGCGCAGGGTGGAAACCAGCTTGTTGGCGCTCAGCAGGGTTGCCGGGAAGTGCTGCTCTTGATCCGTAAGGGCAAACCATTGCGCGATGGCCACATCATACGCCGCAGTGGCAGCGTAGGCTTTGGCGGCCATGGCCTTCCGAAAATCGAGGCTCGTGGCCCCGCCGGTCTGATCCAGCGCGGCGATCAGCACCGGATAGTCGGCAGGGTCTGTCACGATGGTCACATAGTGATGATTCTTGGCGGCAGAGCGGACCATCGACGGGCCGCCGATGTCGATGTTCTCGATCACCTCGTCACGGCCGGCGCCCTTGGCGACCGTCGCCGCGAAGGGGTAGAGATTGACCACGACGAGGTCGATCGCGCCAATCGCATGCTCTGCCATGGATGCGGCATGAGCCGGGTCGTCACGCACGGCCAGCAGGCCGCCGTGGACCTTGGGATGCAGCGTCTTGACGCGGCCATCCATCATTTCGGGAAAGCCGGTAAGGTCCGAGATGTCGCGCACGGCAAGCCCGGCCTGGCGCAGCGCGGCTGCGGTCCCGCCTGTCGAGACCAATTCGACGCCATGGGCAGCCAGGACACAGCCGAGGTCGGCAAGGCCGGTCTTGTCGGACACCGAAAGCAGCGCCCGCTTGATCGTCACGTCAATCACAATGGAAAATCCTGTCTAGCGCATCTTCTTCAGCAGCCACGAGAACGACTCGCCGCTGCGCGGAATCTTGGCAGAGATCACCAGCTGCCGGGTGGCAAGCGGCCGTCCCATGCCGTCGGACCACAGGCTTTCCTCGAGCGTGACTGGATCGCGGCCCGAGCGAAATTGCCAGAGGCTCCCGTCGGGCAGGGCCAAGGTGACGCCAAGACCGTCCTTGCCTTGCGCGAGTTCGATATGAGGACCGAGATGGAAGCGCAAGGCAACCCCAATCATTCCCCGCTTGCCCCGCCTACCGGTCGGCACCAGCAGGTCTTCGCCGCGCAGTTCGCTACCGTCGTCACGAATGATCAGGATGCGCCGGTGGGTGAGGCCATAGCGGCCGACATATCCGTTGTGGCTTGCCTCGATGCGCGTGGCCCCGGCGCCCTCGCCGGTCAGGATACGCCGGTCGACCTCGACCTCGGACACGCCCGGGCCGAGCTTGCCGTTGATAAGCACGGCGGTGGAGTTGAAATCGTCGATCGCGAGCGTGGAATGCGCCGCCGTGGCGCGCAGACCTTGCGCGAGCCGCAAGGGGATGAGCCCGCCGGCAAAGGCAGCACCGCCGCAATTGACGATCAGGCGCTCCCCGCCATGGCTGAATTCGAAGGCCAGGGTCGATGCGCAGCCATCCCTTGCATGGCGCGCGACCGGCGGCGGGGCGGCATCGAACTGCAGAACGGCTCTGCCGGCGCTGACCCGCTGGTAGCCCCAATGGCGCGCATCGCGCAGCGGGCGGGTGCGCACGCCACTTGCCTTGATGAGCGCGGCGATCCGGTCGGCGGAAACCGCGCCTGCGCCTTGCCATGAGCCCAGTCCGCCGTCGCCGTGAAGCAAGGTGAGCAACGGGGGAACCAGCAGCTCGAGGATCGCATCGAGCTGGGGCGGTGGTGTGCTGCGCACCGCGGCATAACAAGCACGCAGCGCAATGAGCAGTTCGATCGCCTCGATCTGACCGAGCGGGCTGCGGGAAAGGACGCCACCGTCATCGCTGAGGAGATTGCCGAGCGCACGGATCAACCCACCTTCGCCATAGAGCTTGCGCGCGCGCCCTTCGGCAAGCAGCAGACCGGCCGCGGTTATCGCAGTCCAGCCGGCCACTTCGGCGAGAGTATCCTCCGCGCGTCCGATATGGCGGTCGAGCCAGCGAGCGGTTTCTTCAAATGTCGTCAATACCCGGGCGCGGAGCTTGCGATCCTGGCTCGAGAGCAGGAGGGGTGCGTGGACCAGCCATGATAACAGCCGATGTCCGGCATTGCCGACGGCCCAGGCCGGGCCGGAGCCCGGGCGCGGATTGGCGGTTTGCCAGGCGGCAAAGATCCGTTCGGCGACGGGCGCGCACTGCGGGCGCGGAGCACAACCCGCAAGATCGCCAAGCCAACCGAAACCATGGACCATCCGCTCGAACGGCGGAGAGAGGCGGGGGCCGGTGAACTCGGTATCCGCGATTGGCAATTTGACGCCATGCAGCAAGAAATGCCCGGCTCTGAGAGCGGTTCCAGACGCAGGATCGCCGGGAAGGGGGTTAGCGACAGTGGCGGTGAGACGCGGCCGAGCGCGCTTGCGGAATGGATTGAGAGTCGAAGGGGGGAGGCCGATTCCGTACGCGAGCCGGATCAGCCGTTCGCCGGCACTGACCTGCGGCGGAGAAAAGTCAGCCAGGGCGAGTGCCCGCCCGGGCTCCATCGGCGCGAGGTCCGTATCGGCCGATGGTGCTTCTGGGGCGGACATTGACCGTGTGTTTGTCGCGGCTACGACGAGCGGTTCCGATGCCGGCCCAAGCGGCAGGGCAGGACGCTGCGCACCACCATCAAGCTCGGAACCCGCCTCCGGCCCGGAGACTGCGCCCCTTTCCGGGGCTTCGCGGGTTCCGGGGAAAAGGCGAGCCATGGCGTCAGTCAGCGCCCTTCAGTGCGGCGATGTTGGCGGCATAGCACGAAGGGCCGCCTTTGAACGATGCAGTCCCCGCGACCAGCGCGTCGGCTCCTGCGTCGGTGCACTGGCGAGCAGTCAGGACATCGATACCGCCGTCGACCTCAAGATGGATCGGCCGCCCGGTCTTGTCGATCATCTTGCGCAAGGCGTCGATTTTGCGAAGCTGGCTGGTGATGAAGCTTTGGCCACCAAAGCCGGGGTTTACACTCATCACCAGGACCAGGTCGATTTCGTCGATCAGGTAATCCAGCAACTTGGCTGGGGTGGCAGGATTGAGCGCGATGCCCGCCTTCTTGCCCAGCGCATGAATGGCCTGCACCGTACGGTGAATGTGTGGACCGGCCTCGGGATGGACAGTGATGATATCCGCACCAGCGGCTGCAAACGCCTCCAGGTAGGGATCAATCGGCGCGATCATCAGATGGACATCGAAAGGCTTTGCGCTGTGGGGGCGCAGTGCCTTGACCACGCCGGGCCCGATCGTGATGTTCGGCACGAAATGGCCGTCCATCACGTCAACGTGGATCCAGTCCGCTCCTGCCGCATCGATCGCGCGCACCTCTTCGGCAAGCCGGGCAAAATCGGCTGAAAGAATCGAAGGGGCAATCAGCGGCGCAGCCATCACGAAAACTCGCAAACAGGGATAGGCGGCAGTTGGCGCTCAAGCGCGCGGCAGCGACCATCTCCTTCTGCGATTACCGGTCACGAATCGGCGGAACAAGCGCGAATGCCTCGCTTTTCCACACGCAATATCCTTATTCTCGGCCGTTTCGGCGCAAAGCCGCACCTAGCACAAGGACGGCCATCGCTATACAACGCAAGGTTGGTCTTGCCGAACGGGCCAAAGCTTGCCAATTGCCCGCCCGGACAGAGCAGCCTCGCCCAGAGGCGGCCGATTTCGGGAATAATGTCATGATCGTGCCGAAGTGGCGCCGTGCCTTGGCAATTGCGCTGGGGTTGTTCGTTGCGCCGCCTGGATCGCTTGCAACAATGGCGCACGCTGCGCCTGCTTGCATCGGGCCTGCCAGCGACACCTGGATCAACATCACGGTCGATCGCGTGCGCAACAGCAAGGGTCTTATCACCGCGACGCTCTACACCAACGACCCTAAAAGGTTTCTGGTCAAGAATGGCTCACTCTACGTTGCGAGCACCCCGGCATCAGCCGGGCAGACCCGATTCTGCCTGTTTGTGCCGCATCCCGGGAGCTACGCGATCGCGATTTATCATGACGAGGATTCGTCGGGCACGCTCAATCGTGGCGGACTTTTTGGAATTCCCAGCGAAGCCGTCGGCTTTTCCAACAATCCGACGATCTTCTTCGGCCCCCCCTCGCTTCGGTCGGTTCTGGTCAATATCGAGCACCCCAATCAGTTCATCACCATTGGCGTGAAGAAGTTCTGAGCCGAACGGTCAGGTCGCTGCAAATGCTGCGGTGAGATGGCGGGGGGCCAGTTCCTCCGCAAGCGTGTGGGCGCGCGGGTCGTCGACATCCATCCACCAGGCGCCCTTGATGTCGTAAGTTGCGGCACGGCCTTGGTCTGCAAGCCATTGCATGCCATCGGAAAGACTGCCCGCTTTGCCCGAGGCGATCGCCGCCGCAATTGCCTCGGCAAGGCGCGGCGTGGCAAGAAAAGCCCCGCAATCGACCGCGTCCCATTCGGGAATAGTCTTGCCGATAGCCTTGATATAGCCGACGGCGTCGAGCTTGACCCATGTCGCATCGTCAGGATCAACGAGGGGGCTGTCGGTGCGTCTGTCGATGGCAAGCGTGACGTCGCGGTTTTCGCTTCCGACCTTGCGCAAGCCGGCGAGAATGGCGCTGTCGAACATGTGATCGGCCATCATCAACAGATAATCGCCCTCGCACGCATCGGCACCCGCCATGACCGAGTAGCCGTTCGGCTTGCTCCAGTCGGCCACGCGAACCGATTCGATGTCTACCGCCACGCGTGAGGCAAGTTCGGCGAGGAATGCCTCAACCGCTTCAGCCCGGTGGCCTGTCACCACGACGACCCGCGACACGCCGGCAGCAGCGGCCTGCCGGATTCCGATCTCGATCAGCGGAATCCCGCAGACCGGCGTGAGCGGCTTCGACGGCGACAGCGAAGCGAGCCGACTGCCATAGCCGGCAGCGATGATCACGGCATCCATGGGTTCAGTCCTCACTCTGGGCCCGGGCTCTTAACGCCGACGGCGCCGATCCTTTACCAGGACCGGCGCCGCCAGCTTTGCACGGTTTGAACGCTTACTCGGCGGCGAGCGCTGTTTCCGAGATGTACTCGTCGACCAGCTGTGCCGCGACATCGTCGTTGAACTGCTGCGGGGGATGCTTGCAGAAATAGGCCGAGGGACCGATCAGGGCTCCGCCTTCGCCGCGCTCTAGTGCGATCTTGCAGCAGCGGATTGCATCCATCACGCAAGCGGCGGAGTTCGGGCTGTCCTCGACCGAGAGACGCAGCTCAAGGTTCATCGGGACGTTGCCCCACTGCGTCCCCTCGAGGCGGAGGAAGCACAGCTTGTTGTCCTTCTGCCAGGGCACATAGTCCGACGGCCCGACGTGGATGTTCTCGTCAGCAAGGCGCTGCGCGAGCATGGCCTGCACCGCTTCGGTCTTGGATTCCTTCTTGGAGCCGAGGCGCTGGCGATCGAGCATGTTCATGAAGTCGGTGTTGCCACCGGTGTTGAGCTGGTAAGTCTTCTCGACGGTCACGCCGCGGGCGCCGAATAGGCTCGACAACACCCGGTGAACAATCGTTGCGCCGACTTGCGCCTTGATATCGTCGCCGACGATCGGAAGACGCTTGGCACGGAATTTCGCTTCCCACTCGGGGCGGCTCGCGATGAACACCGGCATGCAGTTGACGACACCGACGCCCGCTTCAAGCGCGCATTCCATGTAGAATTCGGTGGCGGTCTCCGAACCGACCGGCAGGAAGTTCACCAAGACCTCGGCGCCGGAATCACGCAGCGCAGCGACGATCGATTCGTGCGTGGCTTCAGGCGCATCCGCGAGGATGAAACCCCGCTCGCCCATGCCGGTCATATGGTCGGCAACACCGTCGAGGATCTTGCCCATCATGACCTTGGCGCCCGCGGCAGGCACGCTCGACTGGAACACGGCCGTGCAGTTGGGCGCTGCAAAGATGGCCTCGGCAATGTCCTTGCCGACCTTGCGGGCATCGACGTCCACACCCATGACGAACTCGACGTCGCCGGCGCCATAGCCGCCAATCCGCTCATGGATCAGGCCCGCCGAAGAGTTGGTGTTGCGGTAAAACTCTACACCCTGCACCAGTGAGCTTGCGCAGTTGCCCACGCCGATCACTGCGACCTTGATTGGCTTCATCTAAACCGATCCCCTTGGACAAACGGATTGCCGTTGTAACTAAACTGCCTCACTCCACACAAAAGCATCAGATTGCAAGGATATTTCGGCTACGTCATGCAAGCGGAATGAAAGCGGTGGCAAGCAGGTCGCCCCTCGGTTTTGTTGCAGTAGCGAACCACGGGGCCAGGCGAGCCGTTCCAGCAGTGAAGTGACCAATTTTTTCATCGAAAACACGATTGGTTGGCAGAAAAGCGCGGTCGCAGCGGCGTATGCTGCAACGCAATAAAAATATCCTCGAAATGCTGTGTCGTACGACTTTCACCCTCGTGGCAACAGGCTTCGGAGGCTGTGGGTTGGTCACGAATCAACGCTCTCCGCTTTCGCTCAATCGCCCGAGGAGCAGCGCGGCAGCGATGAGTGCCATGCCCAGTGCGTCGAGCGGGCCCAAAGTCTCGCCAAATGCGAGCCAACCA
Source organism: uncultured Sphingomonadales bacterium (assembly GCA_903834285.1). Classification (GTDB taxonomy): domain Bacteria; phylum Pseudomonadota; class Alphaproteobacteria; order Sphingomonadales; family Sphingomonadaceae; genus Novosphingobium. Next base: position 36,394 of record CAILIO010000230.1, on the reverse strand, counting down.
GCCAGAATTGAAATCGCCGGCTGGGTCAGCAGTACAACGCCGATGATCAGCGCGGAAAAATGGCGCAGGGCAAAAACGATGAGTCCCTGCCCAACGACCTGGCTGCAAAAGGCCAGTGCGATCAATGGCCACCACACGTGCGGCCAGATTGGCTCGCCAAGTCCTATCGCGATTCCCAGCATCACCGGGGCGCTGGCCAAGGTCGAGGCAAACAACAGTTCCCAGCTTTCGAACCGGCCACGCGCACTCTGGAGCAGGAGAATGTAGAAAAAGTAGAAGATCCCCGCGAGTATGCAGAAAAGATCCCCGATTAAGGTGGCGCGGTCGATCTCCAGCGATCGCCCCAGCAGAATGCCCGCCCCGCAGACAGCCGAGATGATGGCCGCGAGCTCCACAGGTTTTGGTAACCGGCGCGCGGCAATGAGACCCCACGCCATGAGAATCAGGCTCCCCGAGTTTCCGAATAGAGACGCATTCCCGAGCCGCGTTTGGGCAATCCCGATGTGCCAACTCGCCAGATCGAGAGCAAACAATACCCCTGCCAGGATGATCAGGAGCCAGGTCACCATCGGAGTCACCGGCCGGACAGCCGCACGCTGCCGGGCCGCCAGCAAGGCGAGGAGCGGGAGAGGCAGAAACAAGCGCCAGAAGCCGGCTGAAACCGGGCCCGAGTCCGCGAGGCGCACAAACCATGGTCCAAGCCCGAGAGCAAAGTTGCCGCCCAGCAGCGCCACAAAATGCCAGGGATTGGCGCGCGCGACGTCGCGCCTGTCGTCGATGCTCGTCATGGTCCGCCGTTCAACTCGCGCTTGTCATGCGGACACCGGCATCCTAGCTGGGTTGCAAATGGAAACCCTGTCGGGCGCGACGGGGTCAGGCTAACACGTTAGGGGGCTGACGCCGATCAGGCGATGCCTCATTTTCGATCTTGGCCATAGAGCGCCCCTCAAGGTTTCCCAAGCCTGTCTACGTCGAGTTCCATGCGCACAGCGCAATCGTTCTATTTGTTTCAGAATGCCCATTTCCGAGAAGGAGCCTAGTCGATGCACGAATCGCTTTTCCAGCCGATCCAGCTTGGTGCGATTGCCGCGCCGAACCGCATCCTGATGGCACCGCTGACCCGCGGTCGCGCTGGACCCGATGGTGTGCCGACCGAGATCATGCAGACGTATTATCGTCAGCGCGCCGGCGCCGGCCTGATCATCAGCGAGGCAACCGGGATCAGCCGTGAAGGCTCCGGATGGCCCAGCGCGCCGGGGATTTGGAGCGATGCACAAGTCGAGGCATGGAAGCCGGTGACCGATGCGGTCCATGCAGCGGGCGGCCGCATCATCCTGCAGCTGTGGCACATGGGGCGGATCGTTCATCCCTATTTCCTTGGCGGTGAATTGCCCGTTTCCGCCTCTGCCACGAAGGCCCCGGGGCACGCACATACACCCGAAGGCCGCATGGACAATGTCGAGGCCCGACCGCTACGCCTCGACGAGATGCCGCGGGTCGTCGATGACTACGGCCACGCTGCGGAGAATGCAAAACGCGCCGGGTTCGATGGTGTGCAACTCCACGGCGCGAACGGCTACCTGATTGACCAGTTCCTGCGCGATTCCTCGAATCTTCGGGCTGACGATTACGGCGGCAGCCCGGCGAACCGGGTGCGGCTGATGCGCGAGGTGATGGAGCGGCTTGTCTCCATTTGGGGTGCGGATCGTGTGTCGATCCGCCTGTCACCCAATGGCGAGAGCCAGGGCGTTGACGATAGCGACCCCGCCACCCTCTTTGCCGAAGCTGCACGGGTACTCGAGGTGCTCAAGGTCTCGTTCATCGAATTGCGCCAACCGGGCCCGGACGGTACATTCGGCGCGACGACCGTGCCGCCCCAGGATCAGGTTTTCCGCGCACACTATTCCGGACCGCTGGTGCTTAACAGCGACTATACGCCCGAAGGTGCGGCGGCCGATGTCGCCTCCGGACGCGCGGATGCGGTCAGCTTTGGCAGGCCCTACATCTCGAATCCCGACCTTGTGGACCGCATTCGTCTCGGCGCGGCGCTCGCGCCAAATGTCGGCGTGCCGCAGACGTGGTACTTCCCGGGCGAGGCTGGATATATCGACTATCCGACGCTTGTGGAGGAACAGGCCCGAGCCACCGCTTGAGCCTGCAGCGCGACCCGAAGAGCCGATAGGAGCCTACGATGCGCACGATTCCGCGATCCTGGCTGTTTGTGCCCGGTGATAGCGAGAAGAAGCTGCTCAAGACGCCGGAGACTGGCGCTCACGCGCTGATCGTTGATCTGGAAGACGCAGTCACTTTGCATGCCAAGCCTGCCGCGCGCCGCATAGCGCGCGACTGGCTGGAGGCGCACAAGCGCCAGATCACGATGCGCAAGCAGGCGCGCTGGGTGCGCATCAACGCTGTCGAAACCGGTCTTTGGCGCGAGGATCTTGCCGCCGTGATGCCGGGTGCGCCGGAGGGAATCATGCTGCCCAAGGCCGAAGGGCCTGAGCAGATCCGGCAGGTGGCAGCCGAGATCTACGAGCTAGAACAGCGCCATGGCATACCCAACGGCCAGACCCGCCTCTTGCCGCTGGTAAGTGAGACGCCCCGCGCCGCGCTGACCATTACGGCATATATGGACGCTTCGATGCCCCGGTTGGCCGGGCTCACCTGGGGGGCGGAAGATCTCTCCGCCGAGCTTGGGGCAGCGCGCAAGCGAGACGCTGACGGTCAATGGACGGATGCCTTCCGCTTCGTGCGGGCCCAGACTTTGCTGGTTGCGCACGCCCGCGGTGTGTGGGCGATTGACACGCTCTACGCGGACTTCCGGGATATTGAGGGGACGAAGCGCGCGGCAGCGGCGGCCCGCGCGGACGGATTTGCCGGCATGCTTGCGATCCACCCTGCCCAAGTCCCGCTGATCAATGCCGCCTTCACGCCCTCCGAAGAAGAACTCGCCCACGCGCGGGCCATTGTCGATGTCTTCGCTGCAAATCCGGGGATTGGGGCGCTTCAGCTGAACGGACGGATGCTGGATCAGCCGCACTTGCGCCAAGCGAAGGCGCTTCTCGGTATAGAGTAGAATTCAGGGTGTCGCCGGCTTCGGACTCGCCTGCGGCTTGGGCTTGGGCGCTTCCGGGTCGGCCGCGGCGGCTTCGGTAGGCGCGGCGGCGTCGGCGGCAGCAGCCGAGGAGTCGCCGGTAGCGCTAGAATCGGCCTTTGCCGCGCTACTGTGCGCGGCCGGAGCCAATGGCGCCTGGGCCTGCGACCGATCGGTCTCGAGCATGGCGTCGCTTACCGAGCCCGGGAGGATTTCCCCGCTCGCGGTCGAGCTCGCCTGGGGTGCGGATGATTTGCCGCAGGCACCGAGCAGCAGCAGCGGGGCAAGGGCAAGAATCAGAGGCCGGAAGGGCAGTAGTGGGATCATTAAAGGTCCTTGGCTTCGGGGCCCGATGCACCACGCGGTTCGAGGCCGGCAAGAAAGGCTTCGGTCCGGGCCAGCAATGCCCGATCCCACTCCTCTGGCGCAACCGAAATGCCGAGCGCAGCCAGGCTGGTGACGCCGTAATCTTCGATGCCGCACGGCACAATTCCACCGAAATGCGTGAGGTCTGGCGCCAGATTCACCGAGAACCCGTGCATTGTCACCCAGCGACGAATGCGGATTCCGATCGCGCCGATCTTGGCTTCTCCGCCGTCGGCACCGCGGGTCCAGATCCCCACGCGGCCTGCAGCCCGCCACGCTTGGACGCCGAAATCGCCGAGCGTATCGATGACCCAGCCTTCGACGGCATGGACAAAGCCGCGCACATCACGCGCGCGTTTGCCAAGATCGAGGACCAGATAGCCAACGCGCTGGCCCGGGCCGTGGTAGGTATACCGGCCGCCCCTTCCGGCCTCGACAACATCGAAGCGGCGATCGAGCAGTTCGTCGGCTGCAGCGCTCGTTCCTGCCGTGTAAACCGGCGGATGCTCGAGCAGCCAGATCAGCTCGCGGGCCTCGCCTTCTTGCACGGCGGCGTTGCGGGCCGTCATGTCTACGAGGGCCTCGCGATATGGTATCAGGTCCTGAGCCTGCCTGATCTCTATCTGATCCGGAACGTGCATGGCACATGCGCATGAACGCGTGCCCGCGTGCTGGCAAGGGCGAGGTGGAGCTGATTGCAATGCTGCAGGGGGTGCGCATCTGTTTCGGTCCTGCTAGGGCTGCCGCGGAAAGGGACATGGCTACCGTGATGACTTTGGACAGCAGTGCGGCCTGGGCAAGTGCTACGCGGATGGTCGCCGCCAACCGCGATCTGCTGATGGCCATTGCCGGTGTATTTTATGTGCTTCCGGGTCTTGTGGGTGCCGTCTTCGTGCCATCTCCAGCGATGACGCCCGAGATGTCGGAAGCCCAAGTGCTGATGGTGATGCAGAACTATTACGCAAGCTCCTTGCCGGTTCTGCTGCTCCTGTCGTTGCTTCCCATGGGCGGGATGCTGACGATGCTGGTGGCCATGCTCGACACGGCAAGACCGACGGTGGCGCAGGCGATCCGGCATAGCATCCGTACTCTGCCCTCCTACTTCGCTGCGCAATTGCTCATCGCGCTCGCCATCCTGCCGGTTTCGATGGCGCTGGCAAGCTTGCTCGCCCTGCTCCTGCCTGACCGGCTCGCGGTTTCCGTGGCGCTTGGGCTGCTGCTCTATCCGATCATGCGCACCATGCTTGTGGGCCCGGTGGTTGCAGGGAAGGGGGTTCGCAATCCTGTTGCGGCCGTCCGCGCCAGCATCCAGTTAACGCGTGGCAATGCGGGGCGGATACTCCTTTTCATCGGTCTCGCCGCATTCGTCTTTCTGGTCGTCTACGGGCTGATCATGATGTTCGTTGGCGTAGTGCTAGTGCTCATGTTCAAGGGTGAGCCTCAGCGCTTGCTTGGCGAGGGCGTTGCCGGCGTACTGCTGGCGATCGGCTACACGTATTTCGTGGCTATGCTGGCGGCCATCTACACCCAACTCGCCAGCAATGTGGCTGGCACCGCCGGGCGGTGATTGCGGTGGAGGAAACTAACGTCCAGCTCCCGCGGAGCCGCATGGCGTTGCTGTTTATGGTCATGCTGGTGACCGCCGCCGGCAACACGGCGATGCAGTCGGTCATGCCTTCGATTGGCACGCATCTCCACATCGCCGATGTCTGGGTAAGCCTCGCCTACAGCTGGTCGGCTTTGCTGTGGATGCTGCTTGCGCCGTTCTGGGCGCGCCGCTCGGACCGGCGTGGGCGCAAGGCCATGATGGCTCTTGGTCTTGTCGGTTTCGCCGTCTCTTTCGCCTTGTGCGGTGCGGCTCTCTACGCCGGATTGACGGGTGCGGTCAGCGGCCTCACCGCCATTTTGTTCTTCGCGGCAGCACGCTCGCTCTACGGCAGCTTCGGCTCGGCAGCGCCGCCCGCCGTGCAAGCCTATGTCGCAAGCCGGACCAGCCGGACCGAGCGCACGCAGGCGCTGTCGATGGTTTCCTCAAGTTTCGGACTGGGCACGGTCCTGGGCCCGGCGCTTGCTCCGCTGCTGATCCTGCCGGGCCTTGGGCTAATTGGACCTTTCGCCGCCTTCACGCTGGCGGCACTCCTTGTTCTCGTGCTGCTGCGGCTGCGACTGCCAGACGACGACCCGCGGTATGCCGGTCGCGGGGAGATTCTGGGTGAGCCTCTGAGCGCTTCCTCGAGCCCGGGAATGCGGAAGGCAAGCGAGGAAACGGTCGACCGCTTGCATGGCGAGATCGAGCCCGATTTGCATTCAATTGATTCGAAGGTGGGACGGTTGCGCTGGGGCGATCCGCGTTTGCGGGCATGGCTCGCGGCCGGGACGCTGGGCGGACAAGCTCAGTCGATCCTGCTTGGCGTTGTCGGTTTCCTGATCCTTGACCGGCTGGGTCTACGTCATCAACCGGATGCGGCTGCGGGTCCGATAGGGCTGGTCCTGATGTGCGGTGCAGTCGCGACGCTGTTGGCACAATGGGCGTTGATCCCGATGATGCGGCTTGGGCCGCGCACTTCGACACTTTGGGGAATGGGCCTGGTAGCCGTTGGCACGCTTGGCATAGCTGCCGGCCGCGATCTCCATGCCATTGCGACCGGGTTTGCGATCTGCTCGCTGGGTTTCGGCCTGTTTCGTCCGGGCTTCACGTCTGGAGCGAGCCTTGCAGTAACCCCGGCCGAACAGGGGCAGTCGGCCGGCATAGTCGCTGCCGTCAACGGCTCGGCTTACATCATTTCTCCGGCGATAGGCGTCTGGCTGTACAACCATTCGAACTGGCTGGCATGGGGCGTGGTAGAATTGCTAGCCTTCGTCGTCATTCTGATCTGTGTTTTCGGCATGCGCCGTGATGTTGCAGCCTGATGCGATCAGGGCAGATTTAGCCGGGTAACTACGCGACCTGCCGCAGCATCGTGCAGCCGCACCGATAACATGAGCAAGAGATTGAGGGCCACCGAAAGGTACAGGAAGTACCAAAACGGACTGCCCGCTATCATCGAAAGGCCGAGCAGGATCGCGCGCGGATTGGGCCCGAGGTAGCGGAGCATTGCCAGCAACGGCCGCTGCTCTCGCTGAACTTCAGTCCGGATTCGAGCGAGGAGTGCCGGGTCGTTTGCCATGGCCCAAGTCACCGCAGCATCGATCCGCAAGGCGTTCGGGCTCATGCCGGCGGCAAGCCGCAAGTATCCTGCCACGAAGGCCCTCAACAGCCAGCCGATACCCCCCGAATCGGCGAACAGGGCGCGATCTCCGCCGCTCGAATTGTGCAGCCACGGCGTGCCATAGGTCCAGTGCTGGTAGAACCGCCGCTGGACCTCGACATGGTTGGCCTGCACAATGTGGCTGGCGCCGGCAGAAAGCGTCCAGAACCATGCCCAACCCGGGCCGAGCGAGCGGGTCAGGACAAGCGCCAGCAGCACGTAGAGGACGATATGGCTAGCATAGTCGCAGATGCCGTCCACCAGTTCGCCAAGTGGGCTCGTTCGGCCGGTAATGCGAGCCAGGTCTCCGTCTGCTCCGTCAACCACATGCCACGACATGTGCAGCAGCATGCCCAGCAGGGCCCAGAACGGTCCGGACGTGCTCCAGTAGACCGCGCCCGCCGCCACAACCAGCAATCCGCCGAACACCGAGACGGCGTTGGGGGTAATCGGCGTAGGGGCAAGCAGTCGGGCAAGCTGCCAGGCGAGCGGATGATAGAGGTAGTGGTTGAGCGCGTCCTGCAGCTCCCGCGCCCGCGCCGGCCGTTTCACCGGCGCAGCATTGGAAGTCGACGTGGAAGTGCTCATGCCGTCCCTGCCGCCCTACTTGCGCGCGCCGAGATCACCATGGCCGATGGTCCCGCTTGCCATGGCCAGCATGGCATCGAGGCTTTTCTTCGCAGCAAGTCGCAAGGTCTCCTCAATTTCGATACGCGGGGTCAAATCGCGCAGGGTAAGATAAAGTTTCTCGAGCGTGTTGAGTGCCATGTACGGGCAAATGTTGCAGTTGCAGTTCCCGTCAGCGCCCGGTGCGCCGATGAATGTCTTTTCCGGAAGCGCCAACTGCATCTGGTGAATGATGTGCGGTTCGGTCGCGACAATCAGTGTGTCACCAGGGAACGTGCGCGCAAATTGCAGGATTCCGCTGGTCGATCCGACGTAGTCGGCGTGGTCGACGATCGTGGGAGGGCACTCCGGATGTGCAGCCACCGGCGCGCCGGGATGCTGCGCCATGAGCTTTAGCAGTTCGGTCTCTGAAAAAGCCTCGTGCACAATGCAGACGCCGGGCCAGAGCAGCATCTCACGTCCGAACTTGCGATTGAGATAGCCACCCAGATGCCGGTCGGGACCGAATATGATCTTCTGCTCCGGCGAGATTTGCGCGAGGATCGTCTCAGCGCTTGAGGATGTCACGATGACATCGCTGAGCGCTTTCACCTCGGTCGAGCAATTGATGTAAGTGAGCGCGATGTGATCGGGATGCGCCTCACGAAATGCGCGGAACTTTTCGGGCGGGCACGAATCCTCGAGGCTGCAGCCGGCATCCATGTCGGGCAGGACCACGACTTTTTCTGGGCTCAGGATCTTGGCGGTCTCCGCCATGAACTTCACGCCGCAGAAGGCGATGACTTCGGCATCGGTCGCGGCAGCCTTGCGCGAGAGTTCAAGGGAGTCGCCGACGAAATCGGCCAGATCCTGAATCTCAGGCTTCTGGTAATAATGCGCCAGGATCACCGCCTTGCGGTCCTTGCGCAGCCGGTCGATCTCGGCTCGCAGATCGAGGCCGGAAAGATTGGCGGGCTGGGCTGTCATGGCTCGAAATCCCTTGATCGAGAGGAGGCCGATGCGCTTTCTCCTCAATCCGGCACTTAGGCACCACCGGCGCTACGGGCAATAGTCTCTGCGTAGGCCGACACCATCGGCATCCCGGCGAGCGTCTGAATCAGCGCGTGCACCGCGATGACCAAGGCCATGCCGATGAGCGTGGCGGGATGAATGCGGCCGAGCACTTTTGCCTCATGGCCAGCGCCATCCGGCCCGCGAATGTGCCTAGGCTCACGATGGCGAGAACAAGCGCGAGGCTGGCCCAGCCGAGCCGGCCTTGCAGAGCAAGATTCCCGCTGCTCACCAGATCGTTTTGCGCGACAACGATGCCCAGCCCGCCAAGCATGGCAACGGAATGAGCATGGATCCAGAACGGGGTTTGGAGCGGACTTATGAAGCCGCGCAAGGCCCATTGCAGGAAGCCGAACACGATGAGGCCGGCAAGCACATGCGCCTGGCGCGTGAAAAACTGTTGGTCAGAACGATACGACCTGTCCGATTGCGCCGCTGCAAAATCCACTGCCCCGCTCCCATGGTTCGCCCGCATCGGTCCGGCTTCGGCGAAACAATTCCCGCGCGAGCAGGCTATGGCTTTGCCGTCTCTCCATCAATCGAAACCAAAAGTTTGACGTTGCCAAATCCGGCGACCTGCAGGGGGATTGCAAGGTTCTGGCGAATGGCATCCTTTGCTGCTGTGCGTGCGAGCCCCAAAAGCACCGGGTTCGCTGCCTGCTCCACCGCCAGTCGTTCGGCCAGCTTGGTGTTGTCGCGCGTCAACTTGTCCTGCGCGGCGCGCGTGATCCACACGCCCTCCCGCAGATACTGCGCGCGCGCCTCGTCTAGATTCGGTCGGGTGACTTCGAGCGCGGGCAGCCGCACGGTCAGTGTCCTGCTTGCTGCGTCCCAGCGCATGCGGTCCCGGCCAACTTTCCCCAGATCGATGGCGTAGTCGACCCTTGTCGGGATGACTGCGACCTGGCGCGATGTGACGAGGCCGAACAAGCGGCTGTCATCGCTTGCCACGACTGGGGCGAGCTCGGCGCTGAACACTGTCAGGCGGTCCTGCTTTTCGAAAGCGACCAGACTGGTCGCCAGCGGATCGCCTATCGAGGTCGGCCGCCAAATCTGCCATGCCAGCCAGACTGCGCTGGCGGCAGCGCAAAGGAACAACAGCCACGGCAAAAGCGCCAGTCGCCAGCGTGCTTTCGCTGCCGGCGCCGACGGCAGGGGCTGAGGGGTCAGGCGATCAAGGTCCATTGCAGTTCCGGCAATTCAGAACCGCGCACAATGCGGCCCTGCGTCTCGAGATCGATGAGATGCGCGAGCACCGAGCGCCCGGCCGCGCCGTTGAGGCGGGGATCAAGCCCCTTGTACATTTGTGCGACCATTTCCTGGATCGTGAACGAGGCTTCACCAAGGAGGCGCAGGATCTGAGCTTCTCGCTGACGCCGATGCCCGATCATGCCGCGGACAAGCTGTTGCGGCTTCGTGACTGCCGGGCCATGTGCGGGGTAGTAAACCTGATCCTCGCGAGTCTGGAGCTTCTGTAACGAGAGCATGTAGGCATTCATGTCCCCGTCTGGCGGTGACACGACGGTGGTCGACCAGCCCATGACGTGGTCGCCAGTAAAGAGTGCACCCGTTTCCACCAAGGCAAAGCACAAGTGGTTGCTGGTGTGTCCCGGGGTTGACACCGCTTCCAGCGTCCAGTCATCGCCGGAAATCTGCTCCCCGTCCGCAAGAACCTGGTCAGGCTTGTACAGCGGATCAAATTCGGCATCTGCCCGGACGCCGAAGCCGGCACCGCTGTCGTCGATGGCAAGGGCCGCGCAGCCGATGATCGGTGCGCCGGTCGCGGCCTGAAGAGGCGAGGCGGCCGGACTGTGATCGCGATGCGTATGCGTGCACATGATGGCAACCAGCCGCTGACCTTTGATGGCCTTGAGGATCGCATCGACATGCCCATCCCCATTCGTATCGGCGTGCCCGGCGACCCCCGTACCGGTAGGGCCCGGATCGATGACGGCGACATCTTGCCCATTGCCGACCAGATAGGTCTGTGTGCCATTGAACGTGAAGGGTGAGGGGTTCGGCGCCAGGACTCGGCGCACCTGCGGCTGCAGCAAGACCGCTCGGCCGGTGTTCCATTCGGACTGATCGGGGATTGAGACCCCTGATGCTGGGTTGGTAGAAGCCATACGCGCGATATGGGGACTTTCGAGCGGCGGCGCAACGATGCGCGGCGTGATCAAGCGTGCCGCAGGTCAGAGTGTGGCAGGGATTGCCGCCGCCAACCTGCGGCGCAAGCGCTCGATAGCGCTTGCGGACGTTGCAGTATCACCCCGCCAGGCGTGCTCAAGGCGTTGGATACGTGCATAGAGCCTCTCACTGTCCTGCACGCAGCGCTGGGCTTCGGCTGGGAGGTTCAACACTTGCATGGGATCGCTCAGGGGGAAATTCGCAATCAGCCGGCCGTGTCGACGAAGCTGCAACTCGCTGAGTTCACCCGCGAAATAGGCACGGTGATTGAGCAACCAGGCAAGACAATGCATGATCCTTGTCGTGGTTCGTAGGGATTCGCAGCTCACCTGCACGTGCGCCAGATCCGCGTCCGGATCGTCGTTCGCTCCAACCAGCGCCCGTCTGTCATGCCCTTGCCGCAGCCGGTCGAATGCTGCACGCACTTCCTCGGCGAGGACGAGCGCCTCGGCATATAGCGCCTCGATTATGCGCGGATTGAGGTTGGGCATGAGGGCCATCCAACGCGCATAAGCCCATCTGGAGCCCCCCTTCAACACACGCCCGATAAGCCGTTCACCAGGTTTTGAAACTGTGCCGGAACGATACGCCTCACCTCACGGAGGCACCGCGGTTCATCGTCAGTCAAGAATCTGTAATCACGCAATAATGTCGGGAATCAGATAGTCCTCGAGCAAGGTGATTTGGTCCTTAAGCCGCAACTTCCGCTTCTTCAGCCGCGCAACCTGCAGTTGATCATGCGCGCCGGTGCCGGACAAGGCATCGATGGCCGCGTCGAGGTCACGATGCTCCATCCGCAGCATTTCAAGCCGTTTACGCATTTCATCTTCGGTCAACCGCGACACTCCCAAATATCACACCGCACGGCGAGGACGCATGATGGCCTCCGGCGCAATTGCAGGCCGTCACGTGTTAACGCGTCTCTGCAACTCGGATACGCACAAACGCGCTCGTTGGACATCCCGGCGCAGACGGGCTTGCAAGATACGGTGATTGTGGGAGCATGACAACGCGCCCGCTCGGACGAGTCGAGGCCGACAAGTCCATGCCGGCGCGAAACTTCGGCCCCCATATACTCTGGCAGCGATCCTGCCGCTGGAGTGGGTCGAGGCTGGTGTCCTTGAGGAGGTTGCCGCATGGAACTAACGCATATCAGCGCTCTCGAATCCAAACATGCCGGTCTTGAACGGCGCATCGCCGAGGAACAGGGCCGCCCGTCGCCCAACGACGCGTTGCTTAGGGAACTGAAGCGCCGAAAGCTGCGAATCAAGGAAGAACTGGCGCAGGTTCAGCAGGTCCACTGACCTCTTCGCCGGGAAGTGCGGCTGGCTGGCCGGGTCCTCGGTCCACCAGCCGCAACGGAGAATGCCCCCGTTTGCCCCCCAGCCGACAAATGGGATGGCGTTTCTCTCGAGATGGATACGAATTCATCAATGCCAACGGCGCCGCAGTTTGCAAACCGCCCTGTCTGCGCTAGGCCGTCGTTCATGATCACCGCTGCTGCCGCTGCCCGCGCGATCCTGACTTCGCTTCACGAGGTCATGGCATCCCGCGCCGGTGCGCAGGCGAAGCTCAATCAGATTGTCGATATCATTGGTGAGAAGCTCAACAGCGAGGTCTGCTCGATCTACCTGTTGCGCGAAGGCATGCTTGAACTTTTCGCGACCCGCGGACTGAATCAAGCGGCGGTTCACGTCACACGAATGGCGGTGGGAGAAGGCTTGGTCGGCACGATTGCCGCGAATATCGAGACCCTCAACCTCGCTGAAGCCGCAGCGCATCCGGACTTCGCATTCTTCCCTGAAACCGGCGAAGAACGCTTCCACTCCTTTGCGGGTGTACCGATCGTTCGCCGGGCTCGTTCTGTCGGTGTTCTCGGCGTTCAGCACGTCGAACCCCGGCGCTATGAGGAAGTGGAGATCGAGGCGCTCCAGACTGTGGCGATGGTGCTTTCCGAGCTGATCGCCAACGCCGATCTGATTGACGACGAGGATGTGCTCGGCGCTGATGCGCATCTGACCGGGCACGAGCGAATTCAGGGGCTCACACTGGTCAAAGGCCTCGCCAGCGGCATTGCAGTGTTTCATCAGCCCCGCGTGACGATCGAGCATGTTGTCGCGGAGGATACCGAGGCGGAGCGCCAGCGCGTCTATCTCGCCTTCGACAAGATGCGCGAGCAGATCGACCGGATGGCGAGCCAGGCCGAATTCGGCATGGGCGGAGAGCATGAGGAGGTCCTCGAGACCTATCGCATGTTTGCCTATGATGAGGGGTGGAGCCGGCGGATCAACGAAGCGATCGATTCGGGTCTCACAGCCGAGGCAGCGATCGAACGAGTCCAGCAGCGAACCCGCATGCGCATGCGGCAGATCGACGATCCGCTGCTCGCTGATCGCATGCATGATCTGGAAGATCTATCCAACCGCCTCCTGCGCATCGTTTCCGGCCAGCTCGGCACGGCAGCCAGCCTCGGGCTCAAGGGCGATGCGATCCTAATTGCGCGCAATCTCGGCCCGGCCGAACTGCTTGAGTATGACAGGCGCCGCCTCAAGGGAGTCATTCTCGAGGAAGGATCGTTGACGGCCCATGTGGTCATTGTCGCGCGCGCCATGGGTATCCCGGTGGTCGGGCGTATCCGTGGACTCCGCGCAAAAGTTCGCGAGGGCGACCATTTGCTGCTCGACGGAGATCAGGGCGTTGTCGACGTGCGGCCGGCGCCGACGCTCATCGAAGCATTCGAAGCCCGTTTTGCACGAAATCGCGAACGGCAGGCGCTTTATGCCGCCATGCGCGACGTCGAACCCGTCTCGGTTGATGGTCATCGCGTCCGGGTCATGATCAACGCCGGTCTGCGTGATGACATGCCGATGCTCAACCTGACTGGTGCAGACGGGATCGGTCTGTTCCGAACAGAGTTCCAGTTTCTCGTTTCGGCAACCCTTCCTGCGCGGGAGCGCCAGACGCGGCTCTATCGCGATGTGCTCGAAGCAGCAGGTGATCGGCCGGTGGTGTTCCGCACTGTCGACATCGGGGGCGACAAGGTGCTGCCGTACCTGCGCCACAACGACGGCGAGACTGAGGAGAACCCGGCGATGGGCTGGCGCGCGCTGCGCGTGGCTCTCGAACGCGATGGGCTCCTCAAGGTGCAGGCACGGGCGCTGCTCGAGGCCGCTGGCGGGCGGACGCTCAACGTGATGTTTCCGATGGTCACGGAGCCATGGGAATTCGATGCTGCGCGCGCCGTGTTCGAAAGCCAGCTCGCGTTTCTCAAACGGCAAAAGAAGCTGCTGCCGGATGCAATTCGCTATGGTGCAATGCTCGAAGTGCCTGCGCTCGCTGAGTGTCTCGATGTGCTTGCTCCGCGACTGTCATTCCTCTCCATCGGGACGAATGACCTCACCCAGTTCCTCTTTGCGGCCGATCGAGCCAATCCGAAGCTCGCTGAACGGTATGACTGGCTCTCCCCGGCGATCCTGCGGTTTCTCCGCCGTGTCGTACTTGCCGTGGCTCCGTCAGGCACCGATGTTACGGTATGCGGCGAAATGGGTGGCCGCCGGCTTGAGGCGCTTGCCTTGCTCGGGATCGGCATAACGAGGCTTTCCATTACCCCGGCGGCGGTTGGTCCCATCAAGGAACTTGTCCGCAAGGTCGATCTATCAGCAATTCAGGCGGCCATGGAGGGATGGCTTGCTCGCCCCCCAGCCGATTTGCGGGGGGAGATCGCGGCATGGGCAAAGGCGCGTGGCATTGACTACGATTGAACTCGTCGTACCAACGCGTCACATCATGCCGTTAGAGACTCATAAGCATTGACTTTTCGAGTCGGGGCATGCTGCCTGCGCATGGGCTCGCATCCAACCAGAGAATACCCGGAACAACAATGAACGACGGGAGCTACGCCGTGGCCAAGGACGGCGAACGCAACACGAACTCCGCTGACATCTCGGACGACCCGGCTGTCTCTGGGGCGGACGTGATTTCACCGGCTGCGCGCGTGATAGACAATACGCAAGCAAGCGTATCGGCCCGGCTCGTCGCCGCTCGCCAGATGCGAGGGTTGAGCTCAGGCGACGTGGCAAAGCGTACACGGGTTACGCTTCGCCATATCGAAGCGCTTGAGTCGGGCGACTACAGCGCGATGCCGGGGCGCCCCTATGCGATCGGCTTTGCGAAGGCTTATGCGCGCGTGGTTGGGCTTGGGGACGCCGAGATTGCCGACGCTGTCCGAGCGGAACTCCAGGGCAGCACACCACGCGTCGAACCGAGATTGCTCAACCAGTTCGAGGTTGGCGATCCTGCAAAGACACCGTCCCGGCTTGTGGGATGGCTCGCGCTTTTGCTGGTCGGCGCCATCCTTGCCATGGGAGGGGTATTCTGGCGCAGCTATTATGCGCCCGCCGTTTCGCTGCCTTCACTCATCCGCCAGCCTGCACAGCCGGCCGCTGCTGCGCCGCGTCAGCAGGCACATACGCCGCAGGCAGCAGCTGCACAGCCATCGACTAATGGCCCTGTGGTATTCACAGCTCTCGAAGAAGGCGTCTGGGTCAAGTTCTACGATGGGCAGGGCAAGCAACTGATGCAGAAGCAGCTCGCCAAGGGAGAAAGCTACACCGTGCCGAGCGAGGCGGTGGAGCCCAAGCTCTGGACTGGTCGGCCGGATGCTCTCGCGATCACAGTCGGCGGCTTGCAGATCGCGCGTTTGGCAGAAGCGGAAAAGGTAATGAAGGACGTTCCTGTCGATGCGGCCAGCTTGCGCGCGCGCTCGGCAACCCCTGCGACAGGGCCAGGAACGAGCACGACGCCAATCCGCCGCGAAGCAGCGACAAACAGCGGCAATCTGTGAGAAACCCATCGATCTGCGACCCAATTCTCGTCCAGATGCTTGCGTGCGCACCGATAGGCAGCGCATGGAAGGCGCGGTGATCCGACGGGAGTGACAATGAAGATCATGATTGGCTCAGGCCGCACTGGTGCGGCAACGGTCCTTGCCGCGCTTGCCTTTTCGGCCACGCTTGCGCCCGTCGGCTATCAGCCTGCGGCAAGCGCGCAGACTGTCCCGGAGAGCACCGAGGTTCGCCTGCGGCGTATTGAATCCGAGCTGCGGGCAGTTCAACGCAAGGTCTTCCCTGATGGTGCGGGCAAGACCTTCGTGCCCGAGATCACCCCGCCCGCCAGCGGAGCAAGCCTGCCTGCTCCCGCGCCAACCGCCGTGACCGACCTGCTTGCCCGTATGGACGCCGTGGAAGCGCAAATGCAGCGGCTGACGGCGGCGAGCGAGGAAAACCAGAATCATATAGCAAAGCTTGAAGCCCGCCTTGCCGCACTAGAGGCGGCAGGGTCCGCAGCCACAAACGTTTCAACGCCCGCTGTCCAGCAATCTCCGCCGGTCTCGGCGGTTCCCGTGCCGAGACCGGCAGCGGAGGCCTCCGCGCCTGTTAAACCGGTGGCCGCCAAACCTGACGCCACAAAGGCCGCGGCGCCTCCCGATCGTGTCGCGGCTGTCATGGCGATCGAAAAACCCGCGACCAACGACAAGGGTGACGATGAATATACCTACGGCTACCGCCTTTGGGAAGCCAGGTTCTTCCCCGAGGCCCAGCAGCAGTTGCTTCGCGTCGTCCAGCAGTACCCCCGGCATGCCCGGATCAGCTATGCCCGCAACCTCCTCGGACGGGCTTATCTTGACGACGGAAAGCCCGGAACCGCGGCCCAATATTTCCTCCAGAACTATCAGGCTGATCGCAAGGGCGACCGGGCGGCGGACAGCTTGCTCTACCTTGGCGTCGCGATGAACCGGCTCAAGGAGGACAAACGCGCTTGCGTCGCCTTCGCGGAGTTCCGCCAGACCTATCCGTCGGAACTGGCCGGGCGCTTGAAGTCGCAATATGAAGCCGCGACCAAGCCGGTGGTCTGTAATTGATAGCGTGCTGGAAGCCCGCTTCGCTGCGGATTGGGAGACGATCTGGCCCGAGGGGACGCCGGTAGGCCTAGCTGTTTCGGGCGGGCCGGACAGTCTTGGCCTGCTGTTGCTGGCGCAATCCGTGCTCCCGGGCTCCTTTATGGTTGCGACCGTTGACCATGGTCTCAGGCCGGAGAGTGCGGCGGAGGCGCAAGATGTCGCCTCTTTGTGCCTGAAGTTGGGCATTCGGCACGACATCCTGACCATTGCGTTACAGCGAGGGCCTGCCCTGCAGGAGCGTGCGCGCAACGCCCGCTATGCTGCGCTTGGGCAGTGGGCCGTCAGGAACGGGTTGACGGCCATCGCGACAGCCCACCATGCCGATGATCAAGCCGAAACACTTTTGATGCGCTTGTCACGCGGCGCCGGTTTGCGTGGTCTTGCGTCCATGCGCTCGCGCTCCCCCACTCCCCGGGCAGTCGGAATGCACGTTGCTGCGTCCTCTGCTCGGCTGGCGCCGAAGCGATCTAGCCGGGATCGTGGCAAAGGCCAGGATTGTACCCGGGCGTGATCCCTCGAACACCGATCTTCGTTTTGAGCGGGCCCGGATGCGCATCGAGCTTAGTTCGCTCAAGGAGCTCGACGCGTTGGCGGTGGCCGCCAGCGCGCGACATCTTGCCGAAGCTGATGCCGCAATTGAATGGATGGCCAGGCGCTGCGTTTCTGCCGTCAGGGCGGAAGCTGGCATCAGGTACTGGGATCCGGGCGATGTCCCTAAAGTCGTAGCGCTGCGCGTGCTTGAGCGGATCACCGGCGATCTTGGTGCCGAAAAGCCTCGCGGAAACGCCCTTGCTCGCTGGCATGATCGCCTCCGGGCTGGCGGCATTGCCACCCTAGCCGGGGTGCGCGGCGATGGCAGAAAGGCTGAGTGGCGGTTCGCACTAGCCCCAAAGCCGCGGTATGCCTCCGATTCCGTGACGGGAAGACCCTAGGGGCAAGAATTTCGCACCTCTGGTTATATTGCCATTCCCCATGGGCGTCCTACATTAGGGAGAGTGAGTTATCCCGGATCGAAAGCCGCGCCATGAATGACGACCAGCCGCAGGGCAATCCCTGGATCAAGAGCCTCCTGATCTGGGGCGGCATCTTCCTCGCTCTGTTGCTGGTCGTGTCAATGTTCAACACGCGCACCGATCCGGCCGGAACGATGATCCCCTATTCCGATTTCCGCACCAGCGTTGTGCAGGACAACGTGCGCGAGGTGCAGGTTGGGCCGGACCGGATCACCGGGACACTCAAGAACGACCAGCAGTTCAGCACTGTCCCGGTCCCAGGCGACATGGAACTGACCAAGCTTCTGCAGGAGCATGGCGTGCGTTATGCGGGGAAGGCGCAGGAGGAACCCAACCTTTTGCTTTATATCCTCGCGCAATCGCTGCCGTTCCTGCTGATTCTGGGCGTGGCCTTTTTTGCGCTGCGGCAAGTCCAGAAGGGCGGCGGCTCCGGTGCAATGGGCTTCGGCAAGTCCAAGGCAAAGCTCCTGACCGAGCGTTCGGGCAAGGTCACGTTTGACGATGTCGCCGGCATCGACGAGGCGCGTGAGGAACTCCAGGAAATCGTCGAGTTCCTGCGCGATCCGAGCCGGTTCTCCAAGCTCGGCGGCCAGATTCCGAAGGGTGCATTGCTGGTGGGGTCCCCAGGGACCGGCAAGACCTTGCTGGCGCGCGCGATTGCCGGCGAGGCCGGCGTGCCCTTCTTCACCATCTCCGGCTCGGATTTTGTCGAGATGTTCGTGGGCGTCGGTGCCAGCCGCGTGCGCGACATGTTCGACCAAGCGAAGAAGAACGCGCCCTGCATCGTGTTCATCGATGAAATCGATGCGGTCGGCCGTCATCGCGGCCACGGTCTTGGCAATTCGAATGATGAGCGCGAGCAGACTCTGAACCAGCTCCTTGTCGAGATGGACGGCTTTGAGGCGAACGAAGGCATCATCATCATTGCGGCGACGAACCGGCCCGATGTGCTCGATCCCGCTCTGCTTCGCCCTGGCCGCTTTGATCGTCAGGTCGTAGTGCCGATACCCGACATCGACGGGCGCGAGAAGATTCTCAGCGTGCACATGAAGAAGGTGCCGTTGGCACCTGACGTGCTCCCGCGCGTTATCGCCCGTGGTACCCCGGGTTTCTCCGGTGCGGACCTCGCCAACCTCGTCAACGAGGCAGCGCTGCTTGCTGCCCGCCGCAACAAGCGGCTGGTCGCGATGCAGGAGTTCGAAGACGCCAAGGATAAGGTCATGATGGGGGCCGAACGTCGCTCGATGGTCATGACCGACGACGAAAAGAAGATGACCGCCTATCACGAGGCAGGCCATGCGATCGTCTCGATCAACGAGGCTGCGTCAGATCCGATCCACAAGGCTACGATCATCCCTCGTGGCCGCGCGCTTGGCATGGTCATGCGACTGCCCGAGCGGGACAGCTATTCCTACCACCGCGACAAGATGCACGCCAATCTCTCGGTCAGCATGGGTGGCCGCGTCGCCGAGGAGCTGATCTTCGGGTACGACAAGGTCTCGTCGGGCGCTTCGTCGGATATCCAGTACGCAACCAGCCTGGCACGGAGCATGGTCACTAAGTGGGGCATGTCCGACAAGCTCGGACCGCTTCAGTACGAAGAAGCGCAGGAAGGCTATCTCGGCATGGGCGGTTCGCAGCGCACCATGATGTCCGATGAGACCAACAAGCTCATCGACAGCGAGATCCGCACGCTGGTTGACGGCGCGCATGCCCGGGCCACCGATATTCTCAAGTCCAACGAGGACAAGCTTCATCTGCTGGCGCAGGCGTTGCTGGAGTACGAGACGCTAAGCGGCGAGGAAATCCGCACGCTGATGGAAGACGGCAAGCTTGACCGACCAGAAGCGCCGAGCGGTCCTGCACGTCCTGTAACCTCGCAGGGTACCACTGTGCCTCGTGCCGGACGGCGCTTCTCCGGATCGGGCGATCCCCATCCTGCCGGGGCCTGAGCAAGGGCACGCAATCGATATGGGTACTGCCAGCGAGGCAATCGTCATCCGCAGCTATGGCGGGCCGGATGTTATGAAACTCGAGGCGATTGAGGTCGCTGCTCCCGGACCCGGCGAACTCCTTGTTCGCCAGCATGCAGCGTCCGTCAATTTCCATGACATCTACGTTCGCTCAGGCTCATATCGCACTCTCGAGCTTCCCGGTGTTCCAGGGCTTGAAGCCGTTGGCACGGTCGAGGCCATTGGCGCCGGCGTGACCGATTTTGCCGTGGGCGACCGGATTGCCTATATCTCCCGGAACTACGGTGGATATGCGCGCCAGCGCGTTATCAGCGCCGCGTTTGCCGTGCCTGTGCCCGTGAGTATCGACGATGGCATAGCAGCGGCCTGGTTCCTCAAGGGGCTTACCGCGCAGGCGCTGGTTGACGAAGTCGAGCCGGTTCGACCGGGAATGGCCGTGCTTGTTCAGGCGGCAGGCGGCGGTGTCGGTCAGCTCGTGACTCGGATGGCGCGCTTGCGCGGCGGACGCGTGATCGGGACCGCGGGATCACCGGACAAGGCTGCGATCGCGCGTGCTGCCGGATGTGAAGAGGTCATCCTCTACCGCACGGAGGATACCCCGGCGAAAGTCATGGCATTCACGGACGGCGAGGGCGTTGGCGCTTCCTACGATGCCGTCGGGGCTGATACGTTCGAGGACTCGCTCGCCTCGCTCGCGATCAAAGGGCACCTCGTGCATTACGGGCAGGCATCCGGGCCGATACCTCCGTTTGATCTTTCACGGCTGGGCGCCAGGTCCGCCAAAGTCTCGCGTCCGTTCCTGTGGCCCTACATTTCGACCCGCGAGACCTTTCTGGCGGCTTCGGCCCGGCTGTTCTCTTCCATCGGCGCAGGCGAGCTTCCACTTGCACTTGGCGGCAGGTACGGGCTGGCTGACGCGAAGCACGCTCACTCCGCATTGGAAGCGCGCGCTGCCGGACCGTTTGTGCTCGACTGCTGATCCTGTCCAAGCTCAGCCTGCGCCCGCTTCCGCGGCGATGGCAACGAGGTAGATTGCGAGCGCCATTGTCGCGAAGACGACCAGCGCAGAGGTCCTTACGACCGCGCCGAGACGCGAGCACCCGTACGCCCCACGCAATTGTTTGTACATGTGGATCGGCGGAAGCAGCGTCAGCACCCCGGCCAACGAAGCTGCGCCCAGGGCTCCGGCAATCGTCCCGACGGCGAACAGCAAGGTCATGAAGCTCAGTGAGTAGGTCACGAATACCGTGTGATCGTAAAGGTGGTATCGGCGGCTGAAGGGGAACAGCAGCCACATGAACGGAACCGAGATCGGAACCAGCGCCCAGCTGTATTTGTAGGCATGGCTCTGCATTTTGTAGATCATCAGCTTGGGATTGCTCTGGGTCTCGTCGATGACGTTGTCGAGGATCGAGAAACCGGTCGACGAAAGCTTCTCCCCGCCGACGCGGCGCATTGTGGCCAAGGCGCGCTCCTGCTGGGCGATTTCGGTATCAATGTCGTCGGTATCGCCGCCCTTGGCCTCGATCTCTTCGCGCTTGGCACGGGATTTGGTGAGTGCCTTTTCGACCTCCTGCATACCCTTGGACACGCCAAGGTTGATGGTGACCTTCTCCTTGTCTCCGAGTTCAAGGTCGCCGGCCGTATTTTGGATCGTCGCGAACATGATGAACACGCTGAACAGAAACAGCGCCAGCGGCGAGACGTAGCTCGCGCGGCGGCCGTCGATATACTCGCGTGTCAGCCGTCCAGGCCGGAAGGCGAGCATCGGCAACGTGCGCCAGACCTTCCCTTCGAAATGGAAAACCCCGTGGAGAAGATCATGGAAGAAGGCGCCGAGCGTGCGGTGTACGTGCGCCGTCTGGCCGCAGTTGTGGCAATGGCTGCCGATCAGCGGCGTGCCACAGTTCAGGCACGCGCTTTCATGTGTGTGACCACCGTCGCCTTCGCCAGCTTTGGGCTCAAAGGTCCGTGCCGTCAGGCCCGCGCCGATGGCATCACCCAGTACTTGTGCCTCGCTCATGCCCCCGCAGCCCCCATTCAACTCAGATGCATTAGTCACGTTAGCCAAATCTGGTCACGCTGACCATGCTTGGAAGCTGGTTGGCCGCAAATCCCAGCAGTCCCGTGATCCAGCTAGCAAGCGACGGTTTACGCCGAATTAACCTTGAGGGTGCAGGGCTTCTGCAGCGTCAGCACGATGTGACGCCGAACCGCACAGATTGGTCTTTGCGGTGGAAAGGGAAGCTGCCGGAGTGTTGGGCCCACGCGACGAACTGGGGCTGGCCAGCAACGCGACGTTCGGTCGCGCGCGTCCTGGCGTTGCACCAGCGCGCCGCGCGCCGATACTGCCAGTGTCAGCGGTGCCATCTTCTCTTCCCCGGACATTTCGGGACAGTAATCATCCCATTGCCAAGCAATGGACACGGTGGTGCTGCCGCATAGAGCTTTGGGCAAATCGGCAAATGCTTGCGCCTGATCTCGCTGAGAACGTTGGCAGCGCCGGATGGTTTTGCGGGCTTAGTCTGCTTGTCGGCCTCATCGCCCTTGCGATAATGTTCTGGCCTCGTTTTGCGCCGCTCGAGGCAGCGCCGCTGGTCTCGCTGGATGAAGCGTCGCTCGTCGAATTTCGCGCGCAATCTCTGCGGTCTCTCTCGACCGGTTCAACGCAGGGACGGCATTTCGCCGAAACCGACGCTGTCATCCGGCTGGCTGCGGCCCCAGAGCGACCGGAAATCCGGCTCTCGGCAACGATCGGTGAGAACGACAGTTTGCCGCGTATGCTGCAGCGCGCCGGTGTCGGTTCGGGAGATGCTGAACAAGTCGCGGCCATGGTCGCAAGCACGGTCCCCCTCTCAGACATTGCGCCCGGCACTCGTTTTGCCATTACGCTGGGTTCACGAAGCAACGCGTCTGATCCTCGCCCGCTTCTCTCCATCGGCTTTCGACCCCGCTTCGATCTCGCGCTGTCGATCAGCCGGCAGGGCGGTGGCCTCGCGCTCGCCCGCAAAGCCATTGCCATCGATGTGACGCCGCTCCGGGTTCAGGGGCTGGTCGGGTCGAGTCTGTATCGCTCGGCCCGGGCAGCCGGCGCTCCGCCGAGCGCAGTTCAGGATTATCTGCGCGCGATCGATCAGGCGTTGCCGTTCGAGGAGATCGCACCGACGGACACCTTCGATCTCGTGGTGTCATACAAACATGCGGCTGATGGCGCGGGTGAAGCTGGTGATCTGCTTTACGCCGGTGTCCTCCGCTCCGGTCAGCCGCGCGCGCAATTGCTGCGCTGGGGGCCTGACGGCAGTTTCACGTCGCTGGCAGACCTTGCCGGGGGCGGACAGGCAGACACAGGACTGTTCGGTGCGCCGGTTGCCGGGCATGTAACGTCCGGCTTCGGCATGCGGCGCCATCCGATCCTCGGCTATGTCCGCATGCATTCCGGCATTGATTTCGCCGCGTCATGGGGTTCGCCAATCTACGCAGCGACGGATGGCCGCGTGCAATACGTCGGCTGGCACGGAGGCCACGGCAATTACGTACGCCTTGACCATGGCGGCGGCATTGCCACTGGCTATGGGCATATGAGCCGGATAGCCGTCGCGCCGGGGATGATGGTCCGGCGCGGGCAGATCATCGGCTATGTCGGATCGACCGGTCTGTCCACTGGCGCTCACCTCCACTACGAGGTCTATCGTGGCGGTCAGGCTGTCGATCCCCTTTCGGTTCGCATGGTCCAGCGCCGACAGGCCGTCGATCCCAAGCAGGTCGCTGCGTTCAAGGCGCGGCTGCAGGCGCTTCTTTCGGTTCGGCCTGGAGCCGTGCTGGGCGCGCAACGCTAGGCGCATGTTCCGCCCGGTTGCCCAAAGGTGCTGCAACGCCTAGAACAGGCGCATGTCTGCTGGCTATCCTAACATCCGCCTCCGCCGCACACGCGCTACTGCGTGGAGCCGCGCCCTGCACCGCGAAGTGCTTGTCACCCCTGCCGATCTGATCTGGCCTTTGTTTGTGACGGAAGGCCGTGGGGTCGAAGACCCGATCGGGTCCTTGCCCGGCGTGTCGCGCTGGTCGGTCGATCTGGTGGCTGAGCGGGCCCGTGAGGCTGCAGCCGCTGGCATTCCCTGCATTGCGCTTTTCCCGAACACGCAGCCGGAACGGCGCAGCGAGGATGGCGTCGAAGCTCTGAATCCTGACAATCTCATGTGCCGCGCAATCAAGGCCATCAAGGACGCGTGCGGAGAATCGCTGGGCGTTCTGACCGACGTTGCGCTGGACCCCTATACCAGCCACGGGCAGGACGGTCTGATTGATGGCGAGGGCTATGTCCTCAACGATGCGACGGTTGATGTTCTTGTCGGACAGAGCCTCAATCAGGCGGCGGCTGGTGCCGATATCATTGCGCCGTCGGATATGATGGATGGCCGCATCGGGGCCATTCGCGAAGCTCTCGAAGCAGCTGGCCATATCAACGTCCAGATCATGGCCTACGCTGCGAAGTATGCCTCTGCATTCTATGGCCCCTTCCGTGATGCTGTCGGATCGCGCGGACTGCTCAAGGGCAACAAGAAGACATACCAGATGGATCCCGGCAACGCCGAGGAAGCGCTGCGCGAAGTCGAACTCGACATTGCCGAAGGCGCTGACAGTGTAATGGTCAAGCCTGGGCTGCCTTATCTCGATATCGCGCTCCGGGTGAAAGAGGCCTTCCAGGTGCCAGTTTTCGCCTATCAGGTCAGCGGCGAGTACGCGATGATCGAGGCCGCGGCGGCTGTCGGTGCCGGTGATCGCGATGCACTGGTGCTGGAAACCCTGCTCGCGTTCAAGCGTGCTGGTTGCTCGGGCGTTCTGACCTATCATGCGCTCCATGCGGCGCGCTTGATGGGCGCCTGAAGCGTCAATGATCGAGACCTCCCGGCTGATTCTGCGTCCCTGGCGCGATGATGACCGTGAGCCGTTCTGGGCGATGGCTTGCGACTCCCTCGTCATGGAATATCTGCCTCCGCTCACCCGCGCTGAAAGCGATGCAGCGGTTGATCGGATGATAGCGACCGAGCGCGAACACGGACATGTGTTCTGGGCAATCGAGCACAAGGCAGAGAGCAATTTCATCGGCTTTTGCGGGATACTCCCGCCACGTCCACCCGTTCTCGAGTATGAGATCGGTTGGCGTTTGGCGCATCACGCTTGGGGGCAGGGCTTTGCGCGGGAGGCAGCCGAGGCTTCGCTTGGGTGGGCGTGGGAGAACCTCTCCGTCCCCGCGATCATCGCCATGACCAATCTCGCCAATACACGTAGTTGGGGGCTGATGGAGCGTCTTGGTATGATCCGGCATCCCAATGAGGATTTCGATCATCCTGCGCTTGCGGAAGGTGATCCGCTGCGACCCCACATCCTTTATCGCATCCATCGGCCGTCTGCAGCGGCCGTCTGAGGGGAGCGCCATGCATCAGGACGTCACCATCGCGGCCATTCACGGCAAGACGCCGCGTATTCACCCGAGCGCTTTCATCGCGCCGGGCTGCCGGATCATCGGCGATGTCGAGATCGGACCTGATGCCTCCGTCTGGTACAATTGCGTGATCCGCGGCGATGTGAATCGCATTGTGATCGGGGCGCGCAGCAACATTCAGGATGGGACCGTAATCCATTGTGACAGCCCAGATCCGCGTCACCCGCAAGGCTTTCCGACCCTGATCGGCGAAGACGTGCTCGTGGGGCATATGGTCATGCTGCATGGCTGCACTCTGGAAGATCGTGCTTTTGTAGGGCTTGGCGCGATCGTGATGAACGGAGCGGTTATCGAAGGCGATGGCATGCTCGCGGCCGGCGCGCTTCTGACGCCAGGCAAACGCATCGTTTCGCGCCAACTATGGGGCGGACGCCCAGCTGCGTATATGCGCGACCTTACCGATATTGCAATTCATGAGATGCAGCTCGGTGTCGCGCATTATGTCGGCAATGCGCGTGTGCATAGCGAGGCGCTGGCCAGCCATGGCGCGCCCAAAGAGTGATCCTCCCCCTGCAGAGGCGCTTTGGTCACTCATTGACGCCGATGGAAGGCTTTCGGTTCGCGTCACCCCGGGTGCGCGAAGCGAAGGCGTCGAGATCGTTTCGGGCCGCGTCCTCATCAAAGTACGGGCCAGGCCCGAAGACGGCAAGGCAACTGCTGCCGCTGTCGATCTTCTGGGGCAAGCATTGGCCATTCCGCCCTCGAAAATTGCCTTGTTGCGCGGCGCAACTTCGCGGGAAAAACTGTTCAGGATTCCGCAGGAAGCCTGATCGCCACCATCGCCATCATCGCCGCCCAAGCTGCTGCGATCCACAGGCAGCCGTGGGGCAATCGGTTTTGCAAGAACGCGCCGAGGACCGCGCCTGCAAGCAATCCGGCCCACAGCAGGCCCCATTGTATCCAGCCAGGCTCGGCCCTGCCTGCCATCCAGAGCGCCAATCCTTGTCCGAGACGGACGAGAGCGCCAGTCATGTAGGTCAATCCAACCGTTACTTCGCCGCCGCGCTGGAAGGTGTTGTTGGTCACGCCCATGGCCAACACGAGGGCCGCCAGCATGACATGCTCAAAGCCAAGCAATCGCGCGGTCGCACCGATCACCAAGAGCAGGGCGACAATGCCGAGAATCACTGGCTTGCGGCGGCCGCCTGCTCGTAGCGCGACTAGCGCGCCAAGCGTCACACCGCTCACGAACCCGGCGATCAGCAGTGCGGGTACCAGCGCCACGCGGTTCGCGCCGCTGAGTGCCACCCCGAGCCGCGTCGAGTTGCCGGACATGAACGACACGAAATAGCCATTGGCCGAAAGGAAGCCGACCGCATCGACGAAGCCCGCCAGACCGGAGAGGGCAATCGCAAGTCTGCGTCGACCTGGATCATATCTCAGCATATCGGGACTTTAGCCGATTGCCCGATACAGGCAAATCAAGCCTTTGCCATGCCCCTTGCCATCTGGTCCAGCACGTCAGCCAAAGCCTCGGCTACGGCGGTATCGCCGGGCGCAACATCAGCGATCGCCCGGCGCATCGCAGCGGCCCACTGAGCCGCGGTTTCCCGGTTTATGTCGAAGGGCGCGTGCATGCTGACCATGCACTTGCCGGGATTGGCATCCCACCATGTCCGAGGGCCACCGCTCCAGCCAGCGAGGAACAGCGGCAGCGATTGTCGCATGGGAGCAAGATCGGGTGCGTGCATGGCCCTGAGAGCGGCGAACTCTGTCTCTGTGTCCATGAAGTCGTAAAAGCGGTCGGTGATCCGGCGCAAGACAGCCAGGCCCCCGAACCGCTCATAGGGGCTGGCAGCGGGGGTTTCGGTTGTCGTGGCCAAGATCGCTCACTCCAAAGGCACAGTGCGGCAAATCCATGTCTGCCAGTGGATCGGGCCAGCCGCCTTGACGGAGATCAAGTTACGAGAGCGCGCAAGGCCTCGAGCCGATCGGCCTCGTGTGCCGGCTTGTCATCGCGGATCCGGTGGATGCGCGGAAACCGCATTGCCAGCCCGGACTTGTGCCGCTTGCTGAGATGAACCGAATCGAACGCGACTTCGAACACCAGGCTCTTGTCTGTTTCCCGGACCGGCCCGAACTTCGCGACCGTGTGCTGCCGGACATGGCGATCGAGAAACCGCAGCTCCTCGTCGGTAAAGCCGAAATAGGCCTTGCCCACCGGGAGCAGCTCTCCGCCTGCATCAGGATTGCCATTCCAGCAGCCGAAGGTGAAATCGGAATAGAACGAGGAGCGCTTGCCGGAGCCGCGCTGAGCGTACATCAGCACGCAATCGATCAAGAGGGGCTCGCGCTTCCACTTGTACCAGAGTCCTGCCCTCCGCCCCGCCACATAGGGCGATTGGCGGTGCTTGAGCATCACGCCTTCGATAGCCGCATCCCGGGCGCGGGCCCGGATCTCGGCGAGAGCACTCATATCCTTGGCGGGGATCGTCTGGGACAAGTCGAAGCGCGCAGCATCAAGCTGCGGAACGAGGTCTTCCAGCCGGGCCCGCCGTTGCGACCAAGGCAGCTCACGCAAGTCTTCTCCGTCCAGGATCAGCAGATCGTAAAGCCGAACAAAAGCAGGCGACTCCGCGAGCATCGTCTTCGACACGGCCTTTCGGCCAAGCCGCTGCTGGAGCGCATTGAAGCTCGCCGCACCGCCCGTCTCGCCACCTTGCGCATTGCCGCGGACCAGCAGCTCGCCGTCCAGAACGGCTGGAACCTGCAACGCGCCCGCGATCTCGGGAAAGCTTGCTGAAATCTCGTCCCCACCGCGTGAATAGACCCGAGTCTCACCGCCCACGTGGACAAGCTGGACCCGGATGCCGTCCCATTTCCATTCGGCGGCATAGTCGGCGAGGTTGATGGCCTCATCTTCGAGCGGATGGGCCAACATAAAAGGGCGAAACAGCGGCAGCAGATCTGTGCGCGGCGGCGGCGCTGTCCCCGTCGCCCAGGCAAAGAGACCCGAGTAAGGTGGTTGCTGGCCGTGCCAGTATTCTTCTACTTCATCGACCGGTACGGCAAATGCCTGCGCAAAGGCGACTTTGGCGAGCCGCGCCGATATGCCGATGCGAAGTGCGCCAGTGGCAAACTTGATCAGTGCATAACGTCCGGGTGTATCAAGCCGGTCCAGCAGGCTTGCCAGCACAGCTGGCGCAGTCGCGCGCGTGGCTTGCGAGAGGACGGTCACAACCCCGCCGAGCGTTGGCGGCGGCTCGTTGGCGGCAGGTTCCGGCTCGGGCCACAGCAAGCTTGCTGTTTCGGCGGTGTCGCCAACGAAATCGCGCGAAAGCGCCCACAAGACGGGATCGACGCGATTCGCCATCAGTGCGCGGACCGTGCCCGCTTTGATTGGTGCGAAATCGACCGCGCTGGTGAGGGCTGCTAGGGCCCAGCCCCGATCGGGGTCAGGCGTTGCACGAAGATAGCCGGCAATCAGCTGCAGCTTTCCGTTGCGCAAAGGCGTCAGCAGCAAGCTGTCGAGAAGGGCGGCGAACCGTTCCATCAGCGAAGGCCGTTCTCGAGAGAGGCCGGCTCAATCATCTTCGTCCTCGTACCCCGTCAGTGCGAGTGCGCGCGCCTTGCGCTGGTGCAACTCGCACCAGCGGAGGAGGGCATCCTCGCGGCCATGGGTTATCCAGGTCTCCGCTGGGTTTACTTCGGCGATGGTGGTCGTCAGCTCATGCCAATCGGCGTGATCCGAGATGACGAGAGGCAATTCCACTCCGCGCTGGCGCACGCGCTGACGAATGCGCATCCACCCGCTCGCCATTGCCGTCAGCGGATCCGGCAAACGGCGGCTCCAGCGGTCGTTGAGTGCAGATGGGGGACAGATGACGATCGCTCCTGCCAGGTCAGCCTTGGCAACGCCGGCAACCGGTCGCACATCGCCGAGCGGCACGCCGAGGCTTTCATAGAGGCGGCACATCGTTTCCATTGCACCGTGGAGATAGATCGGCTCATGCCAGCCCGCTACGCGTAGTTCGGCGATGATCCGCTGTGCTTTCCCCAGTGCATAGGCTCCCACCAGCACGCAGCGGTCCGGATTGGCACGCCGAGCGTCGAGCAGCTTGGCGATTTCGTGTCCGATCGGCGGGTGGTTGAAGACTGGCAGCCCGAAAGTTGCTTCGGTGATAAAGAGGTCGCATGGCGTAACGGCAAACGGCAGGCACGTCGGATCCGGACTCCGCTTGTAGTCGCCGGTGACGATAACCCGCTCGCCTGCATGCTCGAGCAGGATCTGCGCCGAGCCCAGCACATGGCCAGCTGGAAGAAACGTGGCGGTTACACCTCCGCGGAGTGCAATCGGTTCATGAACGTCCGCAACTGAAGTCCCATCCGCTACGCCGTAGCGCACGGCCATGACGGCTAAAGTCTGGGACGTAGCGACAGTCTGGCCATGCCCGCCTCGTGCGTGGTCAGCATGTCCATGGGTTACCAAGGCTCGTTCGACAGGACGCGCCGGGTCGATCCATGCATCTGCCGGTACGATGCGAAGCCCTATGGGGTCCGCTTTGATCCACGTGAAAAACCCAGCCATCGAAATATGAATGCCGTGATCGGCACCGGGTTGCCAGAGACAAAAAGGGCGGAGACCCTAAGGCTCCGCCCCTTTTTGTCATGGTAAGCCGGCCTCAGGCCTCGTCTGCATTCGGCTCTTCAGCCGTGGCCGAACCACCCTTGCCCTTGCGGCCCTTCTTCTTGACCAGCTTCGGTGCCGCTGGGGTTAGCTCGAAAGACAGCGCGGTGTCCTTACCTTCCTCTTCCTTGAGGCTGACGTGGACCTCGCCGCCGTTGGCCAGCTTGCCGAACAGAAGTTCCTCTGCCAGCGGCTTCTTGACCTTTTCCTGAATGACCCGGCCCATCGGACGAGCACCATAGAGCCGGTCATAGCCCTGCTTGGCAAGCCAGGCGCGCGCATCGCTGTCGAACTGGATGTGCACGTTCTGATCGGCCAGCTGAAGCTCGAGCTGGAGGATGAACTTGTCGACCACGCGGCTGACAACTTCGGGCGGTAGGTAGGCGAAAGGCACGATGGCATCGAGCCGGTTACGGAATTCAGGCGTGAACATCTTCTTCACCGCCTCGTCGCCCGCATCCGCCTTGGAAACATCGCCAAAGCCGATGCCGTGGCGCGCCATGTCCGAAGCGCCGGCATTGGTGGTCATAACCAGCACGACATTGCGAAAATCCACCGTCTTGCCGTGGTGATCGGTGAGCCGGCCGTTGTCCATCACCTGAAGCAGGATGTTGAACAAATCGGGGTGCGCCTTTTCGATCTCGTCGAGCAGCAGCACGCAATGCGGCTGCTGGTCGATCGCGTCAGTCAGCAGGCCGCCCTGATCGAAGCCGACATAGCCTGGAGGGGCGCCGATCAGGCGGCTGATCGAATGACGTTCCATGTATTCGGACATGTCGAAGCGCTGCAGCGGGATTCCCATGATCTGGGCCAGACTGCGCGCCACTTCGGTCTTGCCGACGCCGGTAGGGCCCGAGAACAGGAACGAGCCAATCGGCTTGTCCTGATCGCGCAGGCCAGCCCGACTGAGCTTCATCGCCGAAGACAGCACCTCGATGGCCTTGTCCTGGCCGAACACCAGCCGCTTGAGGTCGCGGTCGAGATGCTCGAGCACCTTCTTGTCGTCGCTTGAAACAGACTTCGGCGGGATGCGTGCCATCGTCGCGATGACCTGTTCGATCTCGCGCGCGGTGATCACCTTCTTGCGCTTCGAGGGCGGCACCAGCATCTGCATTGCGCCGACTTCGTCGATCACGTCTATCGCCTTGTCCGGCAGCTTGCGGTCGTTGATGTAGCGGGCCGAGAGCTCGACTGCCGTCTTGATCGCGTCCGGCGTGTAGCGCACCTTGTGGTGCTCCTCGAAAGCTGTGCGCAGGCCCTTGAGGATCTTGATCGTGTCCTCGATCGTCGGTTCGTTCACGTCGATCTTCTGGAACCGGCGCAGCAGGGCGCGGTCCTTTTCGAAGTGATTGCGGAACTCCTTGTAGGTGGTCGAGCCGATGCAACGGATCGTGCCGCCCGAAAGTGCGGGCTTCAGGAGGTTGGAGGCGTCCATCGCTCCGCCGCTGGTCGCACCCGCGCCGATCACCGTGTGGATTTCGTCGATGAACAGGATCGCATGGGGCATCTTTTCGAGTTCCGAGACGACTTGCTTGAGCCGCTCCTCGAAATCGCCGCGATAGCGTGTGCCCGCGAGCAGCGCGCCCATGTCGAGCGAGTAGATCACCGCTTCGTTGAGCACTTCGGGCACTTCGCCTTCGACGATCTTGCGCGCAAGGCCCTCGGCGATCGCGGTTTTGCCAACGCCCGGATCGCCCACGTAGAGCGGATTGTTCTTCGACCGGCGGCACAGGATCTGGATCGTGCGGTCTACTTCCGGGCCGCGGCCGATCAGCGGATCGACCTTCCCGTTCAACGCCTTCTCGTTGAGATTGACGGTGAACTGGTCGAGCGCCGAATCCTTCTTGGCGCCGCTCTTGGCATCTGCCTTCTCTTCTTGCTGCGGCTGGGCCTCTTCGCTGCCCTTGGGGCTGCGGCTCTCGACCTGCCGGCCGCCCTTGCCGATGCCGTGGCTGATGAAGCTAACGGCGTCGAGTCGGCTCATATCCTGCTGCTGCAGGAAGTAGACTGCGTAGGAATCGCGTTCCGAGAACAGGGCCACAAGTACGTTGGCGCCGGTCACTGTGTCCTTGCCGGACGACTGGACATGGAGGATGGCGCGCTGGATCACGCGCTGGAAGCCGGCTGTTGGCTGTGGGTCGGCCTTGTCCTGCGTCTTCAGGGATTGATATTCCTGATCGAGGTATTGGCGAACGACATCGCCCAGATCACCCAGATCAACACCGCAGGCCTGCATGACCTGGGCCGCATCAGGATCGTCGATCAGCGCGAGCAGGAGATGCTCCAGAGTCGCATACTCATGGCTGCGCTCCGATGCATTGCTGAGCGCAGAATGCAGCGTTTTTTCAAGACTTTGCGCGAAACTGGGCATGGCACTTCTTTCTCGTCGGTCGTGAAGTGACCGATCTCGGCTGGTTCCCTTGCGGGAGATGAACATGCTTGCGCTTAACCGGGGCTAAACCGAAGCTGCGCAAAAGTGACATCTGGTCAGACGCTGGGTCCGCCACGGTTACGATATGGGTACGCCGCCCGCTAACGTGAAGGGCGGCGTCGATCATGATCCACTGCCCTGCGGTGAGGGCGTGCCAAACAGTGCGTCCGCTGCTCGTCTATGCGCGGCCGCCTTGTCACGATGCGCAACAACGCGGGCAATCTCTTTCTCAAGCAAGGCGATGCGCTCATCGAGCTCATGGTGGGAATAACTGTCGAGCGAGTCCAGCGCCAGCTGGCTGGCCAGATCGCCTTTCGGGCGCGGGCGCTCATCAAGTTCCATCACAACGCACTTTGTGGCCGCTTGAGCCTTGCTGTCAACCGGCTCCATCGGTACTTGGCGCAGCGAACTGTTTACCAATTCGCGGCGCAATCAAATGCCAAGCAGCCGCATCGGATCAGGGGGTGTGGCATGAAGCCGGTACCAGCGACGATGACCGCCGTGGGATTTGTCTCTCCGGGTGCGCCTGAGGTGCTGCGGCCGGAAGCCTTGCCGGTCCCAACCCCGGGGGCGGGACAGGTCCTCCTTCGCGTGGCCTACGCCGGCGTCAACCGACCCGATGTCATCCAGAGGCAAGGCTTTTACCCGCCTCCGCCAGGCGCTTCGCCCATTCCCGGCCTTGAGGTTTCAGGTCAGGTGGTTGCGATGGGCGCTGACGTTACGACGCCATTTCTGGGCCAGATGGTCTGCGCTCTTGTCGCGGGTGGTGGGTATGCCGAGTACTGCCTTGCCGAGGCGGCCTTATGCTTGCCGGTACCGGAAGGGCTTCCGCTTGATCAGGCAGCAGCCTTGCCCGAAACGCTGTTTACTGTCTGGCACAATGTTTTCGAACGCGGTTGGGCGTCCGAAGGCGAGCGTGTCCTGGTGCATGGGGGCACCAGCGGGATTGGCACCATGGCGATTCTTCTTGGCAAGCTGTTCGGCCTCGAAGTCATTGTTACATGTGGAGGACCGGACAAGTGCGCGGCGGCGCAGGCGCTTGGTGCGGCACATGCCATCGACTACAAGGCGAGTGATTTTGTTGAAGAAGTCGCCCGAATCACCCATGGTGACGGAGTTCATCTCGTGCTCGACATGGTTGCTGGGGACTATGTCGCGCGTAATTTGAAATGCCTCGCCGATGATGGTCGGCATGTGACCATCGCGGTGCAGGGCGGAGTGCGCGCCGAGCTCAATATGGCCGAGGTCATGCGTCGGAGGCTAACGCTCACGGGCTCCACTCTTCGGCCCCGATCGAATGAATTCAAAGGCTTGCTTGCAGATGAGATCCACAAGACCGTTTGGCCTTTGGTCTCGGACGGAATGCTTAGGCCGGTGATGGACATGACCTTTCCGCTTCGCGAAGCAGCGGCCGCACATACGCGGATGGAAGCGGGAACCCACATTGGCAAAATTGTCCTCGCCGCATATCAATAGGGCGCAGGGGCCGCCTTTGCTCCCGATTCGTAGGGAAGGGCTTGCCGTTAGCTGCCCCGTCGCCTACATCGCTGACACGATGGCCGCTCCGAAAGGGGCGGCCCTTATTGTTTCCGCTGTCCGGAGGGGCTCCCCTTGAGCAACCAGTCAACCTTTCCACTGATGCCTCATGCAACGGCATCGTGGCTTGTCGACAATACTGCGCTGACCTTCGAGCAGATTGCCGAGTTCTGCGGCCTGCACATTCTCGAAGTGCAGGCTATGGCCGACGATCTGGCCGGCGCCAAGTATACTGGCCGTGATCCGGTCCACTCGGGTGAATTGACGCAGAGCGAAATCGAACGGGGTCAGACTAATCCCGATTACCGCCTGCGCATGCAGAAGGCGCCGATCTCGGTGAGCCGGACCAAGGGCCCGCGCTACACGCCGGTCTCGAAGCGTCAGGACAAGCCCGACGGTATCGCCTGGATACTGCGCCACCATCCCGAAATCTCGGATGCGCAGATCGGCAAGCTGATCGGCACCACGCGCAACACGATTGCGGCAATCCGTGACCGCAGCCACTGGAACATCTCGAATATCAACCCGAAGGATCCGGTTACGCTGGGCCTGTGCTCGCAGCGTGAACTCGACGCACTGGTTGCCAAGGCGGCCAAGCGTGCTGGGATCGAGGAAGACGATACGGCGAGCAACCTACGTCTTGGCAGCGATCGTGAAGCGCTGATCGAGGAACTGCGTGCCGAGCGCGAAGCCCAGATAAAGGCGGCTTCGCAGGCTGCACAGGAAGCCGAAGCGGCCGCTTGGCTCGAAGCACGCCGTGCCGAGGGGCTTTCCGACAGCTAATCCCTTGTCGCGGATGGCCCTCTTGATCAGGGCTGCACTGCGTTCAAACCCCTCCCTCGCGGGAGGGGTTTTTGTTTCAGCTGGCGAGATTCAGCGGAGAGTCGCTATCCACCGGCGCGAGCCCGTGGCTTAGGTGGCCGTCGATGTGGGCGCCTTGCTCGATGGTTAGAACGTCGTACTTCACATCGCCGTGGACACGGGCGGACTTCAGCACCACGAGCTGGCTTACTTCGATACCACCCCGAACCGTTCCGGCAAGCCGCGCGGTCTGAGCGCGAATTGCACCATGGATGGCGCTCGCCTCGCCTTGCACGAGGCCCGCGCAAGTAATGTCGCCTTCGACATGGCCGTCGATGTGAAGCTCGGCACTGGCCGTGATATCGCCCTTCACGGCCAGATCTGCTCCGAGCACCGAGAACGTGGGCGCGCCCATGGCGTTACTTTGCACTGCCGTTCGGGAAACCGTGTCCGTTCCTGGCGTCGGCTTTTTGGAAAACATGCGGCATCGCCTCCAGAAACGGGCGCGGATCCACCGGACGGTCGGCAATCCGCACCTCAAAATGCAAATGGGGTCCGGTCGAACGACCAGTACTGCCGATCGCGCCGATGACCCGGCCGGGACCAACCACTTGGCCCACACGGGCGACGATCCGCGACATGTGAGCGTAGCGCGTTAGCAAGCCGTTGCCGTGGCTGATCTCCACGCAGTTACCATAGCCCTGCTTCACGCCGGTGAAGCTGACAATACCAGCTGCTGCTGCAAGAATCGGCGCGCCGATCGGGCCACGAAAATCAAGGCCGGCGTGGAAAGCGCCGCCGCCGGTGAAGGGATCCACCCGGTAACCGAACCCGCTTGAAATGTAATCCAGGCTGGCTGGAAGCGTATTGGGAATGCGGACCAGCGCCTGCTCCATTGCACTCATCCGCGCGAGGCTGGCGCCAAATCTGGCAAACCGGGGATCGAGCTTGTTGCCGGGACCGGTGAACATCGGAATCAAGGGGCCACCCATCGCGCTGCGGTCCGGTGCGGCCACAGCCTGAGGGTTCAAGCCAAGGCGCCGCATAGCGGTCTCCGCGCGGGCCGAACGTGTGTCGGCGTAATGGGTCAGTGCTTCGACGAATGCAAGCTGCCGCGCCTCGACTTTGGCGAGCCCGGTCGCTTCCGGCAAAATCATCGAGATCTTGCGCACGGTCTTGCCTGCTTCTTCAGTGCTGTCGGACACCGTGCCGGAAGGCAGAGTTCGAGGAAGTGGGCCGATCGCGCCTTGTACACTTTTTTCGATAAAATCCTGACGTTTGGCCAGATCATTGGCGACAGAGCCGAGACCCAATCGATATTTGGCGACGCGGCTCTCTGCGGTCGACACGGCCGCCTCACGCTCAAGCAGCGAAGCCTGATTATAGACGGCGATGGCTTGGCTGATGACCATCCATCCCATCATCAGCACCCACAGCAGCACTGCTGCTGCAATGGCTCCCGCCACCCGCATCTGCAGCTGCGCCGAAACACGGATGAAACGGACATGCCCGTTAGAGCGCATGAAAAATTCGCGGTCGGGGAACCAGCTCCGACCACGCTCCAAAAGCGCTTGCCAGCGGGAAGGCGGACGATCGCCGTCCTGCGGCGGTCCCGCTTTGGACCGAGTGGTTACAGGTATGATGGCGACCCCCGTCCCTTTACGCTGCTCTATCGTATTTTGGGAGCAAGCCGCTTAGGCGCGCCGATCTTTCCGGTCGAATCTGGAGGCTGCACAGTGAGATGAGTCGTGCCGGAGCGGCGACGAGCCGTGCTGCATGCGTTGTCGGAGCGTATGCGCGGTCGGCCGTTCAGCGAACCGCCCGACGGGTAAGAGGCAAATGCTGGCGACTCGGCGCGCATTCATGCTTGCAAAGCCATTCCGGCTGACAGCGTTCATCCAGAATGATAAGGGCGCGCAATGAACACGCTAGTTTCATCCCATCCCTTCGTTGGCGATGACCCACAAAGCGGCGAGGTG
>CAILIO010000229.1 GCA_903834285.1 uncultured Sphingomonadales bacterium | reverse complement strand
GAAAAGTGCTACTTCGACATGTGGTACATGACGCTCTTCCCGGCGGGGACGACGCGCTACTACTCGCAGTCGATGTCCGAATGGGTCGACGTTTCCGTCCCCGCGCCGCACGTGCAGGGCAAGTGGGGTGACGTTTCCGCCGGGCCCGGCATCGATCAGGACGTTTCGGTGTGGGAAGCGCAGCAGCGCGGCCTGCATTCGCGCGGCTACACGCGCGATTACCTTGCCTGGCAGGAGCGCCGGGTGCGGTATTTCCATCAGAATCTGGAAAAGTCGATGGCGGGGTAAGTTTAAAGTCCTCTCCCCTTCAAGGGAGAGGGTTGGGAGAGGGGAACTTGCGCAGCGCCGCGTGCCCCTCTCAACTTCGACTAGCGAGCAAGCTCGCAAGTCTTCGTATCTCTCCCCTGAAAGGGAGAGAGCATAGGTCAAGCCACCTTCACCAGCACCTTGCCGATCGCGCCGCCGCCTAGCATCCGTGCATAGGCGGCGAGTGTGTTTTCAAGCCCCGGCGTTTCGTCGAAGCGGCTGACGAGGCGGCCTTCGTCGTGCCACTGGCGCAAGGGGGGAATGAATTCCTCGGCGCGGTGGAAGTGATCGGGGACGAAGAAGCCTTCGATGCGCAGGCGCTTCATCAGCACCTGATCATAGCGCGCGGGGCCAGGCATCGGCTTGTCGGCATCGTAGGCGGCGACAAGGCCGCAGACCGCAACGCAGCCGTAGAGCGCCATGTTGGGCAGAATCGCGTCGAGGATCGGCCCGCCGACATTGTCGAAATAGGCATTTAGCCCGCCGGGCACTTCGGCGGCGAGCCGCGCAGCCACATCGTCGGCCTTATAGTCGATGGCGATATCGGCGCCGAGTTCCTCGGTGAGGTAGGCACACTTGGCGGGGCCGCCCGCAATGCCGACAACATGCGCGCCGAGGTTGCGCGCGACCTGCACGGCGAGGCTGCCGGTCGAGCCCGCTGCGGCCGAGACGGCGATCCACTGGCCGGGCTGGATGCGCGCGGTATCACGCACGCCGAGCAGCGCAGTCCAGCCATTCATGCCGAGCGCGCCGAAATGCTCGCGGCAGTCAGGGATGCTTTCATCGAGCGCCATCAGCCCGGCTTCGGCGGGGGTGACCACGGAGAAGTCCGCCCACTGGCCGAAGCCGCGCGCGAGGGTGCCTTCGGGGAACGCGGCATCGCGGCTTTCGGTCACGCGGCCGATGACGAGGCCGGACATCTTGGAGCCCAGCGGCAGCGGCGGCTGGTAGCCATCGGTGCGCGGGCTCATCCACATGCGCGTGCCGGCGTCCATCGAAAGCCACTGCGCGGCGATGCGCACTTGGCCTTCGGCCAGGGGTTGTTGAGCTTCCTCGCGCAGCGAGAGCGCGGTGGCGAAATCGTCGCCCTTGGGGTGGGCATCGAGCTGCCAGTAACGGTTGGTGGTCATGAGAAGCAGCTTTCAGCGCAGGCGGATGGTGGTGATGAGATCGCGCTGCGGGGCGCCTTCACGACCATAGTCTTTGGCGGCATCGGCGACCATCGCGTAGAAGCCGATCAAGCTGGGGCGCGGGGCATAGAGCTCGGTCATATGTCCAAGGCTCGCGCTCGTATCGGCGAAGGCATAAACGAAGCCGTCGGCCATTTCCGCGCGCATCGCGCAAGGCGCGCCTTGCGTCGCGAACTCGGCCAGCGCGGTGTCGACATCCTCGACGAACACCGCGACATGGTGGAGCCCGTAGCGGCCCGAACCTTCGGGATACAGGTCATGAAACGGCGAGGGGCCAGGATTGTTCTGCTGAACGAACTCGACCATGACCTCGCCCCATTGCCCATAGGCAGAGCTGTGATCGTGCAGCCGCTCGACGCCCCGTTGAACCGTGCGCGCGAGCGGGATATTGTCCGCCACGAAGAACGGGCCCGAGCCATAGACCGCATGGTGCGCAGCGGCCGCCGCGCGCACGTCTGCGCAGAAATAAGCGACCTGCCGGATGGGCAGGCCCATCATCAGCTGAACAGGCTCTCCGGCGCTTCGATCAGCGCCTTCAGTGTCTGCAGGAAGCCTGCGCCCGCCGCACCATCGATGGCGCGGTGGTCGACCGAGAGCGAGAGCCTGATCTGGCTCTCGAACGCGATGTCGCCGTCTGCCGTCTCCACCGCGACGCGGTTGATGCCACCCACGGCCAGGATCGCGCCCTGCGGCGGATTGATGATCGCGTCGAATTCCTCGATCCCGAACATGCCGAGGTTGGAGATGGAGAACGTGCCGCCGTCCATGTCCTCGAAGCTGAGGCGGCCGGCCTGTGCCTTGTCGATCAGTGCGCGGGTGGTCGCGGCGATCTGCGCGATGTGCATCCGGTCTGCCTGTCGCACGATCGGGGTGACGAGGCCCTTGGGGCTCGCGACCGCGATGGCGACGTCGGCATGCGGGAAGCTGTGCACCGCATCGGCTGCGACCTGCACGTTGACATCCGGATGGCGGACCAGCGCCATGCCGACGGCCTTGACGAGATAATCGTTGATCGAGGCCTTGGTCCCCATGACCACGTTCGCCGTCTTGCGCAGCGCAACCAGCTCATCGACCCGCGCTGAAACGCGCAAGTAGAAGTGCGGGATGGTCTGCTTGGCTTCGGTCAAGCGGCGGGCGACGACCTTGCGCACCTTGTCGAAGGGCTGGACGACGGGTGCGTTGGCCACTGCCACGAAGGGGGCGCCGAACACCGGTGCCGGGGCGGCCTCGGGCACGGCAGGCTTTACCGCACCGAGCACGTCGGCCTTCGAGATACGGCCGCGCGGGCCGGTGCCCTTGAGGGTGCTCAGGTCGATGCCGTATTGCGCGGCGAGGCGGGCGGCGAGCGGCGAGGCATAGACCGCGCGCGTTTCGGCCTGGAGCTCTGCCGGGCCTGCGGGCTCAAACGCGCGTTCCGGGCGCATCGCCTGGACGACGTCTTGATAGGTGATGCGGCCACCCCGGCCCGAACCGGCGATGGGCTCG
This sequence comes from uncultured Sphingomonadales bacterium, assembly GCA_903834285.1. GTDB lineage: Bacteria > Pseudomonadota > Alphaproteobacteria > Sphingomonadales > Sphingomonadaceae > Novosphingobium. The sequence goes on along the minus strand of CAILIO010000229.1, from coordinate 27,453 downwards.
ATATCGACGCCATGGGCTTCGGCAAGCTTGAGCGCCTCGGGGCTGATCGCGCGGTTGGTGACGATCTTCTTGGGTTCTGCCGCAGCGGCGGCGGGAGCCGGATCCGGTGCGGCAGCCGCTGCGGGTTCAGCGCTGGCGGCCTTGGCGGCGACGCCGGTTTCCGCGGGTTTGAACGCGGCTACGAAGGCATCGACCTCGGCGTCGGTGGTCGCGGCATCGGTGAAGACGCCAAGCAGCGCACCGACCGGGTGCGGCTGGTCGCTGGCGGGGACGAGCACGCGCTTGAGCACCGCGTCGTATTCCGCCTCGACCTCGTTCGTGATCTTGTCGGTTTCGATGAGGCAGATGACCTGGCCGCGCGTGAAGGCCTGGCCTTCCTGGACCATCCATTCGGCAATGGTGCCCTCGGTCATTTCAATGCCCCATTTGGGCATGCAGAAGGGGCGGATATCAGCCATGTGGCTACTTCCTTAGCGGTAGGAGAGGACCTTGCGCACCGCCGCTTCGATCTTGGGGATCGAGGGCAGGTACGCGGTTTCCAGCTCGCGCGCGAACGGGACGGGGGTGTGCGGCGGAGTAACGCTGATTGGCGGGGCCTTGAGGCTGGCGAAGGCCTTTTCGGCGACCATCGCGCAGATATCGCCGGCAAGGCTGCAGCGCGGATTGGTCTCGTCGACCACCACGAGGCGGCCGGTGACTTCGACCGAATCGAGGATCGCTTCCTCGTCTAGCGGGCTGGTGGTGCGCAGATCGATCACGTCGCAGCCGATACCTTCGGCAGCGAGCTTGTCCGCGACTGCCTCGCAGAAGCCGAGCAGCAGGCCGGTCGAGACGATCGTCACATCATTGCCCGCACGGGAAAGGCGTGCGTGGCCGAAGGGGATCATGAAATCCTTGTCGTCGGGCACTTCGCCCTTCACGCCGTAAAGCGCTTTGTGCTCGAGGAAGATCACGGGATCATCATCGCGGATCGCGGTGCGCAGCAGGCCCTTCACGTCGGCGGGGGTGCTGGGCATCACGACCTTGAGCCCGGGCATGCCGGTGAGGATATGGTGCACCGCCTGGCTGTGCTGCGCCGCCGCGTTGTAGCCTGCGCCCCAGGCCATGCGGATCACCGCCGGGCACTTGGTCTTGCCGCCGAACATGTAACGGAACTTTGCGAGCTGGTTCCAGATCTGGTCGAGTGAAACGCCGATGAAGTCGGCGAACATCAGCTCGGCCACCGGGCGCTTGCCGGTGAGCGCAAGGCCCGCGGCCGCGCCCATGATCGCGCTTTCCGAGATCGGGGTGTCGATCACGCGGTCCGCGCCGAACTTGCCGTAGAGGCCTGCCGAGGTCGACCAGATGCCGCCGATGGCTTCCGGCCCGCCTGCAGTGCCGTTGCCGCCGACCACGTCTTCGCCCAACACGACGACGTTCTCGTCGCGCTCCATTTCCTCGGCGATCGTCGAGAGGACCGCCTCGCGATACATCATTCTTGCCATTGGTCGCGCTCCCGGGATCAGTACGAAATGTAGACGTCTTCCAGGACGTCTTCGGGCTTGGGCCGCGGGGCGGCCTTGGCCTTGGTCACGGCGGTCTCGATGGCCTCCATCACGTCGGCATCGACGGTATCGAGATCGGCATCCGAAAGGAGGCCTGCCCCTGTCACGCTGGCGCGGAACTTCTTGAGGCAATCGCGCGTCTCGCGGATGCGGTCGAGTTCGCCCGGACCACGATAGCGCTGCGGATCGCCCTCGAAGTGGCCGAAGAAGCGCTCGGTGTCGAACTCGACTGCCGCCGGTCCGTTGCCGGGTGCGCGGACATAATCGAGCACTTCGCGCATCGTTTCGAACACCGAGAAGAAGTCGGTGCCGTCACCGCGCCAGATCTTCATGCCGAAGGCTTCGGCGCGGCTGGCGATGTCCTTGTTGGTGCCGACCGCGTATTCGAAGCCGGTGTGTTCGGAATAGTGGTTGTTCTCGAACACGAAAATGCAGGCCGCCTTGGTGACGACCGCCATGTTCATCGCCTCGAACGTGGTGCCCTGGTTGCAAGCGCCGTCGCCCGAGAAGGCGATCGCGACATGGCCCTTGCGATCGATCTTGGCGGCGATGCCCGCGCCGACCGCGATGGGCGCGCCCGCGCCGACAATGCCGTTGGCGCCGAGCATGCCCTTGTCGACATCGGCGATATGCATCGAGCCGCCCTTGCCTTTGCACAGGCCGTCACGGCTACCCCAGATCTCGGCCATCATACCATCGACGTCGCAGCCCTTGGCGAGGCAGTGGCCGTGGCCGCGGTGCGTGGAGACGATCTTGTCGTCGGTCGACAGGTGTTCGCACACGCCGACCGCGACGGCTTCCTGCCCGCAGTAGAGGTGGGTGAAGCCGGCGATTTCGCCGGTCTGGATATCGACGTGGAGACGTTCTTCGAACTCGCGGATGACTTTCATCTGGCGATATGCGCGCAGCAATTGGTCGCGGCTGAGTTGCACCTTCTATCTCCCGGTTACGCGGCTTCGCGGCGGGCCAGGCCGCGCGCGGATCATGGTTGGCACTTGGCCATTGGGGGCTTCGGTTGAGAAGCCATAAAAGTGATAGGTAAGCGCGGAATTCCGCCCAAAAAGCGATCCGTTACCGATCTGTGCGCGGTACCGTGCTTCCGGCTATGATGGAAGCGCCATCATCGATCACGTGGCTTTGGCCGGTGATAAAACGGCTTTCATCCGAGGCGAGGAAGAGCACGAGATGGGCCACATCGACCGGTGCGCCAAGGCGGTTCATCGCGGTGGCGTTGTCGTGGACCGGTGCGGCATCGCCCAGCTCGGCGAGTTTGCCGCCAAGGCTGCGCACCATCGGCGTGTCGATCCCTGCGGGAAGCACCGAATTCGCGCGCACGCCGCGGCCGTGCTTGATCGAGTGCGCGGCGGTGGCGCGGGTGTAAGCGTCGATCGCGCCCTTGGCGGCGCTATAGGCGGCGAACGTCGGTTCACCCTGGATCGCGGCGATCGAGGCCATGTTGACGATCGAGCCGCCGCCGTTCGCGGCCATCGCCGGAATCGCGTGCTTGGTGCCGAAGACGACGCCATCGATGCTGACGGCCATGATCTTGCGGTAGTTCACCTCGGTCAGCGTCTCGGGATCACCGAATTCGACGACGCCGGCGTTGTTGATGAGCACATCGAGCCGGCCATGGCGGGCCATGATATCGGCGACGAGCGCTTCCCACGCGGCTTCGCTGGTCACGTCGAGGTGCTGGTATTCGGCCATGTCGCCCAGCTCGGCGGCGAGCGCGCTGCCGCCCTCGTCATCGACGTCGGTGAGGATCACGCGCGCGCCTTCGGCTACGAACAGCCGCGCATCGGCGGCGCCAAGGCCCTTGGCGGCGCCGGTGACGATGGCGACTTTGCCTTTGAGTCGGTCCATTTCAGTTCATCCATTCCATGCCAAAGTGCGTTGATCAAAATTCACATCGTCATTGCGAGGAGCGTAGCGACGACGCAATCCAGAGCCGCTGTGTGCTGCCGCTCTGGATTGCTTCGCTTCGCTCGCAATGACGAAGGGGGGTGTCAGGACGAGATTGGGCTGTCACCCCTCCAGCTTCACTGCACCCGGGCGCGGCGGGCCGGCCTCGCGGGCGACGAGCGCACAGTCGTGGTAGTGGATCGTGTATTCGACCATCAGGCCATCGACGCAGCGGGTCGTCTCCGCCAGCGATGTGCTGATGCGCTTGCCGGTGAGCTTCGACGTCATCGTCATGCGCAGCTGCAAGCAGAAGTAGTTCTCGTCCGTCAGGATGCCGAGGCGGTCGACCACGACATCGTCCCAATAGCTCCAGACATGCGGGAACAGGCGGATCAGCGCGTCCTGGCCCTTCCAGTCGCCGCCGAACGGAAGCTCCGGAGGCTCGTGGACAACGTAGTCCGGGGAGGTGATCGCCATCACCCCGGGCCAGTCGCCCGCATCGATGCAGGCGAGCATGGTGTGGGCGAGCTCAAGCGGGGTTTTGCTCATGGGATCAGAACTGCACGCGCTTGGTGAAGCCGCCGTCGATCACGAGATTGACGCCGGTGGAGTAAGACGAGGCAGGGCTGGCGAGGAACACGACCGAGCGCGCCACTTCGTCCGGCGCGCCGAGGCGGCCCATCGGCATCTGCGCCTTGATGCCCTTGTAGAAGTCCGGCATCGCACCCTGGATCATCTCCCAGCTGCCGCCGGGGAACTCGATCGGGCCGGGCGAGACGGTGTTGACGCGGATGCCCTTGGGCGCCAGCGCCTGCGAAAGCTGCGAGGCATAAGTAATCAGCGCGGCTTTGATCGCGTTGTAGGCCTGCGGCATGATGAAGGTCTCGATCGCGGCGGTCGACGACATCACGATGATCGAGCCCGCGCCCGAGGCTTCGAGCGCGGGGGTGAGCGTTTCGATGCCCTTGACCGCCGCCATGATGTCCACATCGAGGCACTTCTGCCAGTCCTGCGTGGCGCCAGCGCCCGAGACGCTGGCCATGTTGATGAAGATGTCGCAGCCGCCGAGCTTCTCGACCGCGCCACCCAGCCAGGCGACGTAGCCTTCGATGTTGTTCGTCATGTCAAAGGCATCGCCGTAAGCCTTGCCCGGATTGCCGGCGAGCTCGGCCAGCGCCGCATCGATCTTGGCCTGATCGCGCGAGAAGAACGCCACATCTGCGCCTTCGGTGGTGAGGATCTTGAGGATTTCGAGGCCGATGCCGCGGGCACCGCCGTTCATGATGACTTTCTTGCCCTTGAGACCTAGATCCATCGCGCTCTCCATCCATAGTTCTTGCCCGGTGAACCCGGGCCTTTGCTGCGCCAGAATAGCCAAAACGAGGGGCCTGACAGCGCGCGGAATTGATAGTTTCTGGCTTGCTGGAATCGCCTTAGGCTCTCCTTCAATCGGGAGAGAATATGGCTATCACCGGACCAATCGAGGATCAGCTCGCGATCCGCGCGCTGCATGACAACTACGCCGATGCCGTGTTCCGGCGCGACGCTGCCGATTGGGGCGCGCTCTGGGCGGATGACGCCGTCTGGGATCTGGCGGGCCACACCGTGAACGGCAAGGAATCAATCGTGGGCCTCTGGCAAGGCGCGATGGGCACCTTCGCCTTCGTCGGCTTCTTCTATCAGACTGGCGCCATCGTCATCGACGGCGATGCCGCCACAGGCCGCGTCTACACCAACGAGACGCTGGAGGACCTCGATGGCAACCTGCGTCGGAGCATCGGAAAGTATGAAGACACTTACATCAAGCGCGGCGGAAACTGGTTCTACCAGAGCCGCAGCTTTGCAGTTTTGAAGGGGTATTCGTGATGATCATAGTTGTCGCTGGGGAAATCGATTTCGCGCCGGAAGTCCGCGACGAGGTGCTCAAGGATGCCCAGCCGCTGATCGACATGGCACTGGCGGAGAAGGGTTGCCGCCACTACGCGTGGAGCCTCGATCCGCACCATCCCGGCCGCATCCACGTGTTCGAGGAATGGGAAACCGCCGAGGATCTCGCCGTGCATCTGCTCGCCGAATCCTACTTCAAAATGGGCGCACATCTCGCCGGGTTCACGATCCTCGGGGCCAACACCCGCAAGTATCGCTGCGACATTGCGGAGCCGGTCTATGGCCCGGATGGCGTAGCGACCGCGACCTTCCTCACCGCAAAGGACTGAAACCGATGACCAATCTTGCAGGCAAGGTCGCTGTGGTGATCGGCGCGGCGGGCGCGGGCAACATGGGCCAGCACATCGCCCGCGTATTGTCCGAGGCCGGGGCCAAGGTGGTGGTAGCCGGGCGCAAGGCGGAGGAGCTCAAGAAGTTTGCCGGCGTGATCGCGGGCGATTGGGCGCTGTGCGACTTGTCGAAAAAGGCCGAAGTGGAAGCGCTGGCGACCACCGTGCTGGAGCGCCACGGCAAAGTCGACATCGCGATCAACGCGACAGGCTGGGGCCTCCTCAAGGGCCTGCACGAGATCACCGAGGAAGAACTAGACCAGATCATCGCACTGCAGCTGAAGGGCGTGCACTACTTCCTCAGCGCCTTCGTGCGGGCGATGCCGCATGGCGGCTCGCTGATCCAGATTTCCTCGGCCACCACGCAGTGCGTGATCGACGATCATGCCGCCTATATCGCGACCAAGGCGGGCTCCGAGGCGCTGATCCGCTGCGTGGCCAACCAGTATGGCCCGCAAGGCATCCGCGCCAATGTTCTGTCGCCCGGCTTCACCGAAAGCCCGATGACTGAGGCCTCGTTCGCGGTGCCGGGGCTCGTCGATGCCTTCACCAAAGAATATCCGCTGGGCCGCGTCGGCACGTCGGAGGATATCGCCAAGGCTGCGCTCTGGGTGGTCAGCGACGATTGTTTCATGTCGGGCCAGAACCTCCAGATCAACGGCGGCCTCACCCTGCGCCGCAACCCGCGCCCGGGCGAGATCGGCGCGGCGATCGGGGCCGCAATGGCGGCGGCGCAGGCGGCTGGGGGCTGAACCGAACGCAGCTGCGGCTTCGAGTTTGGAAGCCCTCTCTCCGCAAGGAGGGAGGGCTTTTCCATGTCCCACCTTCGTCATTGCGAGGAGCGCAGCGAAGCAATCCAGAGTGGTGCAGAGCCGCTCTGTATTGCTTCGCTACGCTCGCAATGACGGGAGAGAGTTAGTTTCTGCCTAATTCGTCACCCCGGACTTGATCCGGGGTTTGGCTTATTTGGCCACTCGCTGCACCCGCAGAAAAGCCTGACCCCGGGTCAAGCCCGGGGTGACGGCGGTTCTTTTGAGGTGGGATTGGAAGGCAGGCCCTACCCCGCCTTCTCCGCTTCCATCTTCGCCTTGATCATCGCGCGGAGCTGGTCCTTGCGGATCTTGCCCGATGCGGTGCGGGGGAAGGTTTCAACCCATTCGATGCGTTCGGGGCACTTCTGCTTGGCAAGGCCTGCCTCGCCGACGAAGGCCGCGAGGCCAGCCATGTCGGGCCGCTCATCGCCCATCGGGATGAGGTAGGCGCAGATGCCCTCACCCAGGCGCGGGTGCGGCATCGACACGACAGCGGCTTCCTTGATGGCGGGGTGCAAGTGGAGCACGTCCTCGATCTCCTTGGCGCTGATGTTCTCGCCGCCGCGGATGATGAGGTCTTTCTTGCGCCCGGTGATGACGAGCGCGCCCGAAGGGGTGATCTTGCCGATATCGCCGGTGCGGAAGAAGCCGTCGTCGGTCAGCGATTCGCGGGTCTGCGCGGGGTCCGCATACCCTAGGAACATGGCCGGGCCGCGCACGAGGATCTCGCCGTCTGTGCCATGGGGCACTTCGTTGCCGTCATCGTCCACCAGCCGCAGTTCGTAATCGAGCGCCGCGCCATCGGTCTCGGCGGCTTCCACAAGGCTGTTTTCAGGGAGGATGCCGGGGGTGGCCAGCGGCACCTCGGAGCTGCCATAGACGCGGTAGGCGCACGGATGGGCGAGGCGCTTGTTGGCGGTGTAGACCAGCTCCGACGGGATGGCTGCCCCCCCGCAGGCGAAGCGGCGGAAGGTGGGCAGCTTGGAGCCGACCGCTTCAGCCGCGTCGCACAGTTCCTGCAGGAACGGCGTGGCCGCAACGGTGGAGGTGATACCGTAGCGGTCGATCAGGTCGACCGCGTCCTTGGCCTTCCACACTTCCATCAGCACGACCTGGCTGCCCGAAGCGAAGGGCTTTTCAAGGCCGCCCGAGAAGCCGCTGATGTGGGTGACGGGGGAGGGCATCAATGTCACGTCGTTCGGCACGCCGCTGTACTTGCGGCCAAACTGCGCGACGCGGTCCAGCGTGTTGTGCGAGTGGAGCACGCCCTTGGGGCGGCCGGTGGTGCCCGAGGTATAGAGAATGAGCTTGAGGGCGTCGGGATCGACCTTGTCGAGCGGGGTGGTGAGCCCGCGTCCGTGTTCGACCAGCGCGGCGAAATCGGGGGTGCGTTCGGTGGGCCGGACGTAGATGATGTGCTTCAATGCGGGGAGGTGCGGACGCACACGGTCCATCATTCCCGCGAAATCGTAGCCGCGGAAGCTTTCGGCGACGAAATAGGCCTTGGCCCCGCAATCGCCGAGCATCTGGATCACTTCGGCATCACGGTAGATCGGCACGATCGGGTTGATTACAAAGCCGCCGAGATTGGCGGCGAGGTTGATCACCGAAGCCTCGATCCAGTTGGGCACCTGGAAACCGATCACATCGCCGGTGCGCAGGCCCAGATCATGCAGCGCCCGCGCCAGCGCCTCGCCGTCGGCCAGCAGGCTGGCATAAGTCGGGGCGGCGGGATCATTGAGATAGACGACTTTATCTGGATCGCTCTCGGCCCAGCGGCGTGCATAATCGCCGATGGTCATGTTGGTCCAGCTGCCGTCGGCGGCATACTGCGCTAGGTGCGCGGGGATCGTGGCCATGAGTCGCTTTCGTTCGAAGATCAGTTCGTGACAGCCTGCTGGTAGAGCGGGTTGTCCTCGGCGTAGAAGTTGCAGTGGAAGCCGCTCGGCACGCGGAAGGGGATAAGTACGCGGGCGATGGGGCCAGCGGCGATGTCCTTGGCGGCGAAGATCGCGAGTTCGCTGGTGCCGCTGTTGGCCGGGTGGACCAGCGTCATGGCATAGCCGTCCGCCTCGTCGGTGCTACCAAGGCGCGGGGCAAAGACCAATTCGCCCGCAGCCGCGCCAGCCCCGAAGTGCCAGATGTCTTCTTCGCCGGTCTCAGTGTTGTAGCGCAGGACGGCGTCCATGCCCTCGACCCGGCCATCGCGCGACTTGAGGTTGATGTTGGCGAAGCTGTGGCGGGACTTCTTCGTCATCAGGCGGTCGTCGGGGCGGGGGAACTGGATGTCGCGCCCGTTGAGCACGTCTTCCTTGATCCAGCTGGTGTTGCCGGTGGGGTCGATGGTCCAGCGGCGCAGGTTCTGCTGGGTATCAAGGTGCGTGCGGCGCGCGCCGGTCTCGTCGGGGAACAGCGCGGTGCCATTGGCGGCAGCGACGTCCGCGATGATCTTGCCGTCCTCCTCCCACACGTTGAGCTCGTGGAACATGTGGCGCGGTTCGAACTCGAACCACTTGATCTGACCCGCCGTGCCCTCGCGCGGCATGACCGCGAACTTGGTCGGGCGGTCGTTGACCCATGCGGTCATCGGGCCGCCGGCGGCGAAGCGTTTGAGGTCGGTGTCGATGGGGATGAACGGGAAGATCGCCCAGTTTTCCGTCAGCAGGAACGTGTGCATCAGGCTGAAGTGCGGCATCGGGATGATCTCGGTCTTGCGGATCGTCCCGTCGGCGGCAACGACATCGTAGCGCATTTCAGCCGGGCCCATGAGGCCGTGGATCGCAGCGCCGGTATTGAACATCTCGCCGGTGGCGTAATCGACTTTGGGATGCGCGGAGAAGCTGGAGGTGACGAGGCCGCCGTAGGTTTCCTCGTGCAAGGTATCGAGCCCCCGCGGATCGAGCGCCACTGGCGGCGCGCCTTCCATCAGCGCGAGGAGCTGGCCGCCGTGGAGGATGATATTGGTGTTGCCGGTGTTGTAGCGCTTGCCCTGCACGCTGGGGTCCGAGGTCATCGGATTGCCGAAGATGCCGAACAGGCGGCGGCCGGCCGCCTTTTCGAGTTCGAACTTCTCGGTCTTGACCCAGCGGTTGCGCATCGAAACGCGGCCGCCTGCAAACTCGAAAGCGAAGACCATGCCGTCGCCATCGAACCAGTGATAGTCGCCCTCGCGCGGCGGATAGAGCGGATCGGGACCGTTGCGATAGAACATGCCGGCAAGGTCGTCCGGAAGCTTGCCCTCGACGATCAGATCGGGTGCATCAGCCTCGAACCGGATCGGCGCGTGGTGGCCGGAAAGATAGGGGTGAGCGAAGAATGGTTCTGTCATGACCCGAATATCCTCCCGAATTTCCTTATGACCGTGCTGGATGACGGCTTCCCCGCAATGTGGGTGCGATGGGGGGCGGGTTCACCTGCCAAAATGGGGAGTGCGCCCAAGGCGGACCGGCAAAAATGACAGTCGTCTTGATGGTGGCGGGGTCTAGGCTCTACCCTGTCGGGAGTCCCCGTTCAGGAGCTTTATTCGTGACCGAAAATCGCCGTTTCCTGCTTGTCCGCCGCCCCAATGGCGCGCCTGTGGCTGAAGATTTCAGCCTCATCTCTGAGCCACTGCCCGAGCTGGCGGACGGGCAGTTCCTGATCCGCAACCACTATGCCTCGCTCGATCCCGCCATGCGCGGCTGGATGGACGATGCGCCCAGCTACATGCCGCCGATTCCGCTGGGCACTCCGGTGCGCGCCTCGACCGTGGGCGAAGTGGTGGAGAGCAAGACCGCCGATTTCCCGGTGGGCCAGTGGGTTTCTGGGCTCAATGCCATCGAGGAATACTCGGTCTCGCAGGCCGGCGGCTTCAGCGCGCCGATCGATCCGACCATCGTGCCTTCGCCGACGAACTTCCTTTCGGTGCTCGGCGCAGTGGGGATGACCGCCTATTTCGGCTACCTTGAGGTGTGCAAGCCGCAGCCGGGCGATGTCGTGATGGTGACGGGCGCAGCGGGCGCGGTGGGCTCGCTGGTTGGCCAGATCGCCAAGCTCAAGGGTGCAAGCAAGGTGATCGGCATCGCCGGCGGGCCGGAGAAGTGCAAGCGGCTGGTGGAGCGCTATGGCTTCGATGTCGCGATCGACTACCGCGGCAAGAGCGTCGACCAGCTTTCGGCCGAGATCGCCGCAGCCGCACCGCAAGGCGTTAACGTGATCTTCGAGAACGTCGGCGGCGATATCCTTGATGCCGGGCTCAACAACCTCGCGATGTATGCCCGGATCGGGCTTTGCGGCCTGATCAGCGAATACAACAATGCGGGCGAGAAGACCGGCGCGCGCAACGTGTGGCAGCTCATCGTCAAGCGCGCCTCGATCACCGGCCTGCTGGTGGCAGATTACGTACCGCGCTTCGGCGAAGGCATCGCCGCGATGGCGGGCTGGGTGACCGAGGGCAAGCTGGTGTTCGACGAGCATATCGACGACGGCATCGACAACGCCTTGCCGGCGTTCTTGCGGCTGTTCAGCGGCTCGAACGACGGCAAGATGATCCTGAAGCTGAGCTGAGCCATGGCGCGCTCGCTCCTCGTGCTCAGCGGCGGCCACCCTTACGAGGAAGCGCCGTTCGCGGCGTTCCTCGCAGGCCTCGGAGACTGGGAGGTGACGCATTACGTCCATCCCGAAGCCGAGGAGCGGGTCGCTGCCGGCGCCGCCGATACGGCCGATGCCATGCTTTTCTACGATATGCCGGGCTACACCTTTGCCGACGGCACGGTGATGACCCGGCCGCCGTCGGATGCGTTCAAGGCGGCGCTCACGCGGCGTTTTGCCAGCGGACGCGGCGCGGTGATGATGCACCATGCCATCGCTGGCTGGGCTGAATGGCCGCAGTGGAGCGAGTGGGTCGGCGGGCGGTTCCTCTACCAGTCGGGCGAAGTGCGCGGCGAGGCCAGACTCGATTCCGGCTATCGCCATGATGTGGACTACACAGCGGAACTGGTAGCGGAGCACCCAGTGCTGGAAGGCGTGCCGCCGACCTTCCCGGTGAACGACGAGCTCTATCTCGGCGAAGTGTTCGAGGACAACGTGACCCCGCTGATCCGCGCGCGGCACGAATATGTCGCGGCCAACTTCTATTCCGCGGCGCATGCCGTGGCGGGGCGGATGTTCGACAATGCGGATTGGCCGCATCCGCCGGGGAGCAATCTGGTGGCCTGGACCAAGCCGGTCGGCGCGGCGCAGATCGTCTACTGCCAGTTCGGCGATGGACCGCACACATATGCCAACTCCGTCGTCCGCCGGGTGATTGCCAATGCGCTCGAATGGACAGCGTAACCAGAGGAGCAGAGGATGAGCCCGCAGGAAATCGTCGAAGCCTTCATCGCCGCATGGAATCGGGGCGATGCGCCCGCAGCTTTCGGCATGATGGCCGAAGACATCGTCTGGCATAACATCCCGATGGAGCCCGCCGTCGGGCTTGCCGGGGTTCAGGCGCTGATGGGGCAGTTTCCGCCGATTGAAGGCACCGAGTGGATCACCCACCACATCGCTGCGAGCGGCAATGTCGTGCTCACCGAGCGGACCGACAAGTTTCTCATCGACGGTCGCTGGCGCGCGATCCGGGTGTCCGGAACGTTCGAGATCAACGCCGAGGGCAAGGTCGCCAAATGGCGTGACTATTTCGATATGGCCGAGTTCCAGCGGGAGTTCGCCTAGTGGCTAGTTCACTGACGATTGCTCGGGGCAAGGATCTGACCGGCCGGCGCGCGGTCGTAACCGGCGCGGCATCGGGCATGGGCGCGGCGGCAGCGGCGCGGCTGATAGCCGAAGGCGCGCAGGTGCTCGGCGTCGACCGGGCGAGCGAAGGCCTCGTCGGCACGCATACGCTGATCGCGGACCTTGGCGATGCCGATTCGATTGCCGCGATTGCCGGCGCGGCGGAAAGCCTGCTCGGCGGTTGCGACATCCTGATCAACAACGCGGGCGTCTGCCCCACCGGCCCGTTCACCGAGATGAGCGAGGCGGACTGGGACGCGGCGCTGGGCATCAACGTCACGGCGGTGATGAAGCTGACCCGCGCGCTGCTGCCGATGCTGGTGGCGTCGGGGCGCGGGCGGGTGGTCAATGTCGGCTCGATCATGTCGCGCTATGGCGATGCGGGGTTGGTCGCCTACACCACCTCGAAGCACGCGATCCTGGGTCTCACCCGCGCACTGGCGATGGAGCTGGGGCCGCAAGGCATCACGGTGAACTGCGTACAACCGGGCGCGATTGCGACCGGTATGACACGCAGCCTGTTTGAGGACACGCCGGGGGCGAAGGATTATTACGCGGGCCGTTCCGCGCTGGGAAGGGTCGGCCAGCCGGAGGACGTGGCGGACGTGATGGTGTTCCTCACGACCGATGACGCGCGCTTCATCACCGGCCAGGGCATCATGGTCGACGGCGGGGTTATGGTGCACTCGTGACGACCTGCCCCATAAGTCACGGCAACCTAGCATTTTCGCGCGTGGCACGGGGTATTTGACGGTGCCACATCCAAGTCGAACCAAGTGGGAAATGCCATGAACGAAATGACCAGCGCGAAATCCCTGCTCGATCCCGAGGTGATGCAGAACCCATTCCCGCTCTACCAGTGGGCCCACGCCAATGCGCCGGTGATCGAGCTGCCCGAAACGGGCATGAAGATCGTCATGAACTACGAGATGTGCTCGGAAGCGGCCGGCCGGCCGGATGACTTCTCGAACGATTTCAGCGGTGTTCTTTCGGGCGCGCTGGCCGAGGACCCGGAAGTGAGCGGCATTCTGGCCAAGGGCTGGCCGCAGATGAACACGCTGCTGACCGCCGATCCGCCGGTCCACACGCGCTTCCGCAAGCTCGTCAACCTCGCCTTCTCGATGCCGCGCGTAAACGCGCTCGAAGCCGGGATCCGCGACAAGGTGAACAAGCTGATCGACGGCTTCATCGAGGATGGCGAGTGCGACTTCGTCACCGCGTTCAGTGTCGGCCTGCCGGTGCAGGTGATCTGCGAGCAGCTCGGCTTTTCCGAAAACGAGCGCGCCGACGTGAAGCGCTGGTCGGACGCCTTTGCCGACCGGCTTGGCCATATGATCCCGCGCGAGCGCGAGATCGAGTGCGCGCACGAGATCGTCGACTTCCAGAAGAAGCTCAAGGTCAAGATCGACGCGCGCCGCGAGACGCCGACCGACGACCTGCTTTCGGACGTCGTCAACGCCCGGCTCGATGGTGAGACGCCGCTCAATGATGCCGAGATCCTCTCGATTGCGCAGCAGCTGATGGTGGCGGGCAACGAGACCACCACCCACTCGCTGGCGGGCGGGATTGTCCACCTCGCGCAGAACCCCGATCAGCAGGACAAGGTCCGCGCCAATCCCGCGCTCATTGGCAACATGATCGAGGAGGTTTTGCGGCTCGATACGCCGACTGCGGGTATGTGGCGGCTCGTGACGAAGGATACCGAACTTTGCGGTCGTCCCTACAAGGCGGGCGAGATGATCATGCTGCGCTATGCCGCGGCGAACCGCGATCCGGCCAAGTACCCCGACCCCGACAAGTTCGATGTCGAGCGCACCAATGCGCGCACGCACCTCGCGTTCGGCAAGGGCATCCACATGTGCGTGGGCAACATGCTGAGCCGCAAGGAAATGACCGTCGCCTTCACCGAGTTGCTGCGCCGGCTTGATGATATCCGCATCATGGACGGCGCGGAGCTCAAGGTTTCGCCGAACCTGCTGCTGCGCGGGTTCGTTTCAGTTCCCATCACCTTCAAGAAGGCTGCGGCGTGAACTTCGATCTCGACGAGAACCAGGAGCTGTTCAAGGCGGCGGTCGAGCGCTTCTGCCAGGGGCAGGACGTGGCGGCACGGCGCGCGGCGCGCGCCATTCCCGGCGGGATCGACCGCGCGCGCTGGAAGGAACTGGCCGAGCTGGGTCTGATCGGCCTTGCCGCAGGCGAAGCGGATGGCGGCATGGAGGGTTCGCATGGCGATCTCGCTGTCGTGGCGCAGGCGCTGGGCCATGCCCAGGCGGTCGAGCCGTGGCTGGAATGCGCCTTCCTCCCCGCGCGGCTGCTGGCGGGCTCGGCGCATCTCGAAGGCGTGATCGCCGGTGAGACAATTGCGGCCTTTGCCTTTGCCGAGCCGGGCCGGCGCTTTGTGCTAGAGGCGCAGGCGGTCAAGGTGCGCGGCGGCAAGATTTCGGGCACCAAGCAATTCGTGCTGGGCGGCGGCGCGGCGGACATCTTTGTGGTCAGCGCCGAAGACGACGGCAAAACCGGCCTCTATGTGGTCGATGCCAAGGCGGCTGACGTCGAAGTGCGGCCCTATCCGGTGGCGGACGGCGGCGTGGCGGCCATCGTGACGTTCCACGATGCAGCGGTGGAAGGCCCGCTCGCGGCGGACCTCGGCGCGGTGATCGACGAGGCGCGGCTTATGGCCGCAGCGGAAATGACCGGCATCGCCCAGCGCCTGTTTGCCGATACGCTGGAATATCTCAAGACGCGCGAGCAGTTTGGCCAGCCGCTTGGCCGGTTCCAGGTGCTTCAGCACCGCATGGTCGATGCTTATGCGCGGGTCGAAAGCGTGCAGTCGGCGATTCTGCGTGCATTGCTGCAGCCGGCCGCGCCGATGGCGGCGATCAAGGCGCATGTGGCAGAAAACGCGATCTGGGTTGCGCATCAGGCGGTTCAGTTGCACGGCGGCATGGGTATGAGCGACGAACTGGGCGTGGGCCACGGGCTCAAGCGCATCGTGCTCCTGTCGAAGCTGTTCGGCGATCCGGCGAGCGATATCCTGTCTTACGCGCAGGCCGCATGATGCGGCTTTTGGAGTGTTACGAATGACCAAGCGGATCGATGCCCACTTTGTGGCCGCCGGCAAATACCACGATATCGACTTTGCCCGGCTCGAGGTGCTCAAGCTGCTGGGCGAGCACCCCGAAATCCGCACCACCGTGGCGATGGACTTCTCCAACACCGAGCGGCTGGAGCAGTGCCAGTTCCTTGTGACCTATACATGCACCGTGCTGCCGACGCCCGAGGAGACGGTGAAGATCAAGGAATTCCTGGATCGAGGCGGGCGCTGGCTGGCGCTGCATGGTACCAATTCGATCCTGAAATTCGTCGAAGGCGGGGTCGATTGCCCCGAAGAGCGCGACGACGTGATGGAAGTGCTCGGCACCCAGTTCAAGGCGCATCCACCGATCGGGCCGTTCCGCGTCGAGGTGGCCGACAAGACCCATCCGCTCACGCAGGGCCTCGAAGATTTTGACGTGATCGACGAGCTTTACATCATGAAGCAGAAGGCACCGATCAAGATCTTGATGCAGACTCGCTTCGATGGCGAGGCGACTGGCTTCACCGAGGCGAACTATTCGAACGTCGTCGTCCCGATCCTCTACTTGCGCGATCATGGCAAGGGCGGTGTGCTCTACAACACGCTCGGTCATTGCCGCAGCCACTTCGATGTCATTGAACTTCTGCCCTTTTGGACACATCCCGAACGCTGCAGTTGGAACTATCCTGTGTATTACGAAACGCTGCGGCGCGGCATCCGCTGGGCCATGAGTGAGATCGCCTGAGGGACATCGGCTATGGATATGGATTTTTCCCCCGAGGACCTCGCCTTCCAGAAGGAAGTACGCGCTTTCCTCGATGACAAGCTCATCGCCCGCCTGCGCGAGGGCGCAGCGAGCACGCCCAGCGTGTTCACCGAGCCCGATATCACCCGCGAATGGCAGGCGATCCTTGCCGAGAAGGGCTGGCTCGCCACCTCATGGCCGGTCGAAGACGGCGGGCCGGGCTGGACGCCGACGCAGAAGTACATCTTCGAGAAGGAATGCGCGATTGCCGGCGCGCCTTCGCTGCCGATCCTGGGCCTGCGCCTCGTCGGCCCGGTGATCTGCCACTTCGGCACGCCCGAACAGAAAGCGCGCTTCCTCCCGCGGATCATTTCGGGCGAGGACTATTGGTGTCAGGGCTATTCCGAGCCCGGCGCCGGGTCCGACCTCGCTGCGGTCAAGACCCGCGCCGAGCGCGTGGGCGACAAGTACGTGGTCAACGGTTCCAAGATCTGGACCACCCACGCGCACCACGCCAACTGGATCTTCGCGCTCGTGCGCACCGATCCCACTGTGCAGAAGCAGCGTGGCATCAGCTTTCTGCTCGTGCCCATGGAACAGCCGGGCGTCAGCGTCTCGCCGATCATCACCATGGCGAACGACCACGAAGTCAATGCCACTTTCTTCGACAATGCCGAGACACCTGCCGACAACCTGATCGGCGAAGAAGGGCAGGGCTGGACGATCGCCAAATTCCTGCTCGAGAACGAGCGCGGTGGTTCCTGCGCGGCGCCGGCGTTGCTGGCCAAGCTCGACCGGATCGAACGTTGGGCGCGCGAGGAAGCCTCGGGCACCAACGGAAACATGATCCACGATCCCAACATTTCGCAGCGCCTCGCCCGCCTGCGGCTCGAGGCGCAGGCCTTCGAAGTGACCGAACTGCGCATCCTTGCCGAGCTCGCCAAGGGCCGCCCGGCCGGGCCGCAAACCTCGCTCGTCAAGCTCACGAGCTCGAACCTGCGGCAGGCGATCGACGAGCTGGCGGTGGACCTGTTTGGCTATGAAGGCCTCCAGTTGCCCGTAACCCGCCCGCTCTATGGCAATGAAGCGCCCGAATTCGTTGGCAGCCGTTCGGCGCAGCTGTCGATGCCCGCCTACCTCAACGGCCGCGCCTATACGATCTTCGGCGGCTCGGACGAAGTGCAGAAGACGATTATCGCCAAGCAGGTGCTGGGCCTCTGACCTGTTACCCGGAAGCCCCATATCGGAACCAATCCGGATGGGGCTTCCGCTACGGCACGCAGTAGGTTAGCATGCGAATCGCACCGTATGCCGGAATAACTGGCAGCGGTCAGAGGATGCAGCATGGACTGGGCGAACTCCACCTTCGAGCAGGTGACGATTCGGGCCGTTGAAGACGTGCGGCCGGCCGCAATCGCCATCAGAGACATTGCACTCAAGCTGGACCTGCGCATTGCGGTCTGCCCCGACATTTCGTCGAAGGAGCAGATGCTCGATGCTGATGGCAAGATCATCAACGCGGACATCTTCGGCTGGACCGCAGACGGCGAGCGTTGGTGGGAAAACGGCACTTTGGCGCTGTCTTCCCCGTTCCCGCGCGCGAGCCGCTACGAGAGCGAGCCGTTCTGGTGCAACGCGCACGGCGCGTTCACCGTGGCGCGCAACAACTACCTTGAGGACCTGAACTTTTCGGAATTCCACAAGTTCAGCAAGGCGCGCTCGATGATCGTCATCCCGTCGCACCTCTCGTTCGGCCAGATCGCCGCAGCGAGCTTCGTGCCGGTGGACAAGACGCTCGACGACCTCTCGAAAGTGTTTGCCGAGCAAGGCGATTTCCTCGGCGCGCTGACCCGGCGCTTCGTCGCTAGCTATGTCAGCACGATGCGCACGCAGCAGTGGATCCCGAGCGATTGCCGCCTGTCGAAGCGCGAAGTCGAATGCCTGCGCTGGGCCGCCATCGGCAAGACCGACAAGGAAATCAGCCTCATTCTCGCGCTCAGCCACGCCACGGTGCGCTATCACATCCAGCGCGCGGGCGAGAAGCTCAACGCGGTGAACCGTAGCCAGGCCGTCTTCAAGGCGGGGCAACTGGGCTATCTGGGGGCTGCTGCCTGAGGCTTCTTTTGCAGGCACGCGCGCTTACGGCCTGAAAACCACACCATCGTCATCCCCGCGCAGGCGGGGATCCGGGGCAGCCACAGCGCGAGGCTTCTCTGGATCCCCGCCTGCGCGGGGATGACGAGGTTTTGGGAGCGAGGTTGGCGCGAGGCGCGGGATGTGGGTGAGCTAGACCCCCATCATCCCGGCCGTGCTCGCCCCGTCGATCCCGTATTCCGAGCCAGAAATAAATCCCGCCTCGTCCGATGCTAGGAACGCCACCAGCGCCGCCACTTCCTCGACTTGCGCCATGCGGCCAATCGGCGCCATGGCTTCGAACTGCGCGCGCGCGGCGGCGGAATCGGGGGAGCGATCAATCACGCCGCGGATCAATTCGGTCTCGACCACGCCGGGGTGGATCGAGTTGACGCGGATCTTCGTCTTCAGGGTGGCGCAGTGGAGCGCCGAGGACTTCATCAGCGCGATCAGCGCGCCCTTGCTCGCGGAATAAGCGACATAGTTCGCCAGCGGCCGATAGGCGCTCATCGATGAATTGACCACGATGGAGCCGGTGGGCCCATCGGGATTGGCACGCATCGCGCGGATCGCGTGCTGGATGGTGAGCATCACGCCGGTGAGGTTGACGCCCATCACCCGCTCCCACGCTTCCATGGTGATGTCCTCGACACTGCTGTCGCCGGTTTCGATGCCGGCATTGGCGAAGGCAATGTCGAGCCGGCCATGCTCGGCCTTGATCTGCGCCATGAGCGCCTCCCACGCGGCAGCATCCTCGACGCGGTGCGCCACGAACTGCGCGCCGGTTTCGGCGACAAGCGCGGCAGCGGCTTCGGCCTTGGAGCCGGTGAACACGACTTTCGCGCCCTCGCTGGCAAGGCGCCGCACGGTGCCCGCCCCGATGCCCGAGGTGCCCCCGGTGATCAGCGCCACTTTGCAGTGAAACCGTCCGCTCATTGCTCTCTCCCTCAAATCGTGACGCGATCCTAGAGCGCGCGGCGGCGGCGCCCTACTGGCAAATTTGATCTGACGGCCGGGCTCAAAATCCCTTCGTCATTGCGAGGAGCGCAGCGACGAAGCAATCCAGAGCACCATGCAAAGCCGCTCTGGATTGCTTCGCTACGCTCGCAATGACGAGGGAAGGGGTTGGGTTACCGCACCCAAACCCGCCGCTCACCCGCGACGGCAATAGCCCCGTCAGTCCCGACCGGCTCCACCGCCCCGTCCATAAAGAAGCCAAGCGTTGCAGGATCTGCCACGTCGATGTGGCAGAGCGTGCGCTTGCCCTCCGGCGTGCGGGCCACGACGACACCGCTCGAAGGCAGGCCCTCGCGGTTGTGGAACACGGTGTAGCTCTCGATCTTCGCGGGCCCCACGTAGTCCTTCTCCAGCTCCGGGATAGGCCCACGCGCCGCATCGGCTTCGGCCTGATAGTCGAAGTCCTGCGGGAACTGCGCCGCAGCGACGGGCTGGCGCGAGACAACCATGCAGTGGTTGTCGGTCGCATAGCCGCCGTTGGCAAACAAGAAGCCGGTCTTTCCGTCACCGCCCCGCAGCCGCTCAACCATCGAGACGACCGCGTGGCTCATGTAGTTGGCGATGGGGCCGCCGCCAAAGGTGAGGCCGCCGAACACGGTGGCAGGCTTGTCGAGCGGCCATCCAAGCACGCGGCGCGCCATCTTGGGGACGCAAGGGAAGCAACTGTAGAGCTCGACATGGTCGAAATCCGCGCCGGTCATCTGGTTGAGTTCCAGCGTGCGGCGGATCGCGGTGTCCATGCTGGACGAGCGATCATAGCGGTCGCGGCGCAGGATGCTGGGGTCTTCCTTCGCCGCGGCGCCCATGCCGACGTAGATCAGGCGCTCTTCCGGAATGCCCCGCCTCCGCGCCTCGGCAAGGCTCGCGACAAGAAAGCCTGCACCCTGATTGACCGAGGAATTGGCGACGGTGAGCTTGGTATAAGGAAACGCCAGCGGGCGATTGGCAGGGCCGGGGGTGAGGATATCCTCGGCGCTTACGGCCTTCCGGATCCACGCGCCTTCATTGGCGGCGGCAACCCGGCTCATGCCCGACCAGATCGCCCCGCTTTCCGCCTGCGCTTCAGCCAGCGTCTGGCCATAGGCTGCGCGGCCGGCGTTCTCGTAGATCGGATAGACGTCGACGGGCGCTGTCAGCCCATGCGCCTGCGCATAAGTGGGATCGCGGCGGGTGGAGACATTGCGCACCGCGTTGTAGCTCTTGTCTTCACCTTTAGCGGCGAGCGCGGCAAGGCCAGCGGCGGTGCGCAAGGCCTCGGCACCGACCACGGCGGCAAGCTTGACCTCACCCGCCCCGATGCGGTTGGCCGCTTCGTTGAGCAGCCGGATCGGCGTGTCGCCGTGCGGGGCTTCGGACTGGTAGTTGACCGCGGGGTTCGCGCCCATGGCTTCGGCCAGCGGCCCACACAAGTTGCCGAGGTGGCGGAAGCTGATCTGGTCGACAATGGCGAGGCTGTCGATATCGGCGAGCAAATGGCCGCCCGCATCGGCTTCGGCAAGGCGCAGCGCGGCGGCCATCAGGCCCGGGGGATCGAGGCCCAGTTCGGGGCTCTCGGGCCGGTCGTTGAGTTGGCCGACGCCGATGATGACGGGAATGCGTTCGGGATCAGTCATCGCATTCATCGTGCAGTCTCCAGATAAGACTTGGTGGCGACCATTTCGCGGATCTTCCGAGGTACGGTTTCGAGCACGCCTTCGGCTTCGAGGGACGCGCATTCTGTTTCACTTAGGCCCAGCCAGTCCTGCATCACCGCGTAAGTGTCCTGACACAAGAGCGGGGCGGGGCCGGCGGGGGCATCGGGGATCATGTCCCAGATCGCCGGGCGGCGTTCGCCAGTCATCGGCTCTGGGAGCAGGTCGTGCGGCTCGCTGCGGAAGAGACCGCGCGCGGTGTAGTAAGGGTGATCGGCAAGGTCGGCGGCGCGGAGCATGGGGGCGGCGGGGACGCCAGCGGCCTGCAGGGTCTCTGCAGCTTCCGCAGCGTCCTTTTCTGCAAGCCATTCGACAAGGCTTGCGGTGCCGATCACGGCCGAGAGCCGCTCATGGTCGTCCTGATCGCGCGGGGTGACGACGCACCATTCGTCCTCGCCCTTTGCAGCGAACACGCCGCCTCGCTCCTCCTCGCTGGCGGTGAGACAGAGCGCATTGCCGGCGATCTCGGTGGCGAGGTGGGCAAGCATGACCTCGGCCTGGCTTACATCGACATGCCCGCCGCGTCCGGTCCGCGCGCGGCGGGCAAGAAGCGCCATGACCGCGCTCGCGCCGATGCGGCCGCAGACGTGATCGGGGTAGATCGTGACGGAGTCGGAGAAGCTCTCCGGATCGTCGGGATAACGCCACATGGCGGTGAGCCCAGCGGCGGCGCGAACGAGCGGGCCATAGCCCATGCGCTTCGACCATGGCCCGGTCGCCCCGAACGCGCTCGATTCTACCGCGATCAGGCGCGGGTTGATCTGGCTGAGCTCCGCAAAGCCGAGGCCGAGCGATTCCAGTGTGCCCGGCTTGAAATTCGAGAGCATGACGTCGGCATCGGCGACCATGCGGCGCAGGAGGGCCTTGCCTTCCTCGGACTTCAGGTTGAGCCCCAGGCTGCGCTTGTTGCGGTGGCCCGCGCCGAAGCTGCTCGAAAGGCCGATCTTGAGCCAGGTCTGGCGCGAGCCATCGGGGAAGGCGGCCGATTCGATCTTCACGACGTCCGCACCAAGATCGGCGAGCAGGCGCCCGGTCTCCGCGCCGACGACGATGACGCCGAGATCGAGGACCTTGAGGCCGTCCAGCGGCCGGCCGGGGTCTGCCTTGACAACGGGTGCAGGGCGCGGTGCGGGGACGCCGGTGTGGATGGGGCCCATGCGTTGCCCGTCGATGACCATCAGGCCGTTCGGGAACGGCACGCGACGGCCGCCGGGCAGGTCCATCTCGGCAAAGGTGCCGCGCGCGCGAATATGATCGGCAGCGAGGCAATCGGCGAGAGTGTTGAGGCCCGCGAGCGGCACGCCGTGCTGCTGACCCAGCGCCTCGATCTCGGCGCGGGTCTTGTCAGCCAGAAACGCCTGCATCGCCGCTAGCAGTTCCTTGCTCTTGAAGCGGGCCATGATGTCGCGGAATTCCGGGCCGGCGAATTCGGGCGGCGAGCCCATCATGGCGTGCATGCCCTGCCATTGGCGCGGCGCAAGCACGCAGAGGCGGACATAACCATCGGCCACCGGGATGATCGGATATTGCACACCTTTTGGCGGACGCCCCGGTGGTAGGGTGGCGGCTGGACGGCCATTGGTGGCGCTGCCTGAAATCCCGAAAACGGGATCGAGCGCCTGCATTGCGCCATCGAGTGCGGCGTAGTCGACATGGCCGCCGATGCCGTTCACGCGCGCTTGCGTGAGCGCGGCGAGCGCCACGAACGCCCCTTGCGCGACGGCGCATTGCAGCGCGATCTCGCCCGGCGGGAGCAGCGGCGCACGGCCCTTGATGCCCGAGCGCGAAAGTTCGGTGGTCAGCGCGTGGAGGACGCCGTCGCTCCACTGCCAGTGCGTATGGGCATTGCCGAGGCCGAAGCCAGTGGCGGTCATGTGCACGAGCGCGGGGTTTGCGGCGCGGATCGCGGCCCAATCGAGGCTGGCGGGCGCGGCGGGATCGGCGGAGAGGTCTTCGATGACGAGATCGGCGCTGGCCAGCCATTCGGTGAGAGCGCGCTCGTCAACCGCTTCGATGCGCTTGCCAGCATTCGCCGTCCAGTACGCGAGTTCGGCGCGAGGATTGTCCTGTGGGCAGGTGCCGCGTCCGGACACTTCGAGGCGGATCACCTCGGCGCCGAGTTCGCGCAAGATCCGCGCGATTCCGGCGAGCGGGCTGGCGACGAGATCAATCACCACAAGGCCGGAAAGCGGGCGGTCGATGGCCTCTTGCTGCATTTCCGGGCCCCTCTCGGATTATTATTGGACGGAAGCCGTCCATAAAAGATAGGATGGCCCCATGCAACGCGCATCCGCCGAATCCGCGCTTTCGATAGGTCCGCGAACGCGCGGCCGTCCGCGCAATCCGGCGTTCGAAGCGCGCATCCTCGCGGCAGCCGCGCAGGTTTACGGCACGGGTGGCTGGGCGGGCTTCAGCCTCGATGCGGTGGCGCGCGCGGCGGGGATCGGCAAGTCGACGCTTTACGCGCGCTGGACGAGCGGGGAGGACTTGCTCTGCGCGATGATCGAAGGCCGCTGGCAGGCGCTGGCGGAGATCAATACCGGGAGCCTGCACGGCGACCTCACCGCCTTCGGCGCGCTGGTGCTGGCGCGCTATCTGGAAACGGGCGGCGGCGTGGCGCGGCATCTGCGGCGAGATCTGGCCGGGCATCCGGAGCTGGCGGCACGGATCGGGCCCGTGCTCGGCGCGGTGACAGCGCAGGCCATTGCGATCCTGCGGCGGGGCCGCGCGCGGGGTCAGCTGCGCGATGGGGTGAGCGCAGCGCTTGCGTCAGACATGCTGCTGGCGGCGATGGAATCGCACGCCGGGCGGCTCGGGCCGGGGGAGACGATGAACGAGGCCGCGATCACCGCCTATGCGGCAAGGGTGGCCGACGTGCTGATAGGCGGGATCAGCGCATGACGGCGCGCGCTGTCATTATGGGCAGGTTTGCCGCATCGCGCGGCGTGACAGAAACGGAGCGTGCGCCCGCAGAGGCGCGCAAGGGGAGCGGGACGGCATGACCTATCGCACGATCACGGTCGAAAAGCGCGGCGCGGCCGATTGGCTGACGCTGAACCGGCCCGACCAGCTCAATTCGATCTCGCTGGAGATGGTGGACGAGCTCTCCCACTATTTTGGCGCGCTGTTTAATGACCGCGAGACCCGGGTGGTGGTGATGCGCGGCGAAGGCAGGGCGTTCTGCGCTGGGCTCGATATCAAGGACCGGCAGAATGCGAACCGGCCCGATCCGTTCGGCGGGGGCTTCGGGTTTCAGGGGCATCTGGCCGACGTCTATGTGAAGATGCGGCGCTGCCCGCAGCCGATTGTCGCGCTGGTGCACGGTGCGGCCTGCGGCGGAGGCTTTGCCTTTGCGCTGGCGGCAGACATCCGCGTCGCGGGCGAGAGCGCGAAGATGAATGCCGCTTTCATCAAGCTCGGCCTCTCCTCCTGTGACATGGGCGTGAGCTATTTCCTGCCACGGCTGGTGGGCGGCTCGGTCGCCTCTGAGCTGATGCTGACGGGCCGCTTCATCCATGCGCCGCGCGCGCTGGCGACGGGGCTCGTCAGCGAAGTGGTGCCCGATGACCAGCTCGAGGTCGTTGGCGAAGGCTATGTCGAGGAGATGCTCGCTGCCTCGCCGCGCGGGCTGCGCATGACCAAGGAGGGGCTCAGCCTTGCGGTCGATGCGCCGAGCCTTGAAGCCGCGATGGCGATCGAGAACCGCAACCAGCTGATGACCGCCGCCAGCCCCAATTTTGCCGAGGGGATGCGCGCCTTCCTCGAGAAGCGCCGCCCGAACTACATTCCAGACTGAACGGACCGCTTGCCATGACGCACCAAAAGTATCCGCTGATGTTCTCAGCCCTGACGATCCGGGGGAACCGGCTCAAGAACCGCATCATCATGGGTTCGATGCATTCCGGCCTCGAAGATGTGCCCAATGCGGCGGAGCGGCTTTCAGCTTACTTTGTCGAGCGCGTGAAGGGCGGCGTCGGGATGATCATCACCGGCGGCATCACCCCGCACCCCAGCGGCGGGCGCGGCGCGAAGCTGAGCGAGCCGAGCGACGTGCCGATGCACCGTGCAGTGACGGATGCAGTCCATGCAGCCGATCCCGAGGTGAAGATCTGCATGCAGATCCTGCATTCAGGGCCAATGGCCAACGTGCGCGAAGCGGTCGGTCCCTCGCCGATCCGCTCGCGCCTTGCCAAGCATGCGCCGCTCGAACTCGAAGAGGACGGCATCGAGGAGCAGATCGCGGCCTTCGCCAATTGCGCGGCACTGGCGATAGAGGCCGGCTACGACGGGGTCGAGATCATTGGCTCGGCGGGCTATCTGATTTCCACATTCCTCGTCGAAAAGACCAACCAGCGCACCGACCGCTGGGGCGGATCGTGGGAAAACCGCATGCGCTTTCCCATCGAAATCGTCCGCCGCGTGCGCGCAGCGCTGGGCGACGACAAGATGCTGATCTTCCGCATTTCCGCGATGGACATGCTCGAAGGAGGCCTTGCCTGGGAGGAAGTGACCAGCCTTGCCAAGGCGCTGGAAGCGAACGGCGCGGACGTCATCAGCACGCACTTCTGCTGGCACGAAAGCCAGGTGCCGACGATTGCGACGATGGTGCCGCGCGCGGCCTTTGCGCAGGTCACCGGGCGGCTGCGCGAGGCGGTCTCGATCCCGCTGATCACCAGCAACCGCATCAATATGCCGCATGTGGCCGAAGAGGTGCTCGCGCGCGGGGATGCCGATCTCATCTCGATGGCGCGGCCAATGCTCGCCGACGCGGAGATCGTGAAGAAGGCGTGGGAAGGGCGCGAGGACGAGATCAACACCTGCATCGCCTGCAATCAGGCCTGCCTTGATCATACGTTCACCGGCCAGCTGACCAGCTGCCTCGTCAATGCGCGGGCCTGCCGTGAGACCGAGATCGCGGTGGCTCCGGCTATTACCGCGCGGCGGATTGCGGTGGTGGGCGCTGGGCCCGCGGGGCTTGCCTATGCAACTATCGCCTCCGGGCGCGGGCACAAGGTCACGCTGTTCGACGCGGCAGGCGAGATCGGCGGGCAGTTCAACCTGGCGCGCAAGATCCCCGGCAAGGAAGAGTTCGACGAGACGATCCGCTACTTCGGGCGGATGATCGAAGTGAACGGGATCGAGCTCAAGCTTGCCACGCGGGTCAATGCCGACATGCTGGCGGCCGGCGGCTTCGACGAGATCGTGGTTGCGACCGGGATTACCCCGAGAAAGCCCGATATCGAGGGCATCGATCACCCCAAGGCGGTGCGCTATGTTGATGTGATCACCGGCAAGGTCGAGGTCGGCCAGAAGGTTGCGATCATCGGCGCGGGCGGCATCGGCTTCGACGTGGCAGAGCTCATCACCCATGCCGGGACACCGGGCTCGCTCGATGTCGAAGTGTTTGCCAAGGAATGGGGCATCGATTTCAAGAACCACCCGCGCGGCGGCGTGACCGGCGTGGTGCCTGAAGTCGCCTCCAGCGGGCGCGAGGTCTGGCTGCTCCAGCGCAAGGCGAGCGCGGTCGGCAAGGGTCTGGGCCGCACCACCGGCTGGACGCACCGCATCACCTTGCAGCGGCGCGGCGTGCAGATGCTGGGCGGGATCGAATATGACCGCATCGACGATGAGGGCTTACACATCCGCGTGGAAGGCGAGCCGCGTCTGCTGGCGGTCGATACCGTGATTGTCTGCGCGGGGCAGGAACCGGCGCGGGGGCTTTACGACGAGCTGGTTGCGCGGGGCCTCTCGCCGCAACTGATCGGCGGAGCCTTTGAAGCCACCGAGCTCGATGCCAAGCGCGCGATTCTGCAGGCAACCGAGCTGGCGGTCGCGGTCTGAGCCTTACTGGCTGCGGCCGCGTGCTTGCACTTCAAGGCGGCGCGCTTCCACTTCCTCGGGGCGCACGGCGGAATTGGCGGCGGAGGAGCGGCTGGCTTCGAGCGCCATGCCTTCGCCGAAGGGCAGGGCATAGCCTTCGTCGATCAGCGCCTTGTAATTGCGCAGGAAGGTCGGGTCGATCGAGGCCATGTCGCGCGCGAGCTGCTGGGCGGCGGGCAGCAGTTCTTCGGGCGAGACGACGCGGTTGACGAGGCCCCAGCGCTCGGCCGTCGCGGCATCGAGGAAATTGCCGGTGAACGAGAGTTCCTTGGCGCGGCTGATGCCGATGAGG
Organism: uncultured Sphingomonadales bacterium; assembly: GCA_903834285.1. Lineage (GTDB taxonomy): Bacteria > Pseudomonadota > Alphaproteobacteria > Sphingomonadales > Sphingomonadaceae > Novosphingobium. The sequence goes on along the minus strand of CAILIO010000229.1, from coordinate 331 downwards.
CGCGGGAGCTTCTGCGAGAGGCCCCAGCCGGGGTAGACGCCGACCCGCGCGTGTGTATCGGCAAAGCGCGCATTGGTGGAAGCGATCAGCACATCGCAGGCGAGCGCGACTTCAAAGCCCCCGGTGATCGCAACGCCGTTGATCGCGCCGATCACGGGCTTGTGGCAGATCTCGATGGCCTTGACCGGGTTTTCGGACGCACCTTCCGCATTGGCCGCGCCGAGGGCGCCGGCCGTGGAGCCGAGTTCCTTGAGATCGAGCCCGGCGGTGAAGGCGCGTGGGCCGGCGCCGGTAAGCACGACAGCGCGCACACCGTCATCGGCATCGAGCG
>CAILIO010000228.1 GCA_903834285.1 uncultured Sphingomonadales bacterium | reverse complement strand
GCAAATAGTGCGTCGCCGACCCCGCCCAGAGGCAGTCCGCGCCGTCCATCCGCGCGCCGGTGAGCGCGAGGTACTGCCCCAACCGCCCCTTCATGCGCGAGAGGAACCAGCCGCCGCCGACATCAGGGAACAGGCCGATCCCGGTCTCGGGCATGGCGAGCCGCGTGTTCTCGGTCGCCACACGGAAACGCGCCGGATCGGCGAGGCCCACGCCGCCGCCCATGGTGATCCCGTCCATGAACGCCACGATCGGCTTGTCATAAGTCATGATCAGGTGGTTGAGCCGGTATTCGTCGAAGAAGAACTTGCGCCCCCCCGCGCCCCCGTCGGTCAGCGCCGAATTGCGCAAGAAGGCGATATCGCCGCCCGCGCAGAAGCCGCGCCCTTCGGAATGGTCGATCACCACGGCCGCAACCGCCGGATCATCGCGCCACGCCAGCAGCGCCTCGGTCATCGCCACCACCATGGCGTGGTTGAGCGCATGGATCGCCTTGGGGCGATTGAGCGAGAGCACGCCGCAGGTGCCCTCGATGCGAATGAGAAGATCGTCGGTCATCGCGGAAGGTCCCCTTTACTGGCGCAGCAGATCGCGGCCGATGATCAGCTTCATCACTTCGTTGGTGCCCTCAAGGATGCGGTGTACCCGGAGATCGCGCCAGAAGCGCTCGATCGGATAGTCCTTGAGGTAGCCATACCCACCGAACACCTGCAGCGCGCGGTCCACCACCGAGGAGCCGGTATCGGTCGCAAAGCGCTTGGCCATGGCCGAAAAGCGCGTCTTGTCGGGCGCATTGGCGGTGACTTTCGCCGCCGCCAGATAGAGCAGCGCGCGCGCCGCTTCGAGATCGGTCGCCATGTCGGCCAGCGCGAACTGGGTGTTCTGGAAATCGGCGATCGGCTGGCCGAACTGGCTGCGCTCCTTGGCGTACTTCACCGCCTCATCCAGACAGCGCTGCGCACCGCCCAGCGAACAGGCCCCGATATTGAGCCGTCCGCCATCGAGCCCGGCCATCGCAAACCGGAAGCCGTCGCCCTCTGCGCCGACACGGTTTGCGACCGGCACTCTCACGTTCTCGAAGATCACTTGCGCGGTGGGCGAGGCGTTCCAGCCCAGCTTGCGTTCGGGCGCGCCGAAGCTCAGGCCGGGGGTGCCCTTGTCGATCACCAGGCACGAAATGCCCTTGGGGCTGGCATCACCGGTGCGCACCATGGTGACGTAGATATCGCTCACCCCGCCGCCCGAAATGAACTGCTTGGTGCCGTTGACCACATAGTGATCGCCTTCAAGCCGTGCCGTGGTGCGCAGCGCCGCCGCATCCGATCCCGAGCCGGGTTCGGTCAGGCAATAGCTCGCGATCTTGTCCATCGTGACGAGCGAGGGAAGATAGCGGCCCTTGATGTCATCGCCGCCGAAGCGGTCGATCATCCACGAGGCCATGTTGTGGATCGAGATGAACGCGCTCGTCGTAGGGCAGCCATAGGCCATGGCTTCCATGATCAGCGCCGCATCGAGCCGCCCGAGCCCGATCCCGCCGCTTTCCTCGCTCACGTAGATCGAAGCAAAGCCCAGCTCCGCCGCCGCTTTCACCGTCGCGTGCGGGAAGCTGTGTTCCTCGTCCCACTGCGCCGCGAACGGGGTGATTGCATCGGCGGTGAAGCGCCGCGCCATTGCCTGGATGGCGAGCTGGTCGTCGGTGAGGGCAAACTGGTCGGTCATGCTCGGGCCTTGCATTGCAGAGAGGTTAAACAGGGAAGGCGGTGCGCGGCCCCGGTCCGTCCTAGACGAAGCGCCGGGGCAGGCAAGGTTCGGTTCTTGCCATGGACCTTGGCGCGAGCGCGGGCCATAAACGGGGGCGCATGGAAAGCCTCGATACCGCTCTGCGCTTCATCGCCATCGGCCAGCTCGCGCTGATTGTCCTGGTCGTATGGCGCAGCCAGACCGCCCCGGCGCTGCGCCGCATCACGGCGCTGCTGCTCATTGCGGTGATCGCCTATCTGATCAACTCGGCGCCGCTGTTTCCGCAATTGCCGCCGCCCTTGCGGCTGATCGTCGTGCTGACCAACAACCTGTCTGCGTTGTTCCTCTGGCTCTTTGCGCATGTCATGTTCGATCGCGCAGCCGATCGCCGCATCGCGCTTGCAGCTGCGACAGTGATCGTCGCCAGCGTGATGGTTTTCGTGCTGCGCCGCTGGACTGGGCCGCTCATCCCCGCCGCCGATCTGGTCTGCCACGCCGTCTCGGCCCTGCTTGCGCTCCACTCGGTCGTCATTGCCCTCACCCAGCGCGACGACGACCTTGTCGAACAGCGCCGACGCTTTCGTGTCGCCTTCGTACTCATAGTCGCCGGGCTCTCGATCCTCGTTCTGGCAAGCGAGGCGTGGTTTGGCTTCGGCCACGAACCGGTCTGGATGCTTGGCGCTCAGACCCTGCTCATTGTTGTCGCTGTCACGGTTTTCGGAACCGCCATGCTGGAGGCCGATCCCGCGCTCCTGGCCCCGCGCCTCTCTCCCGGCGCGCCGATCGCGGCCGACGATTGGAGCCCCGCCGAACGCGTGCTGCGCGAAAAGCTCGATGCCGCGATGGCGAGCCGCGTCTGGCTCGAACCCGGCCTCACGATCGGAACGCTCGCCGCAAAGCTCGATGTGCCCGAACACCGCCTGCGCGCGCTGATCAACCGCCGCCTCGGCCAACGCAACTTCTCGGCCTTCCTCAACGGACACCGCATTGCCGAAGCAAAGCGCGTGCTCGCTGATCCGGCGCGAGTCGATCTGCCAGTGCTGACCATCGCGATGGACCTCGGCTACGGCTCGCTCGCGCCGTTCAACCGCGCCTTTCGCGAGACCGCGGGCCAGACCCCCACCGAATTCCGCCGCGCCGCCTTTGCCACTCCTGAAAAACCCTGATCGATTCCGGAAAGCATCAGCATTTTCAGGCCGCGCGGAGCCAGGACGGACCGGCTCTGACACACCACGGGCATCCCCTTTGCGGAGAGCCCTATGCCGATCACGTTCCTGTTCATCGTCCACCGCTTGCTCGACAGCGTGTGGATCGAAAGCCTGCGCTACTTCATCGGCGCATCCGGCGTCGCCCTGCTGTGCTGGCTGCTCGCCACCCGCATCGCCCACCGCCGCATCCAGACGCGCCGCGCCACGAATACCGACCGCCTGCGCGAAGTGCGCCAGTCGATGTGGTCGATGGCGGTGTTCGCGGTTGTCGATCTGATCACGGTGGTGCTGATCGTGATTGGCGCGATTGCCTTCAACGATGGCCCGCCGGTGCTGACCACCATCCTGTGGCAGACCGCGGCGCTCATCGTGATGCACGATGCCTATTTCTACTGGATGCACCGCTCGCTGCACCACAAGACGATGTTCCGCCTGCTCCATGCGGTTCACCACCTCAGCCGCACGCCGACCAGCTGGGCCGCCTACAGCTTCGCGACCGGCGAGGCCGCGTTCGAGGCGGTGATCGTACCGCTGATGATCGCCGTGATCACCATTATCGCCCCGGCCGAGCCTTGGGCGGTGTTCATCTTCCTCGGCCACCAGATCGCGCGCAACGCTTTCGGCCATGCCGGTTTCGAGCTCGCCTGGCCGGGCTTTGCTCGTTCGCCGTGGACGGGCTGGCTGACGACCACCGTCCACCACGATCTCCACCACAGCGAGGGGCGCTACAACTTCGGGCTCTACTTCACCTGGTGGGACAGCTGGCTCGGCACCGAGCACCCGCACTACCACGAGCGGTTCGAAGCGGTAGTGAACCGCCGCGAAACCGCCGGGCAGGAGATGCCGGTCCATGGTGCCGTAAGCCCGTGAACTTTCGCGCTCAGGCCATCGTAGGAATGACGAACGCGTTTCCGCTGTCGGGCAGGCCGTCTGGCCAGCGCTGGGTCACGGTCTTGACCTTGGTCCAGAACTTCACGCCTTCCATGCCGTGCTGGTTGGTGTCGCCGAAGGCAGACCGCTTCCAGCCGCCGAAGGTGTGATAGGCAACCGGCACCGGGATCGGCACGTTGATGCCCACCATGCCGACATTGACCCGCGCCGCAAATTCGCGCGCCGCGTTGCCGCTGCGGGTGAAAAGAGCCACGCCATTGCCATACTGGTGCTTCGATGGCAGCGCGAGCGCTTCCTCGAAATCCTTGGCGCGGACGATCTGCAGCACTGGGCCGAATATCTCGTTCTGGTAGCTCTCCATGTCGGGCGTGACATGGTCGATCAGCGTCGGGCCGACGAAGAAGCCTTCCTCGTGGCCCTGCAGCGTGAAGCCGCGCCCGTCGATGACGATCTCGCCGCCTTCTTCCTCGCACTTCGTGATCCAGCGCTCGATATTGGCCTTGTGCGCGGCGGTGACGACCGGGCCGTAGTGGCAATCGGCGTCGGTGGAGATACCCACGCGCAGCTTCTCGATCGCCGGGATCAGCTTGGCCTTGAGCCGCTCAGCGGTCTCATCGCCCACCGGCACGACGACCGGCAGCGCCATGCAGCGCTCGCCCGCTGAACCGAAGGCCGCGCCGGCCAGATCGTTGACCACCTGATCAAGATCGGCATCCGGCATCACGACGCCATGGTTCTTGGCTCCGCCCATCGCCTGCACGCGCTTGCCGGCGGCAACGCCGCGGTTGTAGACATAGTGCGCGATATCGGACGAGCCGACGAAGCTGACCGCGCCGATTGCCGGGTGATCGAGGATCGCATCGACCATTTCCTTGTCGCCATGGACGACCTGGCAGATGCCCTCGGGCAGCCCCGCCTCAAGGAAGATTTCGGCAAAGCGCACTGGAACGGAAGGATCGCGCTCCGAAGGCTTGATGATGAAGGCATTGCCCGTGGCGATAGCGACGCCCGACATCCACAGCGGGATCATGCCCGGGAAATTGAACGGGGTGATACCTGCGCCAATGCCGATCGGCTGGCGCATCGAGTAGATGTCGATACCCGGGCCGGCGCCCTGCGTATACTCGCCCTTGAGCACGTGCGGGATGCCGCAGCAGAACTCGATCACTTCAAGCCCGCGCTGGATGTCACCCTTGGAATCGGCGATCACCTTGCCGTGTTCTGACGAAAGCAGATGGGCCAGCTCGTCGATGTTCGCCTCGACCAGCCGCTTGAATTCGAACATCACGCGGGCCCGGCGCTGCGGGTTCACCGCTGCCCAGGCCGGCTGCGCGGCGAGCGCGGCCTGCACGGCGCGCTCCAGCGTGTCCGCCGTGCCCAGCGCCACTTCGGCCTGCACCGCACCGGTGTTGGGGTCGTAGACCGGGCCCTTGCGCGCCGGGGCTCCGCCCGATCCGCCGACAATGAAATGATCGATCTGGCGCATGGCCTGCATCCTTTCCTGACAATTGTGTCTGAGTGCTTTGGGGCTTCCTGCACCCCGGATCATTTGCAAGCAAGGTGAGAAAATGCGAGGGATGCCTGCAATGATGCAGCCGCCCGACTGGAACGACTATCACGCCTTCCTGGCCATTGCGCGCGCCGGGCAGCTTGCCCGTGCGGCGCAGGCCATGGGCGTCGATGCCACCACGATGGGGCGCCGCCTGCGCCGCCTCGAAACGCGCATCGGCGCCACCTTGTTCGAACAGACGCGCGAGGGGCAGGTCCTCACCGAAGCGGGCGAGGCGATGCTCGTGGAAGTCGAAGCCATGGAGCGCGCTGCCAGCCGCATTGCCGAACACGGCGGCGGCGGCCCGGCGGGCCTCCTGCGCGTCAGCCTGTCCGAAGGCTTTGCCAGCTGGATCGTCGCGCCTGCGCTCGCAAACTTCACCGCCGCGCACCCGCGCCTCGTGATCGATCTGGTCGCGAGCTCGGGTTTTCTAAGCCCCTCGAAGCGCGAGGCGGACCTTGCCGTCACGCTGTCGCGCCCGCGCGCAGGGCCCGTTATCGCCGGCAAGCTATCGGACTATCACCTCAGACTCTACGCGGCGCCCGAATATCTCGCCGGCCATGCCCCGTTGCGCCGCCCCGCAGACCTTGCCCGCGGCCACGCGCTCGTCGGCTACATTCCCGATCTGCTCTATGCACCCGAACTGCGCTACCTTGCCGAAATCGAGCCCACCCTCGCCGCCACGGTGCGTTCCTCCTCGATCAACGCGCAACACCGCCTGATCGCCGATTGCGCGGGCATAGGTGTGCTCCCCTGCTTCATCGGTGATACCGATCCGCGACTCGTCCCTGTGCTGCCCGATCGGCGGATAACCCGCTCGTTCTGGCTGGTCATGCACAAGGACACGCATGCTCTCGCAAGGGTGCAAGCCTTCAAGACCTGGCTGACGGCACTGGTGGAACGCGACAGAGGCCGGCTAGTCCCCCATTAGGTCCTCTCCATTTTTGCGAAGCATAAATGGGAAGGTGGCAGCCCAAGGGCCGACGGGGGGGGGCCTTTACCCCTCCACCACCCGCTGCGCGGGCGGTCCCCCTTACCATTTGCACTTCGTGAAAATGGTAAGGGTCAATGCATCAAAGCTTGGCGACCGGCGCGTATTCGCCAAGATCTTCGTACCATGCCTCGACCGGGCCCGAGAGCTTGAGCGTCAGCGGATTGCCCTTGCGGTCCATGGTCTTGCCTGCCTGCACACGCACCCAGCCTTCGGAGATGCAATACTCCTCGACATTGCGGCGCACGGTGCCTTTGAAGCGGATGCCAATGCCGCGGCGCAGCTTCTCCGCATCGAAGAACGGGCTGCGCGGATTGATCGCGAGGTGATCGGGGGGCACGTCCAGTCCGGCAGTCGTGGCGGGAGTGGCGGATTCGAGCGCGCCGGGGTCGAGGGGGGTGGCTTCTTCGGTCATGGGGCCGCAAATATCTTGATCCCCCCACTTGTCAATCAAGCCCCGCCATGGCAGAGGCGCGCGCCTGTCCGGCGACCATGCCACGTGCATGATTCCGCCGTACGGGCGCGTAGCTCAGTGGTAGAGCACACCCTTCACACGGGTGGGGTCGCAGGTTCAATCCCTGCCGCGCCCACCATAAAACCCTCTGAAATAAGGGGATTTTATGGGGCCACTTCCGGGACCGAAAATCTTCGATGCGGAAAATAACGGGAGCAAACACCCCATTTCGCATCCCGCTCGTACAAAACCCGTACACGGACATCATGACTTCCCCTTCCTTTTGCCGTCAGGCGAGCTGAACAGGGTCAGCTTGGTTGCCTGCTCGGCTGCTCGAAGACCCCGCATTTGGGCCTCGTGAATTTTCTCAGCCGTCTGCTCGGCGTGGGTATAAGTTCTGCGCATCAGGCTCGTATCGGACCAACCGCCGAATTCACCGGCAGCCTTCTCGTCAATGCCCTGCCGCACATTCATTTCCTGGCCAAAGCCATGGCGGCCGGCGGCATGAAACGGCAACAGGTCGATCCCGGCCAGTTTGCACGCACGTGCCCAGCCTTTCCTTGGACTTGAACGATCCGCAAAGCCGAAGACGCGCATATTTTCCACCGTCCGGTTGTGGATCGGCGTGCAAAAGGAACCCGGTTAGCGGGGTGATCGGCGTCCAAAAGGGAACCACCATTCCGATGGTTTAGACAGCGGCCTGGATTTTCAGGTGGCGAGATCGGGATGTTGGT
>CAILIO010000227.1 GCA_903834285.1 uncultured Sphingomonadales bacterium | reverse complement strand
CAGCGTTTGCCGCTGATGGCGCGATGTTACCTCTGCAGCATCCGCATCGCGGCCGATGCCCCTCCCCGTCTGCGCTTGGCAAAACAAGGAGGTTCACGCGCCGCTCAGCATGCGTGCTTTCTCGAGCGCATTGCGGACAAGAGCGTGTTGCCAGTCGATGTCGCCAGCGCAACCGCCTTTACCACCTCTGCGGGATCGGTTGCGGGATTAGCATGGCCGAGAAAGTCCAGCCCTTGCTGCAGGAGTTTGCATTCTCCCGACCCAGGCTTGTGCTTTGCCCAGCCCTTGTAAGCCTCGCAGATGTAGAGTTGGCCTTTGAGCGCCCAGCTCGGAACTTTCCCGTATTCGTGCGACATCTGCTCGCCTTGCAGCCCTTTGCAGGCCGCGAGCATGGTGTCGCCCGTGTCACGCCCAGCCGGGTCGTTGTCAAAGGCAATGCTGCCGAGGGCCGTCGTCCGCGCAGACCAGATCGGCACGCTATCAGGCTGGAACGTCTCGCCACCTGCCAAGGCCGGGGCCGACCAGCACAGCGCAAGCGAGGCGAGAGCAGACGCGAATATCTGCGCATGTCCTGAAACGTGACCTGATCTCATCGCAGCCATCCTCCGCTTGCCGTATTGTACGAAGAATGCACGGCAAGGTTCTGGCTGACAAGCAAGTTCGCCGCGCGGCAATCAGAGCGGGTGGGTGGCATTCCGCCACCCGTGGGCGAACCGCTCTCCGAGCATGCTCGGAGAGCTTCGGATTCACCGCCCCCGATGCAGCACCTTCCACAGCGTGCCGCGATCGCGGATGATCTCGGCCGCCGCATTGTGGCCCGGCGCGCCGGTTACGCCGCCGCCGGGGTGGGTGCCCGAGCCGCACATGTAGAGGCCCTTGATCGGCGAGCGATAATCACCGTGGCCGAGCACGGGACGCGCGGCCCAGAGCTGGTCGAGCCCCATGTTGCCGTGGAAGATATCGCCGCCGATGAGGCCGAACTTGCGTTCGAGATCGAGCGGCGAGTGGATCTGGCGCGCGATGACCGCGTTCTTGAAGTTGGGCGCGTGGTCGGTGACCGTGTCGATGATGAGGTCCGCCACCTTCTCGCGCGCATCGTCCCAGCTCTGGCCATTCGGCAGTTCGGGCGCGAATTGCTGGCAGAACAGGCTGGCGATGTGCTGGCCCGGAGGGGCGAGGCTGTCGTCGATCGTGGTGGGCAGCTTGATCTCGATGATCGGCTTCTTCGACCAGCCGAACTGCTGCGCATCGATGAAGGCCTGGTCCATGTAGTCCATACCCGGGGCGATGATGATGCCGGCGGTGTGGTGCTCGGCCTTTTCCTTGCCCGGCAGCACCGTGAAATCGGGGAGTTCGGACAGCGCGACGTTCATCCGGAACGTGCCCGAGCCGGTCTTGTAGTTCTTGATGCGGCGGTTGAAATCCGCGTCCAGATCGCTGCTGTCGACGAGCTGGCGGTAGAGCAGCGCGGGGCCGACGTTGGCAGCGATGGTGGGGGCATAGAGCTCTTCGCCGCTTTCGAGCTTCACGCCGGTCGCCTTGCCGTTGTTGACGAGGACCTTGGAGACGGGAGATTCAAGGCTGATCTCGACGCCATATTCGGCGCAGGCGCGCGCCATCGCGGTGGTGATCGCGCCCATGCCGCCGACCGAGTGGCCCCATGCGCCGAACTTGCCGTTCACTTCGCCGAAGACATGGTGGAGCAGCACATAGGCCGAGCCGGGGGTCGAGACGCCGGCGAAGTTGCCGACGACGGCATCGAAGCCGAAGGCGGTCTTCACATGGTCATCCTCGAACCAGCCATCGAGGAAATCGCGCGCGGACTTGGTGAAGATATCGAGGAGGTCGCGCTGCACATCGAGGCCGAGGCCCGCGATCGGCCAGCCCTGCTGCGCGGCGGCGAGCAGCGAGCGGACACCGCCGCCGACATTGGGCGGGCACTTCAGCGCGATATCGCGAAGCACTTGCGCGACCTTTTCCAGCGCGGCGTCATACTGGTGATAGGTATCGGCGTCCTTCTGCGAGAAGCGCGCGAACTCCGCCTCGGTGCGACCAGCGCCGCCGCCGAGCTTGAGATAAGTGTCCTCGAACGGGAAGAAGTTGCTGATCGTGCGCTCGATGATGCGGAAGCCGCGTTCGTGCAGCTTCATGTCGGCGATCACCTTGGGGCGCAGCAGGCTGACGGTATAGCTCGCGGTCGAATTGCGGAAACCCGGGTGGAATTCCTCGGTTACACAGGCGCCGCCGACGATATCGCGCCGCTCTAGAACGCGGACCTTCATGCCGGCGCGGGCGAGATAGAAGGCGCAGGTGAGGCCATTGTGGCCGCCGCCGATGATGATCGCGTCGTAGCGGTTTGAGATGGGGCGGTTGGACATTGGATTTCTTCCCTCTTTCTCTGGGTGTGGTCTGGCCCACCCCCAACCCCTCCCGCAGGCGGGAGGGGAGATTATGTCATGGCCTACTTCCCCCCTCCCGCTTGCGGGAGGGGCCGGGGGT
>CAILIO010000226.1 GCA_903834285.1 uncultured Sphingomonadales bacterium | reverse complement strand
TGCTGCTCCAGCCCGTCGCCGTACTTGTAATCGAGGAAGCGCCCGCGCACGGCGAGGGCATCGAGATCGCCGGCGGCGAGCTGGCGGGTGATCGCGTCAATTTCCTTGCTGATCTTGCCAAGACCGTCGGTCAATTGCTGGTCGGCGGTGCGCCCATCGCGCTGCTCGCGCCGCAAGTTCGGCGGAATGCGGCGATAGGATTCGACCATGCCGGGCAAGTGTTCACCCACCAGCTTGCGCACTTCGAGGACCGCAGGTTCGGCCGGGTCGATCCCTTCGAGCTGCAGGCCGAGGCCATCGAGCTGGACGCCGATCTGGTCGATCAGGTTCACCGCCGGGGCGGGCAAGGCAGGGCGCTGCGCTTCCAGCCAGAGCTCGGTGCGGCCGATCATCGTCCGGACGTCCCCGTGGTTTAGCGCCTCGATCGTGGGCACAACCAGCCGGGGCACAACCGTCAGCACGACAGCGGGAACGATCAGCAGCACCAGCGTGATCACGAGGCCGACAAATCCGATGCCATCCAGCATGAGGCCCGCCACGGTTGCACCGGTCAGGACCAGTGCGACCATGAACGCGACACGGATCAGCTTGGCGATCCAGTGACGGCGCTTCAGCTCGGCCGAGCGCCGCCCGATCGAGCGCACGGCGACACGGCGCCCGCCTGCCTGCTGGCGCTGCAGGCTGGTGCGCGCTTCGGCAAGAATGCGGCTGCTCTCGCTCGCGCTATTCGCCATCTGCAAGTCAGCCCTCCAGGCTCAGTAGCGGTGACGTGGCGCTGCCTTCGAGCTTCGCTTGCGCCTGCCCCTCGGCCCGCGCGATATAGCCCTTGGACTTCTCGACCTCGCCCGAAAGCGTATCGACCGTCTGCTTCATCGCATCGAGCGCTTTCAGCTTGAAGCTGTCGATCGTGTCCATCGTCTCGTAGATGTTCTGGAAGGCGCGCTGCAGCGTTTCCAAGGGAATAGTGCTTGAGGCGGCCATCTCGTGGATCTTGCCGGTCTGCTCCCGCAGGAGCTTGCCGGTGGAATCGATGATGTTCGCGGTCGTGGTGTTGAGCGCGGTGATCTGCGAAAGTACGAGGCGCTGGTTGGTCATCGCCTGCGCGACGGTGACAGCGGTGCGCAGCGCGGCGACCGTGGTGGTGCCGGCGCGGTCGACGCCCTTGACCAGTTCGACATTGTTCTTCTTGACCAGATCGAGGGCAAGGTAGCCCTGCACCGTCACGGCCATCTGCGTCAGCAGGTCCTGCGTGCGCTGGCGGGTGTAGAACAGCGCGGTCTCGCGGATCGCCTTGGACTTGGCCGGATCGGTGTGGTCGAGATCGTTCGCCGCATCCTCCAGCTTCTGATCGAGCACCTTGGAGATGTGGATCATCTGCTCGAGATTGCCCATCGCTTCCCACAGCTTGGAGCGCTCGACGTCGATCGCGGCGTTGTCCATCAGCAGTTCGTCCTTGCCCGAGGCGAGCCGGTCGAGGATCGACTTGATGTGGCCCTGTGAGGACTGGTAGCTATCAAAATAGGTCTTCAGCTTGTTGCCGAAGGGGATGATCCCGAAGATCTTGCGGGGGCCCGAAAGCTTGCCCTGCCGCCCGGGATCGAGCTCTTCCACCGTGCGGCGCAGCGCAGCGAGATCGGCGCCGACGCCGGAATCCTTGTCCATCGCGCGCACCGGCCGATCGAGGAAGCGGTTCGACATGCCCGCTGCCTGCGCAATTTCCTTGCGGCCCATGTTGGAGAGCTGATCGACGCGCTTGCCGAACTCGGGGCTGACGGCATCCTGCGCGACGAGATCAGCCACGAAGGCCTCTGCCCGCGCTTCTAGCTTCGACTTGGTGTCATCCGCCACGGGCACCAGCCCCGCGGCCTGGGTCGGCGCGACCACCGGCACCGGATCGGGCGGGGTCAGGATGATCGGGGATGCGGTATCGGTCGATTGGCTAGCCATGGCGTCGTGTCTCACTCCCGCCCCCGGCATCTTCGGCGGGCGCTTGTCCGGGCAATGTGGCGTGCCGATCGCCGGTTCGCAAGCTGTATTGGCAAGATAATACAGCAACTGCCCTTCCGACCCGCTCGACAGCGAAAGGCCAAGCGCCCAACTCCTGAAGGATGAACAGTCCCTCCCCTGCACTGCCCCATGCTCTACGTTGCGCGGTCTTCGGCGCCTCTGGCGGCATCGGCGGCGCGCTTGCTGCGGCGCTGGCGGGCCGCGCCAATGTTGTCGAAGTCCACGCCGGATCGCGCCGGGGGGAAACACCGAGCGGGGGCAAGTTGCTGCCATTCGCCTTTGATCTGCAGCACGAGGCCAGCATCGCGGCAGCTTGCGCTGCCATCGGCGGACCGCTCGACATGGTGCTGATTGCGACTGGCCGGCTCACGCGCGCTGACGGGGCCGGCCCCGAAAAATCGTATCGTGCGCTGTGCGCCGAGGGGATGGCCGAGCTGTTCGCGGTGAACACCATCGGTCCGGCCCTGATCGCCAAGCATGCGCTGCCGCTGCTGCGGCGCGACGGGCGCGCGGTGTTTGCGGCGCTTTCGGCGCGTGTCGGTTCGATTGCGGACAACCGGCTGGGCGGCTGGCACGCCTACCGCGCGAGCAAGGCGGCGCTCAACATGCTGGTCAAGAACCTCGCGCTGGAACTGGCGCGCACGCACCCACTGGCCGTCGCGGTGACGCTGCATCCGGGCACGGTGGACAGTGCGCTTTCGGCGCCGTTCCAGCGCGGGGTAGCGGCGGAGAGGATGTTCACGCCGGCGTATTCGGCGGGAGCGCTGCTGGGGGTGCTTGATGGGCTGACGCCGTCGCAGAGCGGGGGGCTGTTTGCGTGGGATGGGGTGCAGGTTCCATTTTGAGCCGCTTCAATACTGCCGGATCACTTCCAAAAACCGGTCCCCGTAGGCCTCCAGCTTGCGGGCGCCGACGCCGCCGATGGCGCCGAGGTCTTGCTGCGTCGTGGGCCGCCGCGCAGCCATGTCGCGCAGCACGGAATCGTGGAAGATCACGTAAGGCGGCACCCCGGCTTCCTCAGCCAGTTCGCGGCGCAGCGCGCGCAGCGCTTCGAACAAGGGATCGCCGACCGGATTGGGCACTGCCTCCGCGCCCCGGCGGCGGCGTGTGCCGCGCTCGCTCGGCGGCGCCGTGACAAGATCGAGCCGTCCTTCGCCTTTCAGCAGCGCGCGGGCATCACCGCCGAGTGCGAGGCCGCCGTGTTCGTTGGGCACCAAAGTGCCGCGCGCCTGAAGCGCCCGCGCCACAGGGCGCAGCAGCTGTGCTTCATCGCCCTTGACGATGCCGAAGACGGAAAGCTGATCGTGACCCTTGCTGTTGATGCGCTCGTCCGCCGCGCCCGTCAGCACCTTTTCGAGGTAGCCGAGCCCGAACGCCTGCCCGGTGCGGTAGACGGCGGAGAGGAGCTTGCGCGCGAGCTGGGTCGCATCCGTCACGCCCGGGGCGTGAAGGCAGTTGTCGCAATTGCCGCAAGACCCGGGCGGGGTCTCGCCGAAATGGCGGAGCAGCACGGCGCGGCGGCAGGTGT